>JBGOTT010000110.1:0-11243 GCA_041476585.1 Gammaproteobacteria bacterium | reverse complement strand
CCTGCGCTTGAGAACTGGGTAGACGCCGTGGACTGCATCTTCACGTTGCGCGACGCACTCACGTAGTCAACCTTGTAGGCGCGCAAAAATGGCGTATCGCGCATGACGATCAGATTCGCCCCGTCCGCTTCGTAGCGCATGTCGACCTGCCTGGCGATCCGATTGAGCAGCTGCGGAAGAGTTTGGTCAATGGCGTTGAGCGTCACAGTACCGGTGACGCCCGAGTGGATATCGAGGTTGATCTTGGCATCGCGCGCGAGCGCGAACAGCAGATCGTCGACGCGCACATTGTTGACCACCACGCTGTAGGTTTCTGGCCGAACCGTGGGCCGCGGCTTGGGCAGCGGCGGCGCGACTTGCACTGTCGGGGGGATCTCGCCCGCGCTTTTCGGCGGTTCCTCGCGCAGGTGGCCCTCGGATTGTTTGACCGGCGCCATGCCGCAGCCGGTGGCCAGCGCCGCCACCAGAACCAACAGGGAAACTCTCAGCCACAGCATAAGGATTTCCACACAAGCCTCCCCTAACTTGTGAAGGTTATCATGCATCCCGCCAGCCTGCTCTACAGGCTGCTTCGCAACTCATTGAAATCCCTGGGCTCAGGCCGGAACGCCTGACGGTACTTGGGCGGCAGCCGCCGAGCGGCTTCCTCGGCCGAGACGCGGTCGGGAAACGTGCCATAGGTGATCCGGAGACGGTACTTTCGGCCTTCTGCGATCGGAATGACGTACAGGTCCGACAGATCGACCAGATCGCGGGCGCGCTGCAGGAAGCGCTCGGTACGCGCCGGGTCGCTGTTGTCGGCCACGAACAGCTCGAGGCTGAAATGCGCGTCGGGCTTACCCTCGAGCGCCGCTCGGGTGGCCGCCAGGCGTTCGGCCAACAGCTTGTTGCCGGCTGGCAGGTATCCGGCCATTCGCTTGGCCGCATCAACGCTCAGCATGGGCGCCACGGGCTTCGGCTCGTACGCTGCGATCGTGTTCGCCGGCGCCGCTGCCTCGAGAGCCTCTGCGGTGGTCGGGGACGGCGTTCGCTCAGCGATGACCGCCGCTGCAGGTGGATTGCCCATCGGCGCGGGCGCAGCCGTTGCGACGCGGGTCTCGCCGGCGCCGGATTGAAACAAAGCGTAGCCGCCCAGCGCGAGCACTGCAGCGATCGCCGCTGCCCAGCCGGCAATCTGCCACTGCCTGCCCGCGCGCCTTGGCAGGCGCGCGAACTCCGAATCCCTGATCGCCGCGCGCACCTGCGGCTCTTCGACGGCATGGCGGTCCTCCGTGAACGCCGCCAGCAGCGCCTTGTCGGCGAGGATGTTGATGCGCCGGGTGAGCCCGCTCGCGGCCCGCGTGATCAGGGCGATTGACTTGAGCGTGAACACGTCCGCGCCCTTGTACCCGGCCGCGCGCATGCGAAAACCGAGGTAGCGCGCCGCTTCATCGACCGTGAGCGGCCGGGTGCGGAAGCTGTGGGTGATGCGGTCCTTCAACTGTCGCATCGAAGGCGCATCGAGTGTCAGGTCGAGCTCCGGCTGGCCGAAGAGCACGATCTGCAGCAGCTTGTGCCGGCGCGTTTCGAGGTTGGACAGAAGCCGGACCTGTTCGAGCGTCTCGGGCGGCATGGCGTGCGCTTCATCGATCAGGATCAGCACGCGGCGCCCGGACGCGTGCAGCTCGATCAGCCGCGCCACCAGTTCGCGTACGGCCGCGGTGGTGCTGTCGCCCGAATACTTGAGATCGAGATCCTCGGCAATCGCCTGCATGATCTCCTGGCGCGATAGCGACGGGTTGGCGAGGTAGACGGTTTCGACTTCGGGCGGCAGCCTCTCGATCAGCATGCGGCACAGCATGGTCTTGCCGCTGCCGACCTCACCCGAGACCTTGACGATGCCTTCTTCGTGAAGCACGGCGTACAGCAAGGCCGCGAGGGTGGCGCCGCGGTCCGCGCCGTCGAAGAAGAAATCCGTATGCGGCGTGATGCGAAACGGCGATTCGCGCAGCCCGAAGTGCTCGAGGTACATCGCCACCCGGCCTACCGCGTCTTCGTCTGGGGAGGGGGTGCGGGGGAACCGGCGTCAGCGTCCGCTGTTCTCGTTTCCATTCGACTGTAGAGCGTAGTGCGGTTGACGCCGAGCAGCCTGGCGGCCTGGCTCACATTGCCGCGCGCGAGCTTGAGCGCGGCCTCGATATAGCCGCGCTCCCAGGTCTTGAGCATCTCGTCGAGGTGGAAATGCCCCTCGCGTTCGATATGCTTGAGCGCCTGCTCGACGATGTCCCGGCCGGCTGCGTCCATCAGCGGCCCCTCGGCGCTGCTCTCGAAATCGAATTCGGGCTCGACCTCGGCCACCGATAGGCGCTGACCGGCGTATTTGGTGGTGAGGCGGATCACGATGTTGCGCAGCTCGCGCACGTTGCCGGGAAACGCATAATCGAGCCAGCGCCGTTCAGCCGTTTCGTCCAGCGTGAACGGCTGCACGCCCGACTGCCCGGCATAGAGGCGGCAGAAATGATCGAGCAGCGCGAGCTTGTCGTTGTCCATCTCGCGCAGTGGCGGGACCGCCAGCGTGAATACCGACAACCGGTGATAAAGGTCGGCGCGGAAGGTGCCGCTCTTGATCTCTTGGCGCAGGTCTCGATTGGTGGCGGCAATCGCTCTTGCCCGCGACACCCGCGTCTGCGTCTCGCCCACGCGCTGGTATTCGCCGTTCTCCAGCACGCGCAGCAGCTTCGCCTGCAACTCCAGCGGCAGTTCACCGATCTCGTCCAGGAACAGCGTGCCGTCCTGCGCGTCCTCGAAGTACCCTGATTTGTTCGCAGTGGCGCCGGTAAAGGCGCCCTTGGTGTAGCCGAACAGCGTCGGTTCGACCAGCGTCGGCGCAATCGCTGCACAGTTGAGCGCGAAATAGGGCCGTGCGGCGCGAGACGACAGGCGGTGCAGGCTGGCTGCAACCAGCTCCTTGCCGCTGCCAGATTCCCCCTCGATCAGGACCGGGAAAGGCGAATCCGCGAACTGCGCGACCTGGCTTCTCAGTTTGACCATTGCCGGGCTCGCGCCAATCAGTTCGTCTGCGCCGGCCGGCAAGCCTGCGATCTCTGCGGCCTGGAACTCCAGGGCGCGGTTGAGCATGCGCCGCAGCGTCGCCGGATCGCAGGGCTTGGCGATGAACTCGGCTGCGCCGAGCGTGCGAGCGCGGCGCGCGTTGGCGGCGTCGTTCTGGCCGGAAAGCACGAAAATGCGCATGCCCGGCGAATGCGCGAGCAGGTCGGCAATGAGCTGGAAGCCCTCCTCGGGTCTGTGCGGCGTCGGCGGCAGGCCGAGATCGACCAGCGCGAGTTGCGGCGCCTCAGGCAGCTGACGCAACAGGTCGACCGCGTGGCGCCGCGAATCGCAGCAGTGAACATCGAAATCCGCGCCGAGCGCGAACGCCAGCGTGTCGGTGATCAGCGCGTCGTCGTCGACGATCAGCAGCGAGGGCTTTCGCTCAGTGGCGGATTTCAGGCGCGTGGCCATCGCCGCGTATGCATCGGATGAATGCCCGCTCGAGGTGGGGTTCGGAATATCGCGCGCACAACTCCTCCGGCGCGCCGTGAAAGCGCATCCGGCCGTCGGCGAGGATCGCGATTGTGGAGCACAGCTCTTCGACGTCGGCGAGCACGTGCGAGGTGAAAAACAGCGTCCGGCCCTCGCGCATCAGCCGTCCGAGCACCGATTTCACCGCGACCCGGCTGCTCGGGTCAAGCCCGCTCATCGGTTCGTCGAGGATGTAGAGGTCGCGCTCGACCAGGAAACAGCTCGCCAGGCCCAGCTTCTGCGTCATGCCCTTCGACAGCTGCCGCACCGGACGCTCGAGCGCGGCAGCCTCCAGCTCCAGGTCCTCGAGCAGCGCCGCGATGCGGCGCGCGTCGTACGCGGCGTTGTTCAGCGCCAGCATCAGCGCGATGAACTCGCGCCCGGCCAGATAATGGGGCGGGACGAAGCGCTCGGGAATGAACGCGAGCCGCGCGCGCGCGCGCGGCTCGGCATGCGGAACGCCGAAGATGTCGATCGACCCGGCATTTGCCGCGCACAGGTCGAGGACGCATTTGATGAGCGTGGTCTTGCCCGCGCCGTTGGCGCCGACCAGCCCGAATGCCGCGCCGGCCGCAACGTCGAGGTTGATCGCAGCGAGCGCCGCCTGCGCGCCGTAGCGTTTGTCCAGCGCCCGGATGGCGAGCGCCGGTGCGCCCTGCGACTGAAGTGCATCTTGCATGGGCGAAATGATACAGCGGAACCCGCTTTCAACCGACGCAAAGCCGGGAGGTTTCGCGTGTAGATTAGAATTCACATTTTTCGCGCCAATCCGACGTGACCTCCCCCCGGACCGCAGAGCAGGTCGTCGAAATCGACGACCTGTCGTTCACCTACGACGTCCGGCCGATCCTGCGCGGCATCGACATGCGCATCGCGCGCGGCAAAGTGGTGGCCATCATGGGACAGTCCGGGTGCGGCAAGACCACGTTGCTGCGCATCATCGGAGGCATGCTCGGGCCCTCGCGCGGCAGCGCCCGCGTCCTGGGCGAGACGGTGCACGAGCTCGACCGCGACCGGCTGTACGCCCTGCGACGGCGCATGGGCATGCTGTACCAGTTCGGGGCGCTGTTTACGGACCTGTCGGTGTACCGGAACGTCGAATTTCCGCTGCGCGAGCACACTGCATTGCCCGATGAGCTGATCCACGACCTCGTGATGCTCAAGCTCGAGGCCGTAGGGCTGCGCGGCGCTTCCCGCCTGACCCCGGCCGAACTCTCGGGCGGAATGGCGCGGCGCGTGGCGCTGGCGCGAGCCATCGCCCTGGATCCGGAACTGATCATGTACGACGAGCCCTTTGCCGGGCTCGATCCGATCTCGCTCGGCGTGGTGGCTCGCCTGATTCGCCGCCTGAACGATTCGCTCGGCGCGACCTCGATCATCGTCACGCACGATGTCGAGGAGACCCTGCCGATCGTGGACTATGTCTATTTCATGGCCGATGGCCGCGTGGTCGCGAAGGGGACCGTCGAGGAGGTGCGCCGCTCGCGCGAGGCCTTCGTGCATCAGTTCGTGCACGGCGAGCCCGACGGGCCGGTGCCGTTTCACTATCCCGCGCCAGGCTACCGTGAGCAGCTCGGGTTCGCGGCTGGCGCACGGGCGCGCGCATGACGCAATTCGCCGAACGCGTTGCCCAACCGTTGCGCCGGCTCGGCCAGACGGTGACCACGCGAATCTGGCGGCTGGGCTTCGCCAGCCGTTTCTTCTTCTACATGCTGGTGCATTCCGGCACCGCGCTGCGGCGCTTTCACCTGACGATGCGCGAGATCTATTTTTCCGGGGTTCTCTCGCTGATCATCATTCTGGTGTCCGGCCTGTTCGTCGGAATGGTGCTCGGCCTGCAGGGCTACGAGACGCTGCAGCGCTACGGCGCCTCCGAATCGCTCGGCGTCCTGGTCGCGTTGTCGCTGGTGCGCGAACTCGGGCCCGTGGTCGCCGGACTGCTGTTTGCCAGCCGCGCGGGCAGCGCCATCACTGCGGAGATCGGCCTGATGAAGGCCACCGAGCAGATCTCGGCCATGGAAATGATGGCGGTGGACCCGATTGCACGGGTGGTCGCGCCGCGCTTCTGGGGCGGCGTGATTTCGATGCCGTTGCTGGCAGCGCTGTTCTCGGGAACCGGGATCTTCGGCGGCTACCTGGTCGGGGTGCAATTGATCGGTGTGGACGAGGGCGCCTTCTGGTCGCAGATGCAGGCGGCGGTCGACGTGCGCAGCGACATACTGAACGGGGTGCTCAAAAGCGTCGTGTTCGGCGTCGCGGTCTGCTGGATCGCGGTATTCGAGGGCTACGACGCCCCGCCCACCGCGGAGGGCGTGTCGGGCGCGACGACCCGCACGGTGGTGACCTCGTCGCTTGCCATCCTGGCGCTGGATTTCGTGCTCACCGCGCTGATGTTTACCGGAGGAAACGCGTCATGAACCGCTCCACCATCGACCTCTGGGTCGGCGTTTTTGTGGCCATCGGCTTCGCCGCCTTGCTGTTTCTTGCAATGAAGGTGGGTAATTTGGCCTCTTTTTCGACCGCTCAGACGTATCAGGTGCAGGCCAAGTTTGCTAACATCGGCGGTCTGAAGGTGCGGGCTCCGATCAAGAGCGCCGGTGTGGTGGTCGGCCGGGTGGCCGAAGTGCGCTTCGATAACGAGAGTTTCGAGGCGATGGTAGCGATGAACATCGAGGCCCGCTATCAGTTTCCGCGCGACACGGTCGCCAAGATACTGACATCGGGGCTGCTGGGCGAGCAGTACATCGGACTGGAGGCGGGCGGCGACAGCGCAATGCTCAAGAACAGCGACCGGCTGCGTCTGACGCAGTCGGCGGTGGTGCTGGAGAACCTGATCAGCCAGTTTCTGTTCAACAAGGCGCAGGAAGGCAAGGACAACAAGGAAGCAAAGTGATGGCGAACGCGGCAACTGGGGGCTTCATCGCGCGGGCAAGGCTGCTGCTGGCGGCGCTCGCTGTCGCTCTGGCATCTGGGTGCGCCACCAACGGCACCGATGCGCGCGATCCGATCGAGGGATTCAACCGCGCGATGTACGGCTTCAACGAAGGTTTTGACGAGGCCATCGGCAAGCCGGTTGCAACGGCCTACCGCGATGTGCTACCCACCTTCGTGCGCACCGGCGTGCGCAATTTCTTCGCCAACATCGACGACCTGTTCATCGGCGTGAACAATCTCCTGCAGGGCAAACCCGGCGATGCAGTTGGCGATTTTGCGCGGCTCGCGTTCAACACCACGATCGGCATACTCGGCTTGATCGATGTGGCGAGCGATATCGGTCTGGAAAAGCACAACGAGGATTTCGGCCAGACTTTCGGCCGCTGGGGCGCGGGCGACGGGCCGTACATCGTCTGGCCGCTCTTCGGCTCGAGCACGGTGCGCGACAGCATTGGCAGCGTGCTCGACGTCCACTTCGATCCGGTGCTCAACCATCGCCCAGTCGATGTGCGCAACCTGATGTTCGTCACACGCGCGACCGGCAAGCGCGCCGACCTGCTCGACGCGAGCAGGGTGCTCGAGGAAGCGGCGCTCGACAAGTACGTGTTCCAGCGCGATGCGTATCTGCAGCGCCGGCGCAGCCTGATCTACGACGGCAATCCGCCGCGCGAGGAGCGCTCTTTGCGCGGCGAGCGCGAGCCTCAGGCCGAGCTCGCGCCGGCCGAACGCAGCGAGGCGGCCAACGATCCCGTTGCCGCCGCGCCCGCGATTACCGGCGCAGACAATGCTCAACCGCCTGCTCAGCCTCGCTAGGCGTTTGCTGATGTTTGCGGTCGCCGGATGGCCGGGCGCCGCTCCCGCGCAGGAAGTCTTGCCCGACGTGCTCGTGAAAAGCGTCACGCTCGAGGTGATCGACATCATCCGCAAGGACAAGGATATTCAGGCAGGCGACCAGAAGAAAGTCATCGATCTGATCGAACTCAAGGTGTTGCCGCATTTCAATTTCACCAGCATGACCGGCCTGGCGCTGGGCGCCAACTGGCCGAAGGCGACCGTTGAGCAGAAAAAGCACCTCACGCAGGAGTTCCGCACGCTGCTGGTGCGCACCTATGCCAGCGCGCTTTCGGCCTACCGCGACCAGAAATTCGATTTCCTTCCGCTGCGCCTCAAGCCCACCGATACGGATGTGAACGTCCAGGTCCGCGTGGTGCAGTCGGGCGCGCAACCGGTCAGCATCGACTACAGCATGGAGAAGACCGCTGTGGGCTGGAAGGTTTACGACGTGATCGTGGGCGGCGTGAGCCTGGTGGCGAATTACCGCACCGATTTTGCCAACCAGGTGCGCGAAGCGGGTATCGACGGCCTGATCAAGACCCTCGTGGCGAAGAACCGTTCCAACGCGTCTTCGGCACGGGCGGAGAAGAAGTGATCCGTCGCGAAGGCGACCGGATGCTGGTGAGCGGCCCGGTCACCCTTGCAACCGTCAGCGCGCTGCTCGATTCCGGCCTCGAACAGCTGCGCAACGGTGCGCGGATCGTCGATCTGGCCGAGGTTGCCGAACTCGATTCTTCGCTGGTCGCCGTGGTGCTCGCGTGGCTGCGCGAGGCGCAGCGCGCCGGCCGGCCGCTTGCGCTGGCCCATCCTCCGCAGGGCTTTTCCACGCTCGCCCAGTTGTACGGCATCGGCGATCTGCTGCCGGTCGCCGAGCAGCCAAACTAGTGTCAATCCGGTTGGGGAGGGGGTAACGGGGGAACCGTAGGGTTCCCCTGTTCCGATTCCCCTGTTCCTATCGTGTACGCCATCGAGGTCCGGGATGTCGAGAAGCGCTACGGCGCGCTTCAGGCGCTCGCCGGCGTGTCGCTCGCGATCGAACCCGGGGAGATCTTCGGACTGCTCGGGCCGAACGGGGCCGGCAAGACCACGTTGATCAGCATCGTCGCCGGGCTGACGCGAGCCAGCGCGGGCAGCGTGAAGGTGATGGGCGCCGATGTGGTCGACGATTACCGCCGCGCGCGGCGCATGCTGGGAGTGGTACCGCAGGAGCTGGTGTTCGACCCGTTCTTCACGGTGCGCGAGACGCTCGAGTTCCAGTCCGGCTATTTCGGGTTGCGCGCTAACGGCGACTGGATCGACGAGGTGATGTACCATCTCGACCTGACGGCCAAGGCCGGGGTCAACATGCGAACCCTGTCCGGCGGCATGAAACGGCGCGTGTTGGTGGCGCAGGCGTTGGTGCACAAGCCCCCGGTGATCGTGCTTGATGAGCCCACCGCGGGCGTCGACGTCGAACTGCGCCAGGGGCTTTGGAGTTTCGTACGGCGCCTGAATCACGACGGGCACACCATCGTGCTCACTACGCATTACCTCGAAGAGGCCGAGTTGCTGTGCGGTCGCATCGGCATGCTCAAGGGGGGGCGGCTGGTGGCCCTCGACTCGACCCCCAACCTTCTGAAGACGTTTCGCGGCCTGCAGCTCAAGCTGCGGCTCGATCGCGAAGAGCTGCCACTCGAGCTTGCGTCGCGCGTGCTTGCGCGCGACGGCGACCGGTTCACGCTCGAGCTGCACGATTACGCCGAGCTCGAGCAGGTGCTGGTCGGACTGCGCCAGGCCGGCGAGACCATCCTCGAGTTCGAATTGCAGCCGCCGGATCTCGAGGAGGTGTTCGTGCGCATCATGGACCGTTCCGCATGACCGGTTTCCTGACGCTGTTCTACAAGGAGGTGCTGCGTTTCTGGAAGGTCGCGTTCCAGACAATCGCCGCGCCGGTGCTGACCGCAATGCTCTATCTGCTTATCTTTGCCCAGGCGCTGGAGGAGCACGTGCGCGTGTATGACAACGTCCGGTACACCGCCTTCCTCGTGCCGGGGCTGGTGATGATGAGCGTGCTGCAAAACGCGTTCGCCAACAGTTCTTCGAGCCTGATCCAGTCGAAGATCACCGGAAACATCATCTTCATTCTTCTGCCGCCGATCTCGTATCTGCAGTTCTTCGGCGCCTACGTGCTGGCGTCGATGGCGCGCGCGCTCGTCGTCGGGCTCGGCGTGCTCGCGGCGACGGTGTGGTTCGTCGACCTGTCGCTCGCCGCGCCGCTGTGGGCGATCGTGTTCGCGCTGCTGGGAAGCGCGGTGCTGGGGACGCTGGGCGTGGTCGCCGGGATCTGGGCCGACAAATTCGACCAGCTCGCGGGATTTCAGAATTTCGTCATCATGCCCCTGACGTTTCTCTCCGGCGTGTTCTACTCGATCCACTCGCTGCCGGAGGTCTGGCAGGCGATATCGCGTTTCAACCCGGTTTTCTACATGATCGACGGATTTCGTTACGGTTTTTTCGGCGTCTCCGATGTGGCACCGGGCACCAGCTTCGCCGTGGCTGTGGCCTGCCTTGTGTGCCTGGCTTGCGCAACCCTGTGGTTGCTCAGGCGCGGATACAAACTGCGGAGTTGAGCCATGGTCACCCCGGAAAGCGTCCGGCAGGGAATCGAAGGCGGCCTCGCATGCGAGCATTTGGAACTGGTCGGCGATGGCCAGCACTTCGAGGCGCTGGTCGTGTCGCGCGCCTTCGAGGGCCGCAGCCCCGTGCAGCGCCATCAGTTGGTGTACGCGGCGCTGGGCGAGCGTATGCGCGAGGAGATCCACGCGCTGTCGATGCGCTGTCTCACGCCGGAAGAGTGGCGGGCGGAACGCGGGCAGCATGGATAAGCTGCTGATCCGCGGCGGAAGGCCGCTTGAGGGGTCGGTACGCGTCTCCGGGGCGAAGAACGCCGCACTGCCGATCATGTGCGCCGCGCTGCTGACTGACCAGGCGCTCGCGCTTACCAACGTGCCGCAGCTGATGGACGTACGCACGATGGCGAAGCTGCTGGCCCAGATGGGTGTCGAGGCCGGCCCTCCGTTCGATGGCCGCATCACGCTACGCGCCGCCGACGTTAAGAACCCGGAAGCACCGTACGAACTCGTAAAGACGATGCGCGCCTCGGTGCTGGTGCTCGGGCCGCTGCTTGCGCGCTGCGGGCGCGCAAAGGTCTCGTTGCCCGGCGGCTGCGCCATCGGGCAGCGGCCGGTCGACCAGCATATCAAGGGTCTGCAGGCAATGGGCGCGCGTATCAGCGTCGAGCATGGTTACATGATTGCCGCGGCGGAGAAGCTGCGCGGCGCTCATATCGTGATGGACCTCGTCACCGTGACCGGAACCGAGCACCTGATGATGGCAGCGACGCTGGCCGAGGGCACCACCCTGCTGGAAAACGCCGCGCGCGAGCCGGAGGTGATCGACCTCGCGCGCTGCCTTACGGCGATGGGCGCACGCATCGAGGGCGCGGGCACTGGCACCATCCGCATCGAGGGTGTGCCCTCGCTGGCTGGCGCCGAGCACGAGGTCATGCCCGACCGGATCGAGACCGGAACCTTCCTCGCCGCCGTGGCGGCAGCGGGCGGCAAGGTGCGGCTGCTAGGCACGGCCGCGGAGACGCTCGAGGCGACGCTGGAGAAGCTTCGCGAGGCCGGCGCGCGCATCGCCGCCTCCGCGAGCGTGATCGAAATCGAGATGGCCGGCCGTCCGCAGGCAGTGAGCCTGCGCACCGAGCCTTACCCCGGATTGGCAACCGACATGCAGGCACAGTTCATGGCACTCGATACCGTCGCGGGCGGGACCGGGGTGATCACCGAGACGATCTTCGAGAACCGCTTCATGCATGCGCTCGAGTTGCAACGGCTTGGAGCGGACATCACGATTCAGGGCAATACGGCGGT
>JBGOTT010000109.1:0-11378 GCA_041476585.1 Gammaproteobacteria bacterium | reverse complement strand
TAGGCGTCGAGCGCCACGATGATGCCGGTCATCGACAGCATCGAGGTCGCGGCAATCGCGATGCCGTAAAGGCCCGCGAGCCAGTACGACAGGAAGATCGCCACGCACACCGCAAACACCGGCCAGGCGGTGGAGCGCATCGACACGCCGAGGCCCGCGATCATGTTGGTCGCATGTCCGGTGGTCGAGGCTTGCGCCACGTGCTGCACCGGCTTGTATTGCGTGCCGGTGTAGTACTCGGTGATCCATACCAGGAAACCGGTCAGCGCGAGGCCGACGACGGCGGTGCCCCACAGGTGCCAGACGGTGATCAGTTTCTTGCCGCCCGCAACCTCGAACGGTACGGTCTTGACGATTTCGCCCATCATCGCTTCGGTGATCGGATAGAAGGCGATCAGCGCGAGCGCGCCCGCGACCCATAATCCGCGGTACAGCGCGGGCATCACGTTCTTGTCGCTCGCCTTGATCTTGACGAACAATGTGCCGGCAATCGAGGCGAGAATCGAGAATCCGCCGAGCACCAGCGGGTAGATCACCGCGTTGGGCGAACTGGTCTTCACGATCAGCGCGGCGAGGATCATCGTCGCGATGATGGTCACCGCGTAGGTCTCGAACAGGTCCGCGGCCATGCCCGCGCAGTCACCGACGTTGTCGCCGACGTTGTCGGCGATCACCGCCGGGTTGCGCGGGTCGTCCTCGGGAATGCCCGCCTCGACCTTGCCCACCAGGTCGGCGCCGACGTCCGCCCCCTTGGTGAAGATGCCGCCGCCGAGCCGCGCGAATATCGAGATCAGCGAGCCGCCGAACCCGAGTCCCACCAGCGGATGCAGGATCTGCTCGAGCGCGCTCTTGTCATGCGCGTTGGCGTAGAGGATCGCGAAGTATCCGGCCACGCCCATCAGTCCCAGGCCCACCACCAGCATGCCGGTGATCGCGCCGCCGCGGAACGCGACATCGAGCGCCGGCTGCAGGCCGCTCCGGGCAGCCTCGGCGGTGCGAACGTTGGCACGCACCGAGATGTTCATCCCGATCAGGCCCGACAGGCCCGAGAGCAGCGCGCCGATCGCAAAGCCGAAGGCGGTGGCCCAGCCCAGCTTCGGGATCAGGCCGATCACCAGGAACAGAATCACGCCGACAATGGTGATGGTGGTGTACTGGCGCTTGAGATAGGCCGAGGCGCCCTGCTGCACGGCGAGCGCGATCTCCTGCATGCGCGCGCTGCCCGCGGGCTGGGCCATGATCCACTTGATCGACACCGCGCCGTACGCGAGCGCGAGGCCCGCGCACACCAGCGCAAAAATGAGTCCGCCCGACATGATTGCTTCTCCCTTGCTTTTAGATTCGTTGCGGGCCTGGGAGACCCGCCGGTAAACCGTGAGATTTTACCAAAGATCGCCCGCCGGGCACGCCTCAACCGAGCGCCTGCAGCGCACGGGCCTTGATCTCATCGACGGTCCCGCGACCCGAGATTCGCAGGTGCCTGGGGGCGCGCGGATCGCCGGTCGCCCGCCATTTCACGTAGTACTCGATCAGCGGCCGTGTCTGCGACTTGTAGACCTCGAGCCGCTTGCGCACCGTGGCTTCCTGATCGTCGTCGCGCTGGATCAGAGGCTCGCCGGTGAGGTCGTCGCGGTCGGCGACCTTCGGCGGGTTGAACTTCACGTGGTAGGTGCGGCCCGAAGCGAGGTGCGCGCGCCGCCCGCCCATCCGTTGCACGATGTCCTCGTCGGGCACGTCGATTTCGAGCACATATTCGATCGGCACGGCCGCGCTGCGCATCGCCTCGGCCTGCGGCAGGGTGCGCGGAAAGCCGTCGAGCAGGTAGCCTTTCGCGCAGTCCGGCTGCGCGAGCCGCTCTTTCGCCAGCGCGATGACGATGTCGTCGGCGACGAGCTGCCCTGCATCCATCAGTTTCTTCGCCGCGTGGCCGAGCGGCGTCCCGGCCTTGATCGCCGCGCGCAGCATGTCGCCGGTGGAGATCTGCGGGATGCCGTACTTCGAGGTGATGAAGCCGGCCTGGGTGCCCTTCCCTGCACCCGGCGGCCCAACCAGGATCAAGCGCATGCTGCCCTCCCCTTTCTTATTGATCCATCATTCTACGCACCGTCTCCAGGTCCGCCGGCGTGTCGACGCCCGGCGGCGCTGCGCGCCCGCTCACCGCGACCGCAATGCGGTACCCGTGCCACAGGACGCGCAACTGCTCGAGTGCCTCGAAGCGTTCGAGCGGCGACTCGGCGAGCGCCGCGTAGGTGCCGAGAAAATCCACGCGGTACGCGTAGATACCGATGTGCCGGTAGAACGGCAGGCCCTCGGGCGGGGCGGGCCTGGCGCCGTCGAACAGCCCCGCAAACGCTTCGCGCGCAAACGGAATCGGCGCGCGGCTGAAATAAAGCGCGCGACCGTTCGCTTCGAGCGCCACCTTGACCACGTTGGGATTCGCCACCGACTGCGCGTCGTCGATCGGATGGCATGCGGTCGACACGCTCGCCTCGGCGTCACGCGCGAGCGCTTGTGCGACTTCGGCGATCAGCTCAGGCTCGATGAGCGGCTCGTCGCCCTGCACGTTGACCACGATCGTCGCGCCGCTCCAGCCTTGCGCTGCCGCAACCTCGGCGATGCGCCCGGTGCCCGAAACGTGGTCCGCGCGCGTCAGTACCGCCTCGACACCGTGCGCCCGCGCCGCGGACGCAATGCGCTGGTCGTCGGTGGCAACCAGCACCGAGCGCGCGCCGCTCGCGCGCGCGCGCTCGGCGACGCGCACCACCATCGGCCTGCCGCCGAGATCGGCCAGCGGCTTGCCCGGAAAGCGGCTCGACGCGTAGCGCGCCGGAATCACGACAACGAAATCGTTCAACCGGCGATTTCCTCGGCCGGATCGAGCTTGCGCGCCTCCTCTTCCAGCATCACCGGAATCGCATCGCGGATCGGAAACCCGAGCCGGTCGGCCTTGCACACCAGTTCGTGCGCGTCCTTGCGGTGCACCAGCGGCCCTTTGCACAGCGGGCAGACGAGAATCTCAAGCAATCGCGGGTCGACCATGGATCAGGGCAAGCCTTTCAAGTAACCAGCGGCCGAAAGCGGGATCGAGCTCGGCGCTGACCGGGAAAATCCAGAATTCCGGACGCGCGAAGCGCCTGCATTTTACCGCGTCCTTCTCGGTCATCACCACCGGCGCGGCGTCGCCGAACTGCAGGTCCCCGGCCTGGAACGCATGGTGGTCCGCGAACGGGTGGCGCACGAGGGTCAGCCCGAGGCGCTCGATCTGGCGGAAAAACCGCTCCGGGTCGCCGATTCCGGCCACCGCGTGCACCGCCTTCCCGCGCAAGGCCTCGGGGCCGACCACGTTGCGGGCATCCAGCATCTGCACGAATCGCTCACCGGCGAGGCGCATCGCATAGCCGGGAACGGCGCTGGTGTCATGCGCGACCACTGCGTCCACCGATCGCAGGCGTGATCTTGGCTCCCGCAGAGGTCCCGCCGGCAGCAGCAATCCGTTGCCGAAACCGCGCGCGTCGACCACCGCGATTTCGAGGTCGCGCGCGAGGGCGTAGTGCTGCAAGCCGTCGTCGCTCACCAGTACATTGCAGTCCGGATGCGCGCTGCGCAGCGCGCGTGCTGCAGCCGCGCGCTGCGGCGCGACCCAGACCGGGCAGCCGCTGCGGCGCGCAAGCAGCATCGGCTCGTCTCCCACTTCGTCCGGTTCGGACGCGATGGTAACCTCGCGCGGCGCCTCGACGCGGGCGCCGTGGCCGCGGCTGACGATGCCGGGGCGGTATCCGTTCTTCTTCAGGTGCTCGGCGATCCACAGCACCAGCGGGGTCTTGCCGCTGCCGCCGACGCTCAGGTTGCCGACCACGATGAGCGGGACTCCGGTGCGCTCGCTTGCGAGGAGGTGCAGGCGGTAGGCGAGCCGGCGCAGCAGGATCACCGCGCCGAACAGCCAGCTCGCCGGCAACATCACCCACGCGAGCGCAGTTCGGCGGTACCAGTGTTTTGCGAGCGCTTGCGCGACGATGGCGGCGGGTCGCCGCCTACTTGCTGGCGACGGTCGTGAAGGTGATCTGCGGGTAGCCGGCGACGCGCGCGGCCTCCATGACGCGGATCACGGCCTGGTGCGTGGCGGTCGCATCCGCGCTAATCACGATCACCGGGTCTTTCTGCGTGCCGCCTGCGCGGCGCAGGTCGTCGGCGAGCGCCTGGACGCTGCTGAAGGTAACCGCGGACTTGTTGATGATGTACTGGCCCGAGGAATTCACCAGCACGTTGATTTCGTTGGGTCGCTCGAGCTGCTTTTCCGCGTCCGCGGTAGGCAGGTTGATCTGCAGCTCGGTGTACTTGGAATAGGTGGTGGTGATCATCAGGAAGATCAGGATCACCAGCAGCACATCGATCATCGGAATCAGGTTGAGTTCCGGCTCCTCGCGCTGATGTCCGCGCCGGAAGTTCATTGCTGTTGCGGGCGCACGGCGATTTCAACGCGCTCGCCGTGCACGATGTCCACCAGCTTGGAGGCCGCCTGCTCCATCCGCACCACATAGCCGTCGACCTTGTTCCTGAAATGCCGGTAGAAAATCAGCGCAGGCACCGCGATGGCGATGCCGAAGCCGGTGTTGTAGAGCGCGACCGAAATGCCGTGGGCGAGTTGCTGCGGGTTGGCGCCCGTGGGCGATTGCGAACCGAAGATCTCGATCATGCCCACCACGGTACCGAACAGCCCGAGCAGCGGCGAAGCCGTGGCGATGGTGCCGAGCGTGGTGAGAAAGCGCGCCAGTTCGTGCGCGGCCCCGCGACCCGCCTCTTCGATTGCGTCTTTCATCACGTAGCGCGAGGCCTTGTGGTTGCGCAGTCCCGCGGCGAGCACCTGGCCCAGCGGCGAGTCCTTCGCCAGTTTTTCGACCACCTCGTCGTTGATGCCCTGGCGATGATAGACGTTCACCACCTGACCAAGCAGGTTGGCCGGGACGATCTTCGCGTCACGCAGTGTGACCGAGCGTTCGATGATCAGCGCAACCCCGATGATGGATACGAGCAGCAATGGCCAGATGGGCCAACCGGCGGCCTGGATGATGGCGAACAAGCGGACTCCTTTATTAGAACCGCACAGCAATGCGAGCAAGACAATGCCAGCGAACCGGGCACTTTAGCCAAAGCCTTGTCTGCGAGCAAGTTAGCGCGTAAAGCTGCGATGCATTCTCAGGCGCGAAAAATTGCTTCGCGCAGCGGGCAAGAATCAGGCCGCCTTTCTTATCCACAAAAGCTGTGGGTAAGTTTGTGGATATTCTCTGGGCAAGTACAGATTAGCGGCTCAAGAATCAGGAAAAGTCGGATGCGATTAATATTTCATCGCATTTTTCCGCATGGATTACAGTGACTTGCGCCAAGCTATCGGGCCTCACGCCGAATCAGGGGGATGCGAAGGGCGCATCGGGAGCGCATGTGGATTAGTGTAGACTCGCCGCGCCTTCGCAGGGGCTGTCTACGCCCCTTGGAAGCGCCCAGGAAAGCCCCAGGAAATGCCCTCCGGAATCGAGTCCCTGGCCCCGCGCGACGGCATGTCCGGCCCCCCGGTCATCGGCGTCGCCGAACTGGTGCGCAGCGTGCGCGAAGCGCTGGAACACCGCTTTCCGTTGATGTGGGTCGGTGGCGAAATCTCGAACTTGACCCGCGCGGCCTCCGGCCACTGCTATTTCACGCTGAAGGACGCGCAGGCGCAGGTGCGTTGCGTGCTGTTCCGCAACCGCGCCCAACTGCTTGAATGGCAACCCGAGAACGGCGCCAAAGTCGAAGTGCGCGCACTGGTGACGATGTACGAGGCGCGCGGCGAGTTCCAGTTAAACGTCGAGACCGTGCGCCGCGCGGGCCTCGGCCCGTTGTACGAGAAATTCCTGCGCCTGAAGGAAAAGCTCGAGCGCGAGGGCGTGTTCGACCCGGCGGCGAAGCGCTCGCTTCCGGAATACCCGCGCACCGTGGGCGTGGTCACGTCACTCGCGGCAGCGGCGCTGCGCGACATCCTGACTACGCTCAAACGACGAAACCCCGCGATCGGCGTGATCGTCTACCCGGTGCCGGTGCAGGGCGAAGGCGCAGGTACGAAAATCGCCGCGATGCTTGCGCGCGCGGGCGAACGCAACGAGTGCGACGTGCTGGTCCTCGCGCGCGGCGGCGGTTCGATCGAGGACCTGTGGGCGTTCAACGAGGAAGCCGTCGCGCGCGCCATCCGCGCCTGCCCGATTCCGGTGGTCACCGGCGTCGGTCACGAGACCGATTTCACCATCGCCGATTTTGCCGCCGATCTGCGCGCGCCCACGCCGACCGCCGCGGCGGAAAGCGTCAGCCCCGAGCGCAGCGCGCTCGCGGCCGGCGTGGCCCAGCTTGCGCTGCGGGCACAGCGCGCGGCGCGGCGTTTGCTCGATGAGCGCACGCAACGCGTCGATTCTCTCGCGCGGCGTCTGGTGCATCCGCGCGAGCGGCTGGCTGCGCATGCGCGCGTGCTCGTGCAGCTCGAAGCGCGCTTGGCGGCTGCTTCGGGGCGGGTGATCGAATCGGCCCGCTGGCGGCTCGCCGAGTTGCTGCGCTCTATCGGCTACGTCGCATGGCGGCGCATGGAGCGCGCGCACGAGCGGGTGGCGCTCCTCGCCGCGAGCCTCGGCAACCTCGACCCGACCGCGGTGCTCGGGCGTGGTTACAGCATTACGCGGACGGCTGGCGGGGTGGTCGTGCGCGACGCGTTGAAGGTGGCGGTGGGTGAAAATATCACCACCACCCTCGCCAGGGGAACAATCGAAAGCCAGGTCAAGACGCGCGGTTAGCGCGGACCCGACCCTGCAACCGCAGGTCAGACGGTAGCGGCCACGCGCTCGCGGAGAAACTCAGGCGCAAAGTCGGCGCCGTTGGGCCACGTCAGCGTATTGTAAGCAACACTGAGTCGCCTGAATTCCTCAACGTTGCGGAGCGACCCGAAAACCGGGCCTTCCAGTTCGTCGGACAGATCAACCTCTCCGGCAGCCCCGTCACTGAATCTCAGCCATACAACATAGTCGCGGACATGACGCGCCTCTACAACGTGAAGAAACATGGCATCACTCCAAAAGCGCGGTGGCTGAGCGCCGATGGGCGGGATTTCGCCGTCACCCGGCTCGGTGAGAAAAAACTTGCCGCGCTCGATGTCGATCTTACCGTCGCGCGCCAGCCTCGGCGCGCATTCGCACGCGCGTGTGTCGACCTGACCCAGCGGCGCCCGCATCTCGGCGGTTCGCTGAGGACTGCGCTGCTCGAACTCTATGTTACCCGGGGCTGGATCCAGCGCGTACGGCGCTCGCGCGTCGTCAGCATCACACCCAAAGGACACTAGAGTTTCACGCGGCTGTTCGGGACCTGAGGCCCGAGGACGCGCGGACGGCCGCCGTGTTGTCAGTGCGTGTTGTCGGGTTTCTTATCCACCGGGCTCTTGTTGCCGGAAGCCTGATTCGGTTCCTCCGGCTTGTAATCACCAATGATCTCTCTTGCGGGGCAGAAGCTCACAACGGGGCATTTCCTGCAGGTTATGGCGATTGCGACTGGGCATAGGGTCATTGGCGTTTACCTCCGACGGGTGAGACTGCAGTTTACTCGCTGGCGCGGCTCGAGTATTCAGCTTCGCTGTTGGGTCGGATCGCAATAAAACCGCTCCCGGATGACCTTGTCTCCGCGCCGCAGCTGGTGCGCGAGCTCGTCCAGACGGAAATTGCGGCCGTCGTGGTGGACAAATTCGAATACCCAGTTGATGACGACTTCGTCAGCATCGACCAGGAACGACTGGACGGGAAGCGTGCGTATCTCATTGAAGGACGCCATCACTTCCCGTTCGTGCTTGACCAGGGCTTCGAGACCGCTTCGCGGAGGCTGGTCGTTTTCCTGCATGGTCGCGTCGTCCGCACAGAACTTCAGCAGGGCTTCGACGTACTTGCCGCGTTCTACGAGTGCGATGAGCTCTTGGACGCGTTCACGGCTGGGCATGCGGAGACTCCTCATCGCCCGACTGCCAAGGATTTCCAGCAATCGGGGACATATTTCAGAGGTACATTGGCGTAACGTTCCGGCGATCACCTGCCGTCCTCCGTCGAAGCTACCACGTTCGCTCCGGAGGCTGGCCGCGCGACCGCCCCCGACCGGCCGGCCGACGGCCTAGGCTGCTGCAGGCCGACCAAGCGGCGGCCGGTTAGGTGCATCGCCTTGTTGGGCGGCAACCCTACCGAAAGCTACGAAACTGGTATTGCTGCCTCTTCGTCTTGAGACTTCGAAGGGCACTGGCGTTGAGCTCGAAATCCTTGAAATCGGAATACGTGGCGCAGAGCAACTGGAACCCGCAGTCGATCAAGCGCAATACGCGGGCGGAGAGGCTCTCGGCATACGACACGAGATCCTGGTGAACGTAGTTGTCTCTCGCATACGCCTCGATCGAGCGGGGATCCGGGCGCGACGCGCCCCCGAACGTGATTTCGCTCTGGTGAAACAGCGGCCAGCGGTTCGGTGTGAACGAGTAGAAGACTCCCTTCCGATCGTGGAAGGCGACGATCGGGAACATTGACGAGCCCAAGTGCGCGAGCTTGTTTCGGTAGAGGTGAAGTAGATCAAACCACTGCGCCTCGTCTCCTTCGGTCTCGAGCTCAGCGACAAGAACTTGATGAAGCTGCTCGAATCGGGCTTCCTTCGGCGAGATGATCTTGCCAGCAGGCGCAAACGGCGCTCTGGCGATGGCACGCAGCTCAGCGAAGCTGGCCCGACCAACTGTGAGACCTTCGATGTCGCCGTGGAACAAGATCGAGACGACCTCTGCGAACTGGTCCAGAGCGCCGGATAGGCAAACGATCAAGTAGCGGAACGATCGGCGTTGCCGCTCGTCCGCTTCGCGGTCGTATGGCTCGCGATTCAATTCCTTTACAGGTGAGTAGCGCTTACCTTTGTCGGCGCGGATCGAGGCGACCAGCGAGTGCGCCTCCTCGAAGGACTCTCGAATTCCTCGGACAAGGCCCGCCAGAAAGGAGAACAGAATACGTTCGGGGTCGTCAAGGAACTTTGGCGCGCGATCGAATCCGAAGTACTCGGCGAGGCAGTAGAACCTGTACAGGTGCTCCGGGATCTGCGAGCGGTCGCGGGCCTCGGTCCATTCACGCTCGGGCGCACCAGGGCTCGGCGGGCGAACAACGACTGCGTTTGTCTCAAGTACGCAGTCTTCAAGCTTCATCGCGCACTCGCTCCGGTTGCCGCCCAACGTGCTGCATCACCGGCGCGTGCCGGTCTTGCGCGCGTCCCGTGCACGCGGGGATTAGGTGCCTTTTGCCTCATCACTTTAGGTCGTTTCAGCGTTGAAACGCGCCTGCAGAAGAGCTTCGCGCTTCCTCTTGCGAATGGGCGCATACCACCCTATTGCGGCGGCAATTAGCGCATAGAAAATCGGCACAAAGAATATCCGGGCGTCGGGCTTCTTATCTCCTATGGCACTACCCATCAAGAGCAAAAAGAGAACGAAAGTTACTGCGCCGAGCACCGCAGCTCTCTTCAAGAGATAGCGCTTCTCTTCGGGCGCGAGGATCCTGGGCGCCGAATAGGAAGCGTAATCCCAAGCTCGTTCGACAAATACGATGCGCACCCGTTTGGCTTTCCAAAAATATGCGCACCAGATGCAAGCGAAACCAAATGTCAAAACATCGAAGAATAAAGTCAGCGCCTCGCTAAAGTAGGCGATGTCAATACCCAACGACGCGCCACTGCTCACCGCCAAAGCCAGCAACGCAATTCTCAGAAGACGAAGGTTGCTTTCATTGCGGCGGATAAGCAGCAATGTGGCGGCATATGCCTCGAATCCCTGAGCAAGCAGAACGGGGACTGTGCTCAGGAAAGAAAGGACATAAATCATTGCACTGTCCCATGCGCCCGGGTTGAGGTTCGCAATAACGCGAGGCAGAAACAGCACCGAGATAAGCAGGCTTAGGAAAAGCTGGATGTGGAAGTAGAGCAGCCATCCGCCGATCGCCCGCCGCCTCGTTAGATACGCAATCGCCCACGCTAGAAAGAGTCCGGCACCAACAGTGTTCTGTCCTTGGGTGCCGGAAGAAGCAGCAAGCACTTCGGTTGAAGTTGCGAACGCCAAGCCGCCAAGTGCGGCAATAGTTGGCCACGGGGTCGGTTTCACTTTTCAACCCATTGGCACTCTGACACTGTTCCTGCGCTATCGCCGAAACCGAGCCTGAGAAATAGGGCGTGTATGTAGCCTAAGTCGCGACGATACGCAGCCAGCTTGAGAAGATCCTTGTCCTTCGTTTCCGGATTGGAATTCTTCTTCAATTCGATGACCAATATGTTCGTCTCGGTCATCCGGCGGTGACCGATAATGTCCGGGTACACCTGTTCGGGTTTATCGCTCCAAGCGACCGTTTTAGGCGCCTTTCCCGTTCTGTTGTATTCGACATCTACGTCATGCTCTGGAAATTGCTCCTGCAGATATTGAGCGAGGCGTGCAGCAACGGTTGGTTCGGCCACGTTGACCGTTAGTAACTTTCCATCCTTCTGAAAAAGCTTGTCCAATGCGCTCACCACGGCCTCCCCGATGACCGGGTCGGTACATGTCGCAAGGTATCCCGGTACGTCACTTTGTAAGGCACCCAACGTTCCAATTGTGAAGCGCGCGGCTGCTTCCGCCGCGCGCCTTCTCGAATTGGGGGCTAACCAGTACAGCTACTGAAGCTACATGTTCTCGTATTCAGGTCCATAGTCTGGTTCGAACAGTTCATGGAGATCCGTCTGTCTGCGCTTCCGAAATCTGGGTTCGATAACGGTGTGCGCGATCTCGTCCGGACTGTGAAGGACTGGGTCCCCGCCTTTGCGGGGACGACAAGTCGAACGCGGGGACGGCAAATCAATCGCTACCGCGCCCCAAGCACCCGCGAAGCGCGCCCGACATCCTTCGGCTTGACCCAGAACATCGCCCCGTAACGCCCCTTGCCTGCGCACACGGCCTGCATCGCAACCATGCTGATGCGTGCGACAGCAAGCTTGCCGAGCGCCGCGGTCAGCACGCCGATGCGGTCGTCGCCCCGCATCAGGAACACGGTCTTCCTCGCGCCCAATTTGAGCCCGGTTTTTTTCGCCGCGGCGCGAAACTTCTTGGAGTTCTCGGGCATGAAATCCACCTGTGCACCACCGCGCACCGGAAAACCGGAGAAGGCGAGCAGGTTCACGCCCTCTGCCTTCAACGCGGCAAGCAATCCCGCGCCGGTGCCGGCACGGTTGGGAACGCGCATCGAAAAGTAGTCGGCCTTGCGGATGCTTGCAGCCATATCGACCTCCTTCGTCGAGGAAACTCTGGCAGTTTGCGCCGGTATAATCGAAAACACTACTCC
>JBGOTT010000108.1:0-11406 GCA_041476585.1 Gammaproteobacteria bacterium | reverse complement strand
GGGCCGACACACACGATGGCATCCACGCGCAGCTGCACCAGTTCGCGCGCCAGCCCGGGCAGCCGGTCAAGCTGGCCGCTTGCAAAGCGTCGCTCGATGATCAGGTTCCGCCCTTCGATGTAGCCCCGCTCGCGCAGCGTGTCCAGCAGCGCTGTCGACACTTCCGGCGCAGGTGCCGTGGCGCGCAGCACGCCCAGGCGGTAGATGCGGCCGGCCGATTGCGCGGTTCCGGGGCTCGGCGCCATGAGCCAAATCGCACTCGCGGCGATGAGGAAGTCGCGTCGGTCGGTCATTCGATCACCCGGTCGGCACGGAGCAGGACTGTCTGGGGAATCGTGATGCCGAGTGCCTTGGCAGTTTTAAGATTGATGACCAATTCGACAGTCGTCGGCAGTTCGACCGGAAGATCGGCGGGCTTGGCGCCTTTGACGATCTTGTCGACGTAGGTCGCGAGCCGCCGGTACGCATCCCGCAAATTGGGCCCATACGACATAAGGTTGCCGCCCTCCGCGAACTGGGCCCAGCCCGAGATTGCCGGGATACGATTTTTCGTCGCGAACTCGGCAATGCGCTCGCGACTGCGCATGAGTAATGCGTCGGGAAATACATCCACCGCTTCGCTATGTGATTTCAGTATGGCGGCAAGCGCGTCTTCCACTTGTGCGGCATTCCGCACCTGAAAATACTGAAATGAGAGGCCGAGCGCTTTCGCCGCGGCCTGCGATACGCGCAGCTCGCCCTGCTCGCCGGGATGCTGTGGATTGGCGAGAATGGCAATCCGCTTCAGCCCCGGCACAACTTCCTTGAGCAGCTCAATCCGCTTGCCCACCAGATCAAAAGAAAGAAACGTCACTCCCGTGAAATTACCGCCGGGGCGCGCAAGGCTGGATACGACGGCTGCCTCCACCGGATCCCCGCTGTATCCAAAGACGACCGGCATCGTGGCACCTGCACGGATTACCGGGTGAGTCGCCGGCCCGCCTTGCGTCACTATGACATCGGGTTTCGACTTCACAAGCTCGATGGCAAGCTGCTCGAGCCGCTCGTTGGATCCTTCGCCCCATCGCGCGTCGATGATCAGATTGCGTCCTTCGACGTAACCGAGATCGCGCAATCCCTCGCGAAATGCCGCGAACATTGGCGCGTTACCGCTGCCGCGATCGTTGGAGATCCAGCCAACGCGCAAGACGCTGGCCTGTTGCGCGGCGGCCGAACGCGGCAGCAGCGCGCCTGCGGAAAGAGCAAATATGAGTTTGCGTCGTGTGTTCATCCGATTCCCCGCAGGTCTTCACGCAGTGGCGCAACCCCCAGGATTGCCAGAGCGGAGCGCCGAGCCAACTTCCGTCGGCGGTCAATCTACACCCGGATGGGCCGGCTTGGGGTGAATTGAGCGGCTCGCCGTAGGCGAGAAGCGCGCGTGGTGCTCGGCAGAACGCAACGTCGTCGCCCACCCAAAGTGCCTGCAAAAAAATAAAATAATTTTTTGCCCTTCGAGAGGGCGACAGGTCCACCCCACCCCGTCTCGGAAACCCACCCCCCACTTCGGATTCGGATTCTGTGCCAACAGAAGCATGCTTCGTTGTCCCTGCGCAGCAGCGCGACGATGCGCTCGGCGACAAATCCGCCTCACGCCCCGTCCCTCTCCTGGTGAGGCACTTCCGCCTCGACAACCCAGGAGACGCACCATGGAAACCAAGGAACTCAGTACGCAGCACGGTGCTGCAGCTCTCGCGAAT
Organism: Gammaproteobacteria bacterium; assembly: GCA_041476585.1. GTDB lineage: Bacteria > Pseudomonadota > Gammaproteobacteria > Burkholderiales > SG8-39 > JADGRQ01. The sequence continues at coordinate 9,670 of JBGOTT010000108.1, read as the reverse complement.
ATTTTGCGCGTTCGAATCGCAGCAGGCGGTGTAGCCCGCCGCACGATGCACACGGTGGGAAGCGGAGTCGACACCGCGGCTGGCGCCGTGACTGACGCCGGAAGTCACGCCGTGTTGTACGTTCGCGGATTCGTCGCCGGCCTGCTACGCGTCCCAAACGCATAGAGGAGGACTGCCATGCTCGAGACGGGCATCATGGTCTTCCTCGGGGTGGCGCTCATCCTCTGGAAGCTGCCGCGCCGAATGGCGCTCAAGCTCCTGAATCACGACCTGGCGATCGACGTGACGGTGACGGTGGTGACGTTGATTGTGCACTGGGGCACCTTCAGCGGTGTGATGGCGGCGACCGTAGCCGGCCTCCTGACGTCGCTCGCGACCTCGGGGGCGAAGCGTCTGTTCGGCCACATCCAGGGCGGCCGGTACTACCCCGGCATCTTCCACGTACGCGTGGACTCGCCCCGCTAGACATCGCCCTGGGCGCTGCAGTCGCCGAGCTTGCGCGACAGATCGTGCGCATCGGCCTGCGCCTGCTCATCAAGTAGTTCAACTCATCTTCGCCCCGGCACCGCCGGGGCTTTTCCATTTCTGGAGGTATGTCATGCGCGATCTCTATGCCGAGGTCACGAACAAGATCGTCGCCGCGCTCGAAGCAGGTACCCCACCTTGGATTCGCCCGTGGTCGGGCGAGCTCGACCGCTTTCCTGTCAACGCGGGTAGTCGAGCGCAGACATCAACTTCCGGTTGTTCAGGAGTTTTTGTTCCTCCTCCTCGCGAGGAGTGTTCGCCTTAAGCCGAACAATCGAGGCGCGCGTCACACGTGCGTAAAGCTGGAAGCGTCCGCTGCCGCGTGGCGCTCGAAGGCACTCTCGCTGCAGCGCCGGAACGCTGAGCTGAAAAAGTCGCAAACGCCCTCTATGCTAGCTTGCCGATCGGGCTCAAGACGGTCGGCCGGAGAAACGCCCGCCGACGATGTCGTGACCGGCCGCGCTACGCTCTCCTGCGCCGTGTTCGCGGGCTCCACGCCCCCGCGTTCGCTGGCTCGACTCGGGATTGCCCCGTTCGACCGATCGCCCTCAACACAACTGTGCGAAGTTCTCGCACAAGGCCGGGCTCTGAGCTGGATGGCGTCTCGGTCGCAGCAGCCGCGGCACAGTGAACACGTACTGGCGGTGAGGGACAGGCTCAAGAACATTCTCCTCGACCCACTCGCCGTGCAGCAGCACGCGCTTCTGGTGGCAGCTCGGACAGAAGTAGCGGGTCTAGCGGGAGTACGCTAGCAGGAAGTCGTACCCACAGGCATCGCCGTAGATGCGCGCGAAGCCATAGTGGGGATCGCCGCACTCGCGAAAGCGCTCAACCGTGCGCTCTTCGACCGCGCGGCGAAACCGCCCGGATTCGCGCAACTCCCGCATATGGCGCGCCACGCACTGGTATCGAGGGATTGCTCGCGGCTTGCGCGCGCGATAGAATGTTTTGGTACGGGATTTCCGCGAGGTCGGTACGGGTGGAGCCGGGCGTTGCGGGCATTGTTCGATGCGGGACGCAGATAATAGGCATAGCGCAGGCTGATGAGTCAGCGCGCCGCGCGCACGAGGGGGGCGCTTTCGCCGAGCGAGTTTGTGAATATCCCGATGGACGCTGTGGGCCTGTGCGACCTATGGTGCGAAGCCACAATCACGGAGACAAGAACATGAAATGCAAGCCTTGGCTACTGGCCGCCTGTGTCGCGTTCTCATCGCAACTGGCGGCCGCCCACGACGACGACGATGATCGATCACCCGTCAAGGTTGGGACCGCCTTCGGCACCGTGGTCGGCGTCGACGCCTCGCATACCACCGGCACCTACGCCTGGAAGGGCGTGCCGTACGCGAAGCCGCCCGTGGGCGAACTGCGCTGGAAGGCCCCGGCCGACCCGGACCGCTGGCACTCGCCGCGGCCGACCAAGCAATTCGCCAGCGCCTGCGCGCAGTACGGCCGCATCTATGGTCCCGGTGCGAACAACAAGTACGACGCCACCATCGGCACGACGCTGAACCAGGCAGTGGGCCAGGAAGACTGCCTGTACCTCAACATCTGGCGGCCGGCCACCCACCACCATGACGATGACGATGACGACCTGCCGGTCATTGTTTTCGTTCACGGCGGCAGCAACGTCTCTGGCTACACCGCTGATCCCGTATACGACGGCGCCGCGCTCGCGAAAGCGGCCAAAGCCGTCGTCGTGACCGTGAACTACCGGCTGGGCATCTTCGGCTTCCTGTACCTGCCGCAGTTGAGGAACGGTGTTGATCCGAGCGAGGACTCGGGCAACTTCGCGCTGCTCGACATCGTCAAGGCGTTGAAGTTCGTCCGCGCCAACATCGCCAATTTCGGCGGCGACCCCAGAAAGGTTACGTTGATGGGGCAGTCCGCGGGCGCAATCAACGTCTACGCGATGCTGACTTCGCCGCTGGTGGTCAATGCGCAACACAAACTGTTTCAGCGCGCGGTGCCGCTCAGCGGCGGGCTGTCGCTCGCGAGCAACCTGCCGCCGGGCCGAATTCCGACGCTGAACCCGGCATCGGTCGCGCTCGCCCAGGCCAACGCGCTGCTGAACAATCTTTTGATCGCGGACGGATTCGCCACCGACACCGCGTCTGCACAGGCCTTTGTCGCGGCGCATACGAGCGCCGAGATTGCCCAGTACCTGCGCACCAAGAGCCCGGCCACGCTGCTGACCACGCTGCTGCTCAAGCTGGTGCCGCTCGGGCTCGCCGGCTCGGGCCCGATCCCGGAAGGCACGGTGCTGCCGGTCGACCCGATCGCCGCGGTCAACGCGGGCAATTACCTGAAGGTGCCGGTCCTCGCGGGCAACACGCGCGAGGAAGCGAAGCTGTTCCCGACCTTCTTGGTGCTGCTGGGCGGCCCTAGCGGCAGGCTGGTCAGCGACGCGACGCTGTTCTCGATCCAGTTCAACTACGATCCCAACGCTGCGCCGGCAATCACGATCGGCCAGTGGATTCCGGCGTTCTACCTGCCGGTCACCACGCCAGGGACGGGCTTCAACCCGAGGACCGACTTTCTGAACCAGATCTTCTTCATCGCGAGCCGCGACAACATGCTCAATGCGTTGAGCGCGCAGCAACCGGGCGAGGTCTGGTACTACCAGTTCAACTGGGCCCAGGAGCCCGCACCGTGGAACGACATCTACGGCGCGGCACACGCCTTCGATTTGCCGTTCGTCTTCGGCAACTTCGGCCCGTCGCTGTTCTCGAACGTCATGAACACCACCGCCAATCGGCCCGGACGGCTCGACTTGTCCGACGCGATGATGAAAAGCCTAGCGGCGTTCGCGAAGCACGGAGAACCCTGGAACCAGGCGCTCGGCGTCACCTGGCCGGCCTGGCCTTCGAAGCTGATCTTCGACGCGACGCCGACGGCAAAGGTGATTTCGGTGCAATAGCCGCGAGGCGCGAGCAAGTTGGCGTGGCCGCTACGCCCTACACGCTCACCCCGATGTTATCGCGCTCCAGTTCGCGCTGACCACCCCGCCGGAGTTCAAGCCCAAGTACAACATCGCGCCGAGCACTGACATTCTGATCGTCCGCGAGGACAAGGAACGCGGACGACTGGCCGACCTGTACCGGTGGGGCCTCATTCCAGGATGGGCGAAAGACCCTTCCATCGGCAACAAGATGGCGAATGCCAGAGGCGAGACGGTCGCCGATAAGCCGTCCTTCCGCGCCGCCTTCAAGCGCTGGCGCTGCCTGGTGCCGGCGAGCGGATTCTATGAATGGAAGCTGGTGGCAGGCAAGAAGCAGCCGTACTACATCCGCCCGAAGGGTGACGAGTTGTTCGGGCTCGCGGGCATCACCGAGCTGTGGAACGGGCCGGACGGCCCGCTGCACACCGTCAGCCTGATCACCACGGAACCGAGCGAGCTGATGCGCGACATTCACGACCGCATGCCCGTGATCGTGCCGACTGAGGAGTACGGCGCGTGGCTCGATCCTGGCAATCAGGACGTGGCGAAGCTAAAGGCGTTCATCCGCTCTCATCCTGCGGACCGGATGGAGGCGTACCAGGTGAGCAAGGCAGTGAGCGACGCGCGGAATGAGGGTGCAGATTTGATAGCGCACCTGACGGCAGCATGAAGATGGCGGCGCTCGGGGGGCCAGAAAATGTTCGAGTCGGCGAATGACCGCTTTCGACCCAAAGCGGACAGCCGCAAGTACCTGGAGAGCCTGTCTTTCCTAGATCAGGCGATGGGCGTAGTCTTGCTCAGAATTTGTTTATTCACTTCTACTACCGACAGCTGGAGGCTCCTATGAAAACGAGATGGCTGATGATTGGCGCTGCTGCGCTGTTGTTGTTGTCCGCCTGCGTCGTGGAGCCGGGGCGGGTCCGGGTCGACGTTCCAGTCCCAGGCGTTGTCATTGTCCCGGGTGACCCGTACTACTACTCGCCCTCATACTGCGCTGGGTGCTGGTACGGCCAATGGGGCGGGCGCATCGGTTACCACCGCGGCGGCGGGCGCCCGTGGGAGCGCGCGCACCCAGAGGCGCACCATCACGGAGAAGACCGGGGGCGCGACGTCATGCACGAAGGGCACCGCTGAGACTGTTCTCTGGTTAGGCGAATGACCCGCCACCCATAGCGGTCACTCGGGGTGTAGGCTAATTGGGGCCGATTGGGGTCCAGCAGGCTTTTCGCCCGTCGATCCCGGTGCTTGCACTGGCTCGCAACGACCTGAAGGGGAGCAGACGAACAGGCGTGACACGGTACTTGCGCTGCTCGCGCTCGGAGCTTTGCCGCTTGCCGCTTACTTCCGGTCGATCTGGATATTTTCTTTGGACCCGCTGTTGGCGACCGAGATCATGATCCCCATGCCAATCAGGATCGCGACGCCAATCACTATCCAAGTTGTGTCGATGTTCTGCAGAATGCCCAGTTTCCAGAGTGCGGCGAGAACGCCGCCGATCAGGATGACGAACCCAACAAAATACATCCCTGCCCATTTCATGACACGCCTCCTGATAAAGCCAGATTCCTAGTTCTGCAGAATATGTATCGATGCGCGTGCTGTCTGTGTGCTGGCGTACAAAGGGATGAGTCGCGGGCCAGGAATTGCAGAGGGACATCGTGTGGCGCGCCCGCTCGATCGGAAAGCAATTGCGGAGGGTGTGGAGTCCGCGGAGCAGGCGAAGATCCTGCGACTGCTGAAGTGCGACGAGATGCAGGGCTACTTTTTCAGCAGGCCGCTTTCCGCAGATGACGTCGAAGTTTTCCTGCGACCAGCTGCTTCGCCTGCACCTTCTGTGCACTGACTTTGAGAGTCGGGCGCTGATCCGCGAATGACCGCTTTTGCCGATAGCGGTCATTCGCCATGTGCCGCAATCCGTCGTAGCTACCGGCCCGGTGCCCGGATCGTCGGCGTCGCACATACGCGACGCCGCCGCTGAAAAAATGCGCAGCAGTTCAGTTCGCCGAGATCAAACAGGTTACCTCGTCATGCAGCCTGTTGTCATCGAAGACGAAGAAGATGCCGTCGCGTTGTGCCTACGCTACTTGGACCGTCCCGCCTGCCTCCACTCCCATGGCGGGGTCGGCTCAGAATCAGCCCATAGCCCCCTACGAGCAGATTTGGCCTCAATCTCGGCCTCGGCATACTCGCGGGCATCCTCGGTGCGCTGCTCCCGCTCGTATGCCTTGTAGTGCCACGCCATGCCGCGCTCGATCTGCACCAGCCCCACGTCGTGGCTTTCGGCGAATACCTGACCCACCAGCCGGCCGTAACGATCGCGCTTGTGCCAATGCACGTACACGTTCCGTCCGGCGACCATTGATGAGAGCGATTCCCGAGATACCCGTCCGAAGGGCTGACCTTTCTCGGGCGCGACGATCCCCATCAGGCGCACCTTGTACTGTTTGTTGGCCGAGTCGAGAAGCGTGATCGTGTCACCGTCAGCGACCCGGATCACCTTGCCCGAGAGTTCCTCCGCATGAGCAACGCCCAGCCCGAAGGCCAGGAGCGCAACTACCGCACCTGCACACACGCGATCGGCTATGGACAGCATCACGTACTCTGTAACGCGGGCCGTATCGTGTCGGTTTACCCCTGCGGGCGCTGGGAGCGCGGCGCGGCGTGTGACCGTGCCGGGGAAGTGGCGTAGGCTACTCGCCAGCGGGGCAGTCTATGAAGGCACGATGCGGAGCACGACGGAATTTCCTCGCGGGCATGACGGCCAGGATAGGGCGCAGGCGCCATGCTATGGATCAATCGTGTGCCCGACATTGAGTTCGGCGACTCAATTTCGATAAGTCAAGGAGATGCTCAGTGGAGATGACAATCCGGCCAATTCGGCCAGAGGATGCGGAGGCATGCGGGCGCGTCGCCTACGAGGCCCACAAGGGTGTCGCTGCTGCGCATAATTTCCCGCCTGAGCACCCGTCGATTGAGTTCTCGGTTGGACTTATCCAAGCCAAGCTTAAAGATCCAAACGCCTGGGGTGCGCTGGCGGAGCGCGGAGGCCACATCATCGGGAGCATCTTCCTCAATACATTTCCTTCAACGCCCGTGGCGGCCATCGGACCTCTCACGGTGCAGCCGGCGGCCGAGGGCGCTGTCGGCCGGGGGTTGATGAACGCCGCCCTGGAAGAATCCCGCCAGCGTCGCCTCGAACGAGTGCGACTGGTCCAGTCCCCGAGCCACATCCGCTCGCTCGTTCTGTACGCCAAACTTGGTTTCGACGTGCGTGAACCACTCCTACTCATGCAAGGCAAGCCACCGCGGGCGGCAAATCTTCGAGGCCGGCAGGTCCGTACCGCGGCTCTAAACGATCTGCCGATTTGCAACCAGCGCTGTGTCGCCGTCCACGGTTTCGCACGTGAAATGGAAGTCCGTCTCGCCATTGAACAGGGGGGCGCAACGGTGGTTGAGCACACCGGCCGGATCACTGGGTACGCCACCGGGATCGGTTTTCGCGGGCATGCGGTCGGAGAGGAGACTGAGGACCTGAAAGCCCTGATCGGCCATGCGCCCATGTTTCTTGGCCCGGGTTTCTTCATCCCCAGTCGCAACGGCGATTTGCTTCGGTGGCTGCTCGGTGTCGGCCTTCGCGTAGGCTGGCCAGCGATGCTTATGACGATCGGTCAGTACCGGGAGCCCGCAGGCGTCTTTTTGCCTTCGATCGCCTTCTGAGCAGAGCCAGCGAGGACCCAGATTGCTCGAAACGCGGGTGCCAGTTCGATTGATAACGCTGCCGAACAAGCGGCTGAAGCTGACCCCGCCATCGCGTTCTTTTTGGAAACCGCGGTGGAAGCTTCCATAGTCATCTCCCGTTTCCTCGACAGTGGGAGGCGGGGCAGCTTAGCCGCGCGTCGTTATGCCGATCGTAGACCAGTCACTAGACAACTGGCAGTTCGCTGATTCCGTTCCTGCTGATCGCGCCAGCAGACTGCTTAGCTACGTAAGCTTCGACGAAGTCACCTGATGTACAGGAGCGCCCCCACGATGCCCACGATCGCCAAGGGCAGCGTGTAGCGCGTGGCAAAGGTCAACAGATCGGATCGTTGGCGGCGCTTGACCCGATTCGCGCGGAGGCAGTAGCGCCGTGAAGCGCGGCACCGGCGCCGCGGCGACTTCGCGCGCTGGGGCTGCCGGACTTACGCCCACTCCATCTGCCACCCAGAACATCACCTGACGGGTTGGCCGCTCGGTAGCTACCGGGCATCGTCGCCCGTGGAGTCGTGCAGGTGTAGCCTATTCAGTCGTCCGGGGAGGAGATGGGGAAGATCCACACGCTGGCCGCGATAGTCGCTACCGCGGCGATGCTTGCCGCGCCATGCGACTCGTACGCAAAGGGCAGCCGTTCGTCGGGAGGGTCACACGCCAGTGACGGCAGCAGGCACTACACTACGTCTCACAGAACGACGAAGGCGCAAGGTGTAGCGCGGGACTCTCATGGTCGGATTGCCAGAAGCGCCAACGCGAAGCACGAATATCAGAAGGTCCACCCCTGAGGTTGTGCACGGCCCGGTGATGAAGACCGCATGAGCCACCGTCACACTGGTCACGCTGCCCGCGGTCTAAGCCGTCTTTTTCTGGCGCTGGCTGCGCCGAATATTAGGCGCCTAATAGGCGCCCCCACGTAAGTGCTTAAATGAAAAGCTCAGAAGTCCATACACCGGTAATGCAGCAGTACCTCCGCATCAAGGCGCAGCATCCGGACATCCTGCTGTTCTACCGGATGGGCGATTTCTACGAGCTGTTCCACGACGACGCGGAGAAGGCCGCGCGGCTGCTCGATATCACCCTCACCAGCCGCGGCGCATCGGCCGGAGCGCCGATCAGGATGGCGGGCGTGCCTTGGCATTCGGCGGAGCAATACCTCGCGAAGCTGGTCAAACTCGGCGAATCGGTCGCGATCTGCGAACAGATCGGCGATCCGAACACGTCCAAAGGTCCCGTCGAGCGCCAAGTCACGCGCATCGTCACGCCGGGCACGCTCACCGAAGCCGGGCTGCTGGACGAGAAAAGCGACAACCTGCTACTTGCGCTTACGGCGGACCGGACCAGCGTCGGCCTCGCGTGGGTCAATCTCGCGAACGGTGAACTGCGCGTCGCGGAGATCGCGCCGCAGCAGCTTGCCACCGAGTTGCGGCGCATTGCCCCGGCCGAGATCCTGATTGCCGACACGCACGCCGAAAGGTCGGAACTCGAAGGCTACGCGGTCACGCGCCTGTCCGACTGGCATTTCGATATCGACGCAGGCCGCAAGGCACTCCTCGAGCAACTGGGCGCCGCCAGCCTCGACGGCTACGGCTGCGGCGACCTCGGCCTCGCGATCGGCGCCTGCGGCGCGCTGCTCGGCTACGCGAGGAAGACGCAAGGGCAGTCGCTCGCGCACGTGAGCTCGGTGCGCGCCGAACGCGGCGGCGAGTACGTGCGGCTCGATCCGGCGACGCGCCGCAATCTCGAGCTGACGGAGACGCTGCGCGGCGAGCCTGCGCCGACGCTATTGTCGCTGCTCGATGCCTGCGCGGGCAACATGGGCAGCCGGCTGCTGCGCCATTGGCTGCACCACCCCTTGCGCGACCGCGATATCCTGACGGCACGCCATGCGGCGGTGGAGCGCCTGCTGCAAGGCGACGCCCACACCGGGTTGCACGGCGTGCTGCGCCGGTGCGCGGACATCGAGCGCATTGCCGGCCGCATCGCGCTGAAGAACGCCCGCCCGCGCGACCTTTCATCCTCGCGCGACAGCCTCGGTCTCCTTCCCGAACTGGTGGCCGCCACGCCACAAGGCGAAGGACTGCTCGACGAACTCAAGCGCGATCTCGAACAGCCGACCGATTGCCTCGAGCTGCTGACCCGCGCGATCCTGTCTGAGCCCTCTACGATGATTCGCGAAGGCGGCGTGATCGCCGATGGCTACAGCGCCGAACTGGACGAACTGCGCGCGCTGCAGACGAACGCCGGTGCGTTCCTGCTCGAACTTGAAGCGCGCGAGCGCGCGCGCACCGCCATATCCAACCTGCGCGTCGAGTACAACCGCGTCCACGGCTATTACATCGAGGTCACCAACGCGCACGCAGGAAAAGTCCCGGACGACTACCGGCGGCGCCAGACGCTGAAAAACGCCGAGCGCTACATCACCCCCGAACTGAAGGCATTCGAGGACAAGGCGCT
>JBGOTT010000107.1:0-11413 GCA_041476585.1 Gammaproteobacteria bacterium | reverse complement strand
CGTTTTCCGAGCGCATTCTATACTTCCGCCATACACGTCAATCGGCAGGAGAACCCCCAGTGAGCGACGCCCTGAATTACCTGATGAAGGCCAGGCCAGAAGCGATGCAGGCCTATTTCAAGTTCCTGAAGGAATCGGGCAAGTCGCTCGACCCGAAAACGCGCATGCTGATCACGGTGATCACCAAGGTCGCGACGCAGACCGAGAAGGGGTTCCGCCAGTACCTGCCGCGCGCACTCGATGCCGGCGCCACCCCGGGCGAGATCCTGGACGCGATCCTGCACGCCTTTCCCGCGCTCGGGCTGGCAAAGATCGTCTGGGCCATCGAAATCCTGCTCGTCATGGATATCCCGGAGTTCCGCGCCGAGAACCTTGGCGCGGAAAAACGCTGGCACGAGCTCGGGCCCGCCGAGCGGATTGCCAAAGGGCAGGTTACCTACTGCGACAGCGACGGGCGCAGCCTGTTCGTGTACCGCGACGCGGCCGGCATCCGGGTCTACGACAGCCGCTGCCCGCACCAGGTCACGAACATCCCGCATCTCGCGCTGCAGGGCTTCCGGCTGACCTGCCCGAAGCATCGCTGGGAGTTCGACGTCCGCACCGGCGAGTGCGTCGCCAAGGGCGATCGCCCTCTGAAGCGCTTTGAGGACAAGTTGGAGAACGGCACGCTCTACGCGCGCTGGTAGGGCCGGCGCGTCCGGGTCGTTACGCCTCGCCCCACACTTCGCGGGCGACATCGCGAACCAGCGCGAGCTTTGCCCGCTGGTTCTCCACGGAAATATCGTTGCCGTGCACGGTGCTGGAGAACCCGCACTGCGGCGACAGGCACATCTGCTCGAGCGGCATGTGGCGGGCCGCCTCGTCGATGCGCCGCTTGATCGCATCCTTGGGTTCGAGTTCGCCGAGCTTGCTGGAGACCAGCCCCAGCACGATGATCTTGCCCTTCGGCACGAAGCGCAACGGCGAGAAGTCGCCCGAGCGATGGTCGTCGTACTCCAGAAAAATCCCGTCTACCGCGAGCTCGTTGAACAGCGCTTCGGCCACCGGGTCGTAGCCGCCTTCGGCAACCCAGGCGCTCTTGAAGTTGCCGCGGCACAGGTGGATGCCGATGGTCATGTCTTTCGGCTTGTCTTTGATCGAGGCGTTGATCAGGCGCGCGTAGGTGTGGGGCAGCGCGTCCGGATCTTCGCCGCGTTTCTTCGCCGCCTCGCGCTGCTGCGGGTCGCACAGGTACGCGAGGTTGGTATCATCGAGCTGCACGTAGGTACATCCCGCCCCGCCGAGCGCAGCCAGTTCCTTGCGGTAGCACGCCGCGAGGTCGTCGAAGAACCCTTCCATGTCCGGATAGGCGTCCTTGCTGATCGCGCCGCGCCCGCCGCGGAAGTGCACCATGGTCGGCGACGGGATGCAAACCTTCGGCGTGCCGTGCTTCACCTGCGATTTCAGGTATGCAAAGTCCTCGACCTGGATCGGCTTCACGTGCCGCAGCTTGCCGCTCACTTCGAGCCGCGGCGGCGCGAAATCGACTTCGCCCTTGGCGGTATGGAACTTGGTGCCGATGCCGCCGTGCACCGAGACGCCTTCGAGCTGCTCGAGGAAGTCGATGTGAAAATAGGTGCGGCGGTATTCGCCGTCGGTGATTGCCCGCAACCCGATGTCTTCCTGAAACTTCACTGCCTCCGCGATGGCGCGGTCCTCGACGGCGCGCAGCGCGGCTGCGTCGATCTCGCCGCGGGCCTTGCGATCACGCGCATCGAGCAGGTATTTCGGACGCAGCAGGCTGCCGACGTGGTCGGCGCGGTACGGCGGGCGGTTTCTGGGTGTCATGGCCGTAATTCTAACCTGCGTGGTAGAGTTTTTCGCGACACACTCTGGGTGGAGGAAGCATGAACATCGGGTTCATCGGATTGGGGGTCATGGGCCGCCACATGGCCGCGAACCTGCAGTCGGCCGGTCACGCGCTGCAGGTCAACGACGTGCGCCGCGACGCGGCGGCGCCGCTGCTGGCCGGCGGCGCGGTGTGGGCCGACGGCCCCGCACAAGCCGCGCGCGGAGCGCAGATTGTGTTTACCTCGCTGCCCGGGCCGGCGGAGGTCGAGGCCGTCGCGCTCGGCGAGGGCGGCCTGCTGGGGGCAATGCGCGCGGGATCCGCCTGGTTCGACCTGACCACCAACGCACCAGAAGTGGTGCGCCGCCTGTGCGCGAAGTTCGCGCAGCGGGGGGTGCGCATGCTCGACGCCCCGGTGAGCGGCGGGCCCAAGGGTGCGCAGACGCGCAAGCTCGCGCTATGGGTGGGCGGCGACGCGCAGGCGTTCGAGCAGTACCTGCCGGTGCTGAAGGCGATCGGCGACCAGCCGTTTTACGTCGGCCCGATCGGCGCCGGCTCGGTGGCCAAGCTCGCGCACAACTGCGCGAGCTTTTCGGTGCAGACCGCGCTCGCGGAAATCTTCACCCTCGGCGTGAAGGCGGGCGTCGAGCCGCTCGCGCTGTTCAGGGCGCTGCGCCAGGGTGCGACCGGGCGCAAGCGGACCTTCGACCGGCTTGCTGAGCAGTTTTTGCCCGGAAGCTACGATCCGCCGGCGTTCGCGCTGCGCCTCGCGCACAAGGACATGGCACTCGCCACGGCGCTCGCGCGCGAGCATCAGGTGCCAATGCGCGTCGCCGAAATCGCAATGCAGGACATGACCGAGGCGATCGAGCGCGGCTGGGGCGAGCGCGATGCGAGGGTTGCGATGACGCTGCAGGAAGAGCGCGCCGGCGTTGCAGCCCGGGTATCGGCCGATCAACTGCGCAAAGCGATGGAGTGAATCATGTTCGATCTGCATGGCAGGGTGGCAATCATCACCGGCGGCAACGGCGGCATCGGCCTGGGGATGGCGCACGGACTCGCCGCAGCCGGCGCGCGGGTGGTCATCGCCGGCCGCAACCGGGAAAAGTCGCTCGCGGCGGCGGCGCAGCTCGGCCGCAGTTCTGGTAACGATGCGCTCGCCATCGAGGTTGACGTCACCAGCGAGAAATCCGTGGAGCAACTTGTCGAGCGCGCGCGAGACGAATGCGGCCGGCTGGACATTCTGGTCAACAACGCAGGCATCAACATCCGCAAGCCGCCGCAGGACCTGTCGCACGCGGAATGGAAACAGGTGCTCGATACCAACCTCACCAGCGCCTTTCTCTGTTCGCGCGCTGCGTATCCGGCAATGAAGGCAGCGGGCGCCGGCAAGATCATCAACATCGGCTCGATGATGTCGATCTTCGGCGCGGGGTTTGCGCCTGCCTACGCGGCGAGCAAGGGCGGGATCGTGCAGTTCACCAAGGCCTGCGCGTCGGCATGGGGGCGCGACAATATCCAGGTGAACGCGGTGCTGCCCGGCTGGATCGACACGGATCTGACGCGCAGCGCGCGCAAGGAAGTCGAGGGGCTGCACGAAAACGTCCTCAGGCGAACGCCCGCGGCGCGCTGGGGCGAGCCAGCCGACTTCAACGGCATTGCGGTGTTTCTTTCCTCGAAAGCGTCGGATTTCATCACCGGCGCGGCGATCACCGTGGATGGCGGTTACTCGATTCAAGGCTGAACGAGGCAGACACAGGCATCGAGCGCGCTTGACCCGCGGCAGCGACCTGCGCATGATCCGCGATGTCGCAGGCACGGATTATTTGACGGAACGAGATGCGCTTTTACCTGGTTGATGACGATCCGGACATCCTGACGCTGGTGGCCACGGTGCTGGAGCAGGCCGGCCACAGCGTGGAAGCATGCGGCTCGAGCACCCAGGCGCTGAAGGAGATCCCGGTGCGGCGGCCCGATTGCGTCATCACCGACGTGATGATGCCGGAAATGGACGGTTTCGAGCTCACGCGCGAATTGCGCCGGCGGCCGGACCTCGCGGCGATGAAAATCATCGTGCTGTCGGCCAAGACCTATGACTTCGACCGCCGGCGCGCGCGCGAGCTGGGCGCCGACGGCTTCATCGCCAAGCCGGTCGGCAAGGACGAACTGCTCAAGCTGATCGACGAAATCATCTCCAGCCAGGTGGAGGTGACCTACTGGGGCGTGCACGGGACCCTGCCGGTCCCGGGACCGGCAAACGTGCGCTACGGGGGTAACACCTCGTGCGTGAGCGTGGAGGTGGGCGGCGAACCGCTGCTGATATTCGACTGCGGCACCGGCGTGAAACGGCTCTCCGACCACGTGATGGCGACCGGGGACCGGCGCCTGTCGGCGCGCATCTTCATCTCGCACACCCATTGGGATCACATCAACACCGTCCCGTTTTTCGCGCCGCTGTACGTGCGCGGCAACCAGATCGAGGTGTTCGGCCCGTACCAGGGCGACCTCACGATCGAACGCGCGATCAGCGCGCAGATGGAAAGCGTGTACTTCCCGGTCACGATCCGCGAGTTCGGCGCGCGCCTGATGTTCCGCGACCTGCGCGAGGAGACGCTGGAGTTCGGACCGGTGAAGATCGACACCATGCTGCTCAGGCATCCGGGCTACTGCCTGGGTTATCGCATCACGTCGCGCGGCCGCCGCATCTGCTACATCACCGATAACGAGCTCTACCAGCCCGACGACAACCGGCACGACACGCGCTACGTGGCGCAACTTGCGGATTTCGTTCGCGGCGCCGACGTATTGATCACCGACACGACCTATCGCGACCACGAGTACCCGTCGAAGGTGGATTGGGGGCACTCGAGTGTGAGCCAGGTCGCCAATTTCGCCGCGCGCGCCGAAGTGAAACGGCTGCACCTGTTCCACCATGATCCCGACCAGACCGACGACGACATCGACCTGAAGCTCGTGGAAACGCGCGTGCAGCTGGTGAAGCTCGGCTCGGCCGTCGTGTGCGAGGCGCCGGCCGAAGGCTCGAAGCTGGTGCTGTGAGGGGCGCAGCGTGAGCGAAGCCGGCAGCGCGAAGCGCCCGGACGATGACGTCCGCATCGAGGAAAATCCGCGACGGGTGAAGGTGCTGTTCAACGGCGTGCCGGTCGCCGACAGCACCCGCACCCGGGTGCTGCACGAGGCAAGCTATCCGCCCGTGCATTACTTTCCGCGGGCCGACGTGCGCATGGACCTGATGCACGCCACGCGCGAGCGCAGCTATTGCCCGTTTCGCGGCAATGCTTCGTACTGGAACCTCACAGCAGGTGAGCGTACGGCGGAGAGCGCGGTGTGGAGTTATGAAGAGCCTTACGAGAACGCGGCGGCAATCAAAAAGCATTTTGCCTTTGACCGCGAGCGGGTCGACGTGATCCTCGAGGAAGGCACGGCGGCGGCCGTGCCGAGCGCTGCACCGCTGGCCGGTGTCGCGAATCCGCTCGTCGCCTGGCTCGTGCGCGAGGCGCACGCGGCGCCCTCGGCGCGGGACCTGGTTGAGGAGTTTGCGCGCGCGATGTTGGCCGGAGGAATCCCGGTCTGGCGGATCTTCCTCACCATCCGCACGTTGCACCCGCTGCTGGTGGCCACCGGCTACACCTGGGAGGACAACGGCCAGGGCGTGCGTCAGCAGGCGTTTTCGCGGGAGGGTCTTTCCGATGACGTCTATTTGGACAGCCCGGTGCGCGTGGTCCTCGAAGGCGCCGGCGGCCTGCGCCGGCGGCTGGATGTTGCCAATCCGACGCTCGATTTTCCGATCGTGCGCGAGCTGCGCGAGCAGGGCGCGACCGACTACGTGGTGATGCCCTTCCCATTCTCCAGCGGACAGGTCAACGCGATCACCTTTACGACGCGGCAGCGCGGCGGGTTCGACACGGCGGACCTCGGCCACCTCTACGAGGTGCTGCCGCTTCTGTCACGCGTGTTCGAGGTTCACGCCCAGCGGCTGAACGCGGTCAACCTGCTCGACACCTATCTCGGCAAGCAGTCGGGCGCAAAGGTCCTCGACGGGCTGGTCAAGCGGGGGGATGGCGAGGACGTGCACGCGGTCATCTGGTTCTCCGACCTGCGCAACTCCACGCCCCTCGCGGACTCGATGCCGCGCAGCGCGTTCCTGCGCCTGCTCGACGGGTTCTTCGAGTGCACCGCCGGCGCCGTCCTGGCGCACGGCGGCGAGGTGCTGCGATACATCGGCGACGCCTCGCTCGCCATTTTTCCGATTTCCGAGGCGAAGGAAGGCGCGCTTGAGGATTCGCCGCAGGCGGCGCGCGCCTGCGAGACGGCGCTCACCGCGGCGCTCGAGGCCCAGCGGCGCCTCGCTGAACTCAACGCGCAGCGCAGCGCGGCAGGCGAGCCGCACCTCGGCTTCGGCATCGGACTGCACGTCGGCGACGTGCTATACGGCAACATCGGCACGCCGGACCGGCTCGAGTTCAGCGTGATCGGCGCGGCCGCCAACGAGGCGGCGCGCATCGAGGGCATGTCCAAGGTGCTCGGCGCTTCGCTGGTGGTGTCAGCGGCGTTCGCGCGCCACGTGCCCGACCGGCTGCGCCCGCTCGGCCGGCATGCGCTGCGCGGGGTCGGGGCGGAGCAGGAACTCTATACACTGCGGGCATGATGCAATCCTGGTTCATTCAGGCCGGCGACGGCCGCACGAAGCTCGATCTGCGCGAAATCCCGGAACCCGCGCCGGGGCCCGGGCAGGTCCTCGTGCGCATCCGGGCGGCAGGCTTGAATCGCGGCGAATTTATCGCGGCGCATGGGCTGCACTCGAAAGCGGGAGGCGCGAAGCCCGCCGGCCAGGAGGGCGCGGGCGAAATCTCCGCCGTCGGGCCCGGCGTCACTACGCTGAAGGCGGGCGACCGAGTCATGGGCCGCTGCCCCGGCGCGTTTTCGATCTATGCGCTGATGGACATCCGTGAGACGGTAAAGGCGCCGGCGAATCTCTCGTGGGAAGAAGCCGCAGCGATTCCACTGACGTTCATGGTGGTACACGACATGCTCATTGCGCAGGGGCAGCTCAAGCGAGATGAATGGCTGCTGATCACGGGTGTCTCCTCCGGGGTCGGCGTCGCTGCGTTTCAGGCGGGGAAAGCCCTCGGCGCAAAGGTGATTGGAACCTCGGGATCGGCCGGGAAGCTCGAGAAGCTGAAAGCGCTCGGCTTGGATGTCGGCATTCGCACGCGCACGAGCGATTTCCACGATGCGGTGATGCAGGCCACCGGCGGGCGTGGCGTCGACCTTGTCGTCAACAACGTTGGCGGATCGGTGTTCGCAGAGTGCGTACGCTCGCTGGCCTTCGAAGGGCGCCTGGCCACCGTAGGCTACGTGGACGGGGTATTGAAATCGGAAATCGACATCGAGGCGTTGCACGCCAAGCGCCTGAAGCTGTTCGGCGTATCGAACAAACTGCGCAATCCCGATCAGCGTGCGACCAGCGTACGCGGCTTCGTGGCGGACCTGCTGCCCGCCATCGCAGACGGCCGCATCCGGCCCTTGATCGACCGCGTGTTCGCGTTCCAAGACCTGCCGGCCGCCAAGGCGCTGATGGAATCGAACGCGCACCTTGGCAAGATCGTGCTGCGCGCCCCCGCGTAGGAAGCAAAGCGCTTCCTATTCTATTTTCGCGCCGGTCTCGCGCACCAGCCGCTCCCACAGCTTCGCGTCGTCGCGCAGGAACGCGGCGAATTCCTCCGGCGAGCGCGAGCCCGAGATATCCGTGCCTTCGCGCGCGAGCAACTGCTTCAGTTCCGGCCGCTGCAGCACCTGGGTTGTCGCGGCATACAACCGCTTAATCACTTCCGCGGGAGTTCCCGCGGGTGCGAAAAAACCATACCAGAACGTGAGGTCGTAGTTCGCGAGCCCCGCTTCCTCCATGCCCGGCAAACCGGGAACGGCAGGGGAAGCGAACCGCGTGGTCACCGCGAGCCCGCGCAGGCGGCGCGCCTGAATCAGCGGCAGCACCGATGGCGGGGTGGCGAAGGCGACCTGCGTATCGCCGGCGAGTACTGACTGCACCGCGGGGGCGCCGCCCTTGAACGGCACGTGCACCATCTCGACCCCGGCGAGGCTCGAGAACAACACCGCGCCGAGATGCGGTGCAGAACCATTGCCGGAGGTGGCGTAGTTGAGTTTGCCTGGCGTCCTTTTCGCCTCCGCGATCAACTCGCGAATGCTGTGCACCGGCAGCAACGGGTGCACCGCGACCACCAGCGGCGAGCTGGTGACCTTGGTGATCGGCGCGAAGTCGCGCTCCGGGTTGTATCCGAGGTTCCGGTTGATGACCGGATTGACCGACTGGCTGCTCGGGCTTGCAATCAGGATCGTGTAGCCGTCGGGCGGGGCCTTCGCCACCAGCTCGGCGGCGAGGCTGGATCCGGCGCCAGGGCGGTTGTCGATGATGATGGTCTGACCCAGCACGCGCCCGAGCGGGTCGCCGATCGCCCGCGCGACCGTGTCTGCTGCGCCGCCCGGCGCGAAGCCGACCACGAGCCGGATCGGCTTCGTCGGGTAGCCCTGCGCGAACGCCGAGGCGCATCCCGCGAGGAAGGCGAGTAGGGTGATGTAGTGAATGGATGCGGCCCGGGTCGCAGCGCTCGGCTCAATCCTACTTTTTCGCCGGCACGACTTTGACTGCAATTTCCTGGAGCTTGGTCGGTTTGATCACATGCCCATCGAGCCCCGCCTGCTTCGGCGTCGCGCCGTAGGCCACCGCCATCAGCTGCGAGTAGTACGCGACCGGCATGTCGAATTTGGTGCCGTAGCGCTTGTTGATGTCGGCCTGGTAGATCTCCACGTTCGCCTGGCACAGCGGGCAGGGCGTAACGATCATGTCTGCGCCTTGATCGTAGGCCGATTCGACGATGTCCTTGATCTGCGCCTGGCTCTTCTCCGGTTCGGAAAAAGCGAGCGCGCCGCCGCAGCAGGTGACCTTCTGCTCGTATTTCGTCAGCGCCTCGCCTCCGACCGTTTCGACCAGCTTGTCGAGGTACAGCGGGTTTTCGAACGATTCCCCCGCGATGCCGAACGGGCGGTTGGTCTGGCAGCCGACGTAGCCGGCGAATTTCACGCCCTCGAGCGGCTTGACCACCGGAGCTCCGAGCTTCTCGTAGCCGAGGTCCTCGATCAGCACTTCGACCATGTGGCGCACCGTGGTATTGCCTTTGTACTGAAGCCCGGCTCGTTTCAGCGCTTCATTGGTGTCGGCCATCAGCTGGCTCGAGGCGTCGAGCTTCTGCTTGGTCTCCTTGGCACCGAGCCAGCACGCCGCGCAGCTGGCGACCACGTCCTGTCCGGGCAAATGCTCCTCGGCGAGAGCGAAGTTGCGCGCGTTCATCACGTGGCGCGCCAATTCTCCCGAGCCCGCGTAGCCGATCGAGGCGCCGCAGCAGTTCCAGTCGGGGATCGTCGTCATCTTCACGTCGAGCGTCGCGCACATCGAATTGACCGAAACGAGGTAGTTGGATGCCGAGCCTTTCAGCTGCGAAGAGCATCCCGGGTAAAACGCGTATTCCTTCGTCATTTGGCGAACCCCCTTCTGCGGTCTTCGATCTCGTGGGCTTTCTTCAGCATCGCCTGGATACCCTTCGCGTCCTTGCACCTGTGCGGGAAAAACAGCTCGAACGGATTCATGCGCCCCGCGAGCAGCAGCTTCAGGCCGGTGGCGCGCATGTCCCAGAACTTCCTCACGCCGGATACGAAGCCGTCGCGGAAATACACCTGCAGCACCAGCTTCAACTCGTTCACGCGGCCGGTCCGCGTGCAGTTGTCCCAGAACTGCAGGGAAAACTTCCGCGTCGGGTTCAACTTCGGCGCGAGCCCCAGCCTTTCCGCGTAGGTCGCCAGGCCGTGCATGATCTGCGTGATCGGCAGCTCGCGCGGGCAGCGCACCACGCAGTTGTAGCAGGAGGTGCACATCCACATCGAATCGGAGGACAACACCGCGTCGCGCTTGCCGGCGCGGATCATCATGAAGATCTTCTGCGGCGAGTGCTCCCAGTCCGGGCCGAACGGGCACGACCCCGCGCACACGCCGCACTGCATGCACATCTTCACCCAATCGCCTTCCTCGACGCGCTCTTCGACTTCGCGCAGGAAGTTATTGGTGTATCTGGCGAGCGCCTGCTCGTTCAGCGCGCCCATCAGGCGAATCCCTTCATCGGTGACAGCCCGATTCTCTCGATGACCTTGGCGTAGTCGTCGATCAGCTTCGGCAGGCGGTGGAGGTCGGTGATCGCCACTTCGTAGGTGGCCACCCGCTCGGTTTCCAGCGCCATCGTCTTCAGCGTCTCGTCGATCCTGCTCATGCGCTCCTTCGCCAGCTCCGATCCTTTCACGAAATGGCACTGGTAGTCATCGCCGTGCTTGCAGCCCATCAGCATCACCCCGTCATAGCCGCCGTTCAGCGCATCGGTAACCCAGATGCTATTGACCGAACCCAGGCAGCGCACCGGAATGACGCGCACGAACGCCGAGTAGTGGTTGCGCTGCATGCCGGCCATGTCGAGCGCGGGATACGCGTCGTTCTCGCAGGCGAGCACGAGGATCCTCGGTTTCTCCGAGAACTCGTCCGGGATGTCCACCGCTTTGATCTGCGCACCGACCGTGTCCACCGAGTAGTTCTCGAACGAGATCACGCGCACCGGGCAGGCGCCCATGCAGGTGCCGCAGCGCCGGCAGCGCGACTCGTTGAACACCGGGTATTTCTTCTCGTCCTTGTCGATCGCGCCGAACGGGCATTCGACGGTGCAACGCTTGCATTGCGTGCAGCCGTCCAGCCGCACGATCGGAAACGACAGGTCGCCCGAGCGCGGATGCGCGGATCGGCCCAGTTCCGCGTTCTCCGCCGCCTGGATCGCCTTCAGCACCGCGCCGGTCGCGTCTTCCTTGGCCTGGGCGATGTCCATCGGCCGGCGCACCGGTCCCGCGGCGTAGATGCCGGTGCGGCGCGTCTCGTACGGAAAGCAGATGAAGTGCGAGTCGGCAAAGCCGTGGCTCAGCTTCGGCAGGTCCTTGCCCTGGCGGTAGTTGAGGTTGAGGATCGAGACGGGTTTCGCGCCGTTCGCATCGGTCGCGTCCGGATTGTCGATGTCGACGCCGGCGTTCGCCACCTGGCCGGTGGCGAGCACCACGAGGTCGGCCGCTTCGATCGCCGCGTCCTCGTCGAGGATCAGGTCGCGGAAGCTCACCTTGCAGGCATCGCCGGAGGGTTCGACGGCGGAAACCCTGCCCTTGGTGAAGGTCACGCCCTTTTTCTGCGCGCTGCGGTAGAAGTCTTCGCCGTTGCCGGGAACGCGCAGATCGGTGTAGATCACCACGGTCTCGACCGCTGGGTTGGCGTCCTTGAAATACATCGCTTGCTTGATCGAGGTGTTGCAACAGTAGCCCGAACAGTAGGGCAGGTGCCGGCCGGTGTCGTCGCGCTGGCCGGCGCACTGCACGAACACCACGCTCTTCACCTCGCTGCCGTCCGAAGGGCGGCGGATCGGCTGGCCCTTCGCCGCCGCCTCGCGAGCGAGCCTCTCCAGCCCTGCCTGG
>JBGOTT010000106.1:0-11459 GCA_041476585.1 Gammaproteobacteria bacterium | reverse complement strand
CTGCGAGACGGGGATCGGGAGCGTGGTGAGCGGCGAGGGCGTGTTTGGACTCCGCCGGGCGTTCCAAATCGCGGGTGCGAAGACCGTCGTCATGAGCCTGTGGAAGGTGGGCGACATACCGACACGCCGGTGGATGCGCACGCTCTACGCAGCGCGGTTTGACGAGACGCGCTTCTCAACGGCCGCCGCCGTACGCGAGGCCTCGCTCGAGTGGCTGAGGTCAGCGCGCAAGAATGGCGAGTCGACGCACCCTGCGCTGGTGCAACTGTTCGTGCAAGCTGCCCACGACATCCACCGCGGCGCGGGCTGGTTCGCGCGGCCCGGGCAGTTTCCGTCGGCCGATCATGTCGAATTCCCTCTGGCCCCCGAAGCCGAGCGTTTCTACAGGAACGGGCCGCCGCTGCTGCAGCGCTACCTGCCGTTCTGGCTTGCCAACCTGATCGACCGCATGTGGGTGGCGCTGGCATCGATCATCGTCATCCTGATCCCGATCTCGCGCGCAGTGCCGCCGCTCTACACCTTCCGCATCCGCTCGCGCATCTTCCGCTGGTACCGCCAGCTGCGCGAGATCGAGGACGCGTTGAGCGGGAAGGCGGCGCCGCGATCCGAGTTGATCGAGGATCTGGACAAGCTCGACGCAAAGGCCGCGCGCATCACAGTGCCGCTGTCGTTTGCTGACCAGTTGTACAACCTGCGAAGCCACATCGCGCTGGTGCGCGAGCGGCTGAAGCAGAAGTAGCCAACCCCGGGGCAAGGAATTCCCCGATGCGCGCGTCCGGAATCGCCGGATATCTTCGCCTTGCGGAATCCGTTAGCATGGGATCGGTGGAAACCCATCGCGCGACATGAAACCGAATACCGACCTGCGCCACGACGGCACGGTCCCGGACGGCACGCAGACGGTTGAGCAGTTGCGGCGCTTCCGCGCCGCGATGGACATGTCCGGTGATGCGATCTACCTGGTGGATCGCGCCACCATGCGGTTCATCGACGTCAACCAAACCGCCTGCGCGCGCACCGGCTACACGCGGGAAGAACTGCTGAGGATGGGACCGCAGGACCTGATGAAGACGGGCCGCGAGGACCTCGAGCGGGGCTATGACGAGGTGATCGCGGCGGGCGAACAGGGCATTACCACGGAATCGACCGCACACTACAAGGACGGGCGCAAATCGCAGGCCGAGTTGCACAGGCGCGCGCTGCGCACGGGCGACGGCTGGATCATCGTCAGCATCGCGCGCGATATCACCCGGCGAAAGCGCACCGAGCGGGCAGCGCGGCAAATCGGCAGGATGTACGCCGCGCTCAGCGCGACCAACGAAGCAATTCTGCGCGCCAGGCTGCCGGGGGAGCTTTATCAGCAGGTGTGCGATGCCGCCGTATTTGGCGGAAAACTGATTTCGACCTCGGTGCTTGTTCCCGGCCGGGACGGGCCCTCGGTGGAGATCGTGGCGATCGCCGGCAGAGGCGAAGAACAACTGCGCGGCACCCACATCTCGGTCGATGAATCGATCGCGGAAGGCCGCGGCCTGGTGGGCATCGCGTTTCGCATGCTGCAGCCGTGCGTCAGCAACGATTACCTGAACGACGAGCGCACGCGGCTCTGGCACGAGACCGCGCGCGCGGTAGGGGTCATGGCCGGAGCTGCGGTCCCGCTGGTGAGAGGCGGCCGCGCGGTCGGCGTGCTGCTGTTCTATTCGGACGAAAAGGGCGCGTTCGACGAAGAAGTCGTCAAACTGCTGCAACGCATGGCGGAGAACATCGCGTTTGCGCTCGACAATTTCGAGCGCGAGGCCGAGCGCAAGCGCGGGGAAGAGGCGCTGCGCGAAAGCGAAGAGCGCTTCCGCAGCCTGACGAGTCTCACATCGGACTTCTACTGGGAAACCGATACCGAGCACCGCATCGCGGCGGTCACCCACGGGCCGCAGCGCCGGACCGTAGTCCCGAAGGACAGCCAGACCGGCAGGGCGCGCTGGGAAATGCCGTCTACCCGCCCGGACGAAGCCGGTTGGGCGGCGCACAAGGCAATGCTCGACGCGCGCCTGCCGTTCCGCAACTTCCAGTTTGCGCGCTTGGGGCAGGACGGCACGGAGCGCCATCTGTCCATCACCGGGGAGCCCGCGTTCGACGCGGCAGGCAACTTCAAGGGCTATCGCGGCATCGGCACCGACATCACCGAGCGCAAGCAGGCCGAACAACGCATCGAGTACCTCGCCACGCACGACGAACTGACCGGTCTGCCGAACCGCGTGATGTTCGGCCAGTTACTCAAACTGGCAATCGAATCGGCGCGGCGCCACGGGCGCAAATTCGCAGTACTGTTCATCGACCTGGACGGCTTCAAGACCGTCAACGACAGGCTCGGTCACGAGGCAGGCGATGCGCTGCTGAAGCGGATATCGGCGCGCCTGAAGGACTGCCTGCGCGCGAGCGATGTGGTCGCGCGCCAGGGCGGCGATGAATTCGTGGTGCTGGTCCAGGAAGTGACCGACACCGGCGAGGTTGCCGCCGTAGCGCGCAAGATCCTGTCCGGCGTCATCGAGCCGGCGTCATTGGGCGGACAGGATTGCGGCGTCACCGCGAGCGTGGGCATATCCATGTATCCGGCGGACGCGCATGACGAGAACACATTGATGAACAGCGCCGATATCGCCATGTACCTCGCCAAGGAACGAGGCAAGAACAACTTCCAGTTCGTCTCCTGCAGCATCGAGATGCCGCGCGATCCACTGCGCGCGCTGGCGCGGTAGGATTGAAGGCGCTTCATTTCCGCGCGAGCCTGCTGTGGAAGTAGAACGCGAGCGATGCGAGCCCCGCCGACGCGACGAAGAACAGGGGCCGCGTCCCCCATTGGTCCACCACCTGGCCGCCGATCCACACGCCGAGCGACTGACCGCTGAACAGGCAAAACGCGAACAGCGATGGTGACCAGCCGGTATTTGCCGAAGCGGTCGCCCATCGGCCCGTGCACCAGCTGCAACAGCCCGTACGCGACCAGGAACGCAGTCGACGCGATCGCCGCGCTGCCCGCGGTGGTGCCGAAGGATTGCGCGATCGAGGTAAGCAGCGGATCGATCGAGCGCTGGCTTGCGGCACTCGCGAACGACGCAAGCGAAAGCAGGAGGACCGCGTGGCCATGCATGCGCCAGAGTAGCGCGAAACAAGCGCACGCCCGCAGCCGGAAATGCGAAACTCGCAAACCATGGCCGCAAGCAGCGCAACCGCGCGGGACATCGAGTCACCATACGCGTGGGCGCGGCTGCTCGCCTCGCTCGCGCTGATGACCCTCGGCGGCGCGGGCATGTACGCGGTGGCCGTCGCGCTGCCGCCGGTGCAGGCGGAGTTCGGGACAACGCGCTCGGAGGCGTCGCTGCCCTACGCCCTCACCCTGATCGGTTTCGGTTTCGGCGGGATCCTGATGGGCCGGCTCTCGGACCGCTTCGGCGTGATGGTGCCGGTGCTCATCGGCGCGGTGGCGCTCGGCGCGGGATTCGTCGCCGCCGGATTCGCGCAGAACCTGTTGCAGTTCAGCCTCGCGCAGGGGCTGTTGATCGGGTTTCTTGGCACCTCGGCCACCTTCGTGCCGCTGGTGGCGGACACCTCGCTGTGGTTCACACGCCGCCGCGGCATTGCGGTGGCGATCTGCGCCAGCGGCAATTACCTGGCCGGCGCGATCTGGCCGCCGGTGATGCAGCATTTCTTCGATGCCGTCGGCTGGCGCCAGACCTACATCGGGGTGGGCGTGTTCTGCTTCGCCGCGATACTGCCGCTCGCGCTCGCGCTGCGCAGGCGCCCCCCGGCGATCGCTGCGGCGTCATCCACCGGGAGTGCCGCGCACGGTTCTGCGCGACCGCTCGGATTCTCGCCGACCTCGCTGCAGTTCATCCTGTGCGTGGCCGGCCTCGCCTGCTGCGTGGCGATGTCCATGCCGCAGGTGCATATCGTCGCCTACTGCGGCGATCTGGGCTTCGCCGCGGCGCGCGGCGCGGAGATGCTCTCGATCATGCTCGGCTGCGGCATCGTCAGCCGCCTCGCCTCGGGGTGGATCTGCGACCGCATCGGCGGGCTGCGCACACTGCTGCTGGGCTCGACGCTGCAGGCGATCGCGCTCGCGCTGTTCCTGCCGTTCGACGCACTCGCCTCGCTCTATGTGGTGGCGGCGCTGTTCGGCCTGTCCCAGGGCGGGATCGTTCCATCCTACGCCATCATCGTGCGCGAATACTTCACGCCGAAGGAAGCCGGCGCGCGCGTCGGCACGGTGCTGATGGCGACACTGTTCGGCATGGCGCTCGGTGGCTGGCTGTCGGGCGCAATCTTCGACCTGACCGGCTCCTACCGCGCCGCCTTCATTCACGGGATTGGCTGGAACCTGCTCAACATGGCCATTGCGGCGGCGTTGCTGTATCGAGCGCGCCGTCGGGTGATGGCCGCCTAGTATCGGGGCATTCGACGTTCGCCGGCTCGGCGAAATTCGCGATCGTCCGCAGCACCTTCGCCTGATGCATGTAGACGCTGTCAACCAACGCAATCCGGTCGTTCACCATCTCCGTTGCGATGCTTTCCGGGCGCGTTTCCTCCAGTTGTTTCGACGCATCGGCATCGCCCCTCGCGGCGACGATCTTGAAGCCCGCCTTGCGCGCAAGCCCCATCAGCGCGCCGTTCTCGCTCAGGCAGTGCATGTAGATCATGTGCAGCCCGAGGCTGGCGGCGTGCGTGGCGGCGCGGCGCAGCAGCGCCTCGCCATGGCCGCGGCGGCGGCTCTCGTGCGCCACGCTCAAACCCAGTTCCGCGAAGTCCCGCTCCAGGTCGACCGCAAGATGCGCAACGCTGACCAGTCTCAACTCCCGGTCGAAGATGCCGAATACCCGGTCGTTCGAGAAGTCGATGCCGTTGATGTAGTTTTCCAGCGCGACGCGGCCCATCGGAGCGCCGAAACGCAAACGCAGATCCTCGCTCGACAGGGCGCTGAAGTGCGCGAGCATCTCGGCCGTCTGAAAACGGCCGAGCCTTTGCACGACGGCGTTCCTTTGCAGGGCTGCGTCCATTTCTGCTCCGCCCTCAATTCAGGTGCGATGCGTAACGCCGCGCCTGCCACATCCGCAAGCGACGCTCCAGGTCGGCGGTATCGGTGGCCTGGGCGAGGTACTTGTCGCGCTGCCGCATGGCCGCCCGCATCGCGGATTCGGCGTACCGGTTCGCGAGTGCGGCCGATTTGCGCGTGATCGCGGCCTTCAGCCGCCGCGCCAGAGTGCTCGAAGCGGTGCAAGCCCCATAGACGAGGTCCGCAATCACCTCGGCCCGCAGCAGCTGTGCGCGTGCTTCCGCCAACTGGCAAGGGCTGAGCCGAACCGACTCGAGCCGTGCCATCGTATCCGAGTGTTTGTGAGAATTACTTGAGCTGTAAGTCATGATCCATTTCCTTCACATGTGAGTCTGAAAGCCATCTGCCAAAAACACTTTACAATGATTAAGCATTTGGTTAATAATGATTTTGTTCAATCATTAGCGGTCATTATAGACCGCGACGAAGAGCCTTGGTTGCACTGCACAACCGCATATTTTGTCATCCATATGATTAGTTTTTATAATGCTGGATCAGCATGAACGCCCGCCTGCCCCCGCTGAACGCCCTGCGCGCCTTCGAAGTCGCCGCGCGCCATCTGAGCTTCGCAAGGGCAGCCGAGGAACTGCACGTGACGCCCGCAGCGATCAGCCACCAGGTCAAGGCGCTGGAACAGTACGTTGGCGTGAGGCTGTTTCGCCGTCGCAACCGCGCGATCGAACTGACGGAAGCTGCCCGCGCCTGCCTGCCGAAGTTGCGCGCGGGATTCGAACGCCTTGGCGAGGCCGCCGAACAACTGCGAACGCACGACGGCAGCGATACGCTCGCGGTGAGCGTCGCAACCTCGCTCGCGACCAAATGGCTGATGCCGCGGCTGTATCGTTTTGTCACCGCGCACCCGGAAGTCGATGTGCGCATCTCTGCCAGCACCCGGCTGATCGACGTTCGGCGCACGAGGATCGCCGGCGGAACGGAACAGATCGGGCCGCGGCTGGACGAGGCCGACATCTGCATCCGCTTCGGCACCGGGGACTATCCGGGGTTCAGCGTGGTCAAACTATTCCCGGTTTCAGTGGCGCCGGTGTGCAGTCCGCGGCTTGCCCGCGCGGAGCCTGCACTGCGGCGCCCCGAAGATCTGCGCAACCACGTGTTGATCCAGGACGATACGATTTTCTTCGACGGTACCATGTCCGCCTGGGACCACTGGCTGAGAGCCGCAGGTGTGCCGGACGTGGACACCTCGCGCGGGCCTCGATTCAGTCATGCCGCGCTTGCGCTGGAGGCTGCGGCGGACGGATTGGGCGTGGCCCTGTCACCCACGGTGCTCGCGAAATCCGACGTCGCGGCCGGCCGCCTGGTGATGCCGTTCGATCTGAGCTTGCCGCTGGTCTTCGCCTATTACATCGTTTCCCCCGAAACCGCCGCCGACACGCCCAACGTGCGCGCTTTCAGGGATTGGCTGCTCGAGGAGGCGGCGCGGGATCTGTCCAAAGAGTAAGGTAGGATTCGCGCTCGCGAACGAAGAAAGGGAGTCCGCTCGATGAGTTCACACAACAAGGTTGCACTGGTCACCGGCGCAGGCACCGGCGTCGGCAAGGCCGCCGCGCTCGCGCTGTTGAAGGACGGCTACCGCGTGGCGCTCGCCGGACGGCGCAAGGAGTTGCTCGACAAGACCGTCTGGGATGCAGGCGCGGCGGGCAAGCACGCGCTGGTGGTGCCGACCGACATCGGCAAGCCCGAGGCGGTGCGCGCGCTGTTCGCGAAAACCAAGGAAGAGTTCGGGCGCCTGGATGTGCTGTTCAACAACGCCGGCATGGGCGCGCCCGCGATTCCGATGGAGGACATCACCTACGAGCAGTGGATGGCGGTGGTCAGCGTCAACCTCACCGGCATGTTCCTGTGCACCCAGGAAGCGATCCGCATCATGAAGGACCAGGACCCGCGCGGCGGGCGCATCATCAACAACGGCTCGATCTCGGCGCACGCGCCGCGGCCGTTTTCGTCGCCCTACACCGCCACCAAGCACGCGGTCACCGGACTCACCAAGTGCACTGCGCTCGACGGGCGCAAGCACGACATCGCCTGCGGCCAGATCGACATCGGCAACGCCGCCACCGAGATGACCGAGCGCATGACCAAGGGTGTGCCGCAGCCCAACGGCACCATGATGGTCGAGCCGCGCATGGACGTGACGCACGTAGGTGAAGCGGTGCTGCACATGGCGAACCTGCCCCTCGAGACCAACGTGCTGTTCATGACCATCATGGCCACCAAGATGCCGTTCGTCGGGCGGGGCTGAGCCCCTTCGATCCGATCTAACCCAGCGCAGCGAGGTCCTCCGCGCTGAGCCGGATCGCCGCCGCGCGCAGGTTCTCCTCCAGGTGTGCGGTCGAGGCGGTGCCCGGAATCGGCAGCATCGCCATCGAGCGCGCAAGCAGCCAGGCGAGCGCGACCTGCGCGGCGCTCGCTTCAAGCCGCGCTGCGATTTTCTTAACCTTCGCCGACTTCAGGCAGGCGCCCGCGCCGAGCGGAAACCATGGCAGGAACGCGATGCCGAACTTTTCGCAGGCCGCGAGCACGCCATCCGAGCTTCGGTCCTCGAGGTTGTACCGGTTCTGCACCGAGACGATCGGCGCGATGCGGCGCGCCTCTTCCAGTTGCGCCAGCGAGACGTTCGACAGCCCGAGATGGCGGATCTTGCCCGCGCGCTGCATTTGCGCCAGTGCGCCGACAGACTCGGTGAACGGCACCTTCGGATCCGGCGCGTGCAGCTGGTACAGGTCGATGCGCTCGAGTTTCAGGCGCTTCAAGCTCCCCTCGACCGCGCTGTGCAGGTGCCCGGGCCGGCCATTCGGGTCCCAGGCGTGCCGGTTCGGACGCAGCAGGCCGCCCTTGGTGCCGATGACCAGGTCCTTCGGATAGGGATGCAGTGCTTCAGCAATCAGCTCCTCGTCCACGTACGGGCCGTAGCTGTCCGCGGTGTCGAAGAAATTCACGCCAAGCTCGATCGCGCGGCGCAATACGCGATGCGCCTCGGCGCGGTCCTTCGGCGGACCCCAGATGTCCGGCCCGCACACCCGCATCGCGCCGAAGCCCATGCGGTTCACGCTCAGGTCGCCGAGCGCGATCGTTTCGCTTGCCATGCTCCACGCCTCCTTTGCAAAGGCTACCATGCCATTTTAGGAGGATGCCATGCATCCGAAAACCCGTTACCTGTTCACCGCCAGCATGGACGTGGACCCCGAGAAGGAAGCCCTGTTCAACGAGGTCTATGACGCCGAGCACGTCCCGCTGCTGCTGAAGGTGCCCGGCGTGCTGTCGGTGACGCGCACCACGCTTGCACCGCTTTCTATGATCCTCGGCGGCGAAACCAAGACCATCGTCATCGAGGGCGAGCCCAAGCACAGCGCGATCTACGAATTGGAGAGCGCCGAGGTCTTGACCAGCCCGGAATGGGCGGCGGCAGTCGATCAGGGCCGCTGGCCCGGCCAGGTGCGTCCCTACACCCGCAACCGCCGCCACACCTTGCGCAGGGTCTCGGGCCACTAGAGCGCACCGCGCCTCAGCCGGCCGCGCGCCACGTAGCGCCAGCCTGGCCAGCGCGCGCGCACCTCGAAGTCATCCAGGTAGCGTTCGAGCTTCGCCCACGGGCGATGGAAATTCTCGTCGCGGTTGGTGATGAACTTCCGGTGCGTCGCGTACAGGTAGGCGTTGACCGGAATGCACAGCGGCCACCATGAGCGCGGCCACAGCCGCGTGCCGGTGATCGCGACGCGCGCACCGGCCGCGAGCTGCGCGAGCAGGTTTGCCAGCGCAGCTTCCGACTGCATCACATCGTGTACGTAGCTGAACAGCGCCGCGGCGGGCCGCGGGATGCGGCGGCGCTCGATCTCGGCGCGGAAGTCCGCGGCTTCAGCGCTGGCCTCGACGAGGAGCACGTTGCTCCACCCGCCGGCAGCGATGCGCGAGCGCGCGACCTCGAGCAGGTCCGGCGAATGGTCGAACGCGAGCAGCAGTCCCCGCGGGCCGATGCGCTCGAGGATCGGCGCGAAGCTGAAGCCGGTGCCGCAGGCGACGTCCAGCGCGACTTCTCCCGGACGCAGTGCGAGCGCATCGATCGCGTCGAGGCGCACGCGGTTGATGCGGCGCGTCGCATGGTCGTACTGCCGGGCGAGCAGGCGATAGTCGGCGACCGATTTGCCGGGATCGCCGGACATGCTTCAGCCCGGATCGCGCGCCAGACGCAGCCCCGAGAATTGCCAGCGGGCGTGGGACGGAAAGAAGTTGCGGTAGCTGGCGCGCAGGTGCGAGCGCGGCGTCGCGCAGGAGCCGCCGCGGAGCACGTACTGGTTGGACATGAACTTGCCGTTGTACTCGCCGATCGCGCCCGCGACGGGCCGAAAACCCGGATACGGCGCATAGGAACTGAGCGTCCACTCCCAGACATCCCCGAACAGCGCCGCAAGCGCGCCGGCCGGCGAAGGCTGCGGATGCAGGCTGCCGGATTCGACGAACACACCCGCGACCGGCGCGCCGGCCGCGGCGACTTCCCACTCGAACTCGGTCGGCAGGCGCGTCGCACCGTGCAGGCGCGCCGCCCAGTGCGCATACGCGTCCGCCTCGAAGTGGCTGATGTGCGCGACCGGGCGGGCCGCATCGAGCGGTTCGAGCCCCCGCAACGTGAACTCGCGCCACGCGCCATCCACTTTGCGCCAGTAGATCGGCGACTCCCAGTGCTGCGCACCCACCATCGCCCAGCCTTCCGACAGCCAGAATTCGGCCCGGCGATATCCGCCGTCCTCGACGAACGCGAGGTATTCGCCATTGGTGACCGGGCGGCTCGCGAGCTCGAACGGCGCGAGGTGTTGCCTGTGGCGCGGCGTTTCGTTGTCGAACGAGAACCCGCTCCCATCGTGCCCGATTTCAACCACGCCGCCCTCGAACGCGGTCCACCCGAGCGGCGCGGCCTCAGCGCCCGTGGCCGGCTGCGCCGCGCGGTACGCCGGCGCAAGCGGG
Organism: Gammaproteobacteria bacterium; assembly: GCA_041476585.1. GTDB lineage: Bacteria > Pseudomonadota > Gammaproteobacteria > Burkholderiales > SG8-39 > JADGRQ01. The sequence continues at coordinate 1,381 of JBGOTT010000106.1, read as the reverse complement.
TTGAGCGAAAGCAGGTGCTTCAAATCCGTGAGCATCAGCTCCTGGTGCTGCTGTTCGTGATTCAGGCCGAGCTCGACGAGGGCCAGCGCCCCGGCCGGCAATGGCTCTCCGGCCAGCAGCTGCTGCAGCGCATCGTTCACCTGCGCACGGAATGCGCGCACCTCCTCCAACCCGGGGCGCGATATCGATCCGCGCTGCGCTCTCGGGTACTGCTCGCCGACCGCGTTGTAGTAGGAATTGTAGAGATAGCGGAACTCCGCACGGAACGCTCGGTAGCCGCGCGCGAGCCGCGCGAGCATGAAGGTTTCGAAGAACCAGGTGGTGTGCGCGAGGTGCCACTTGAGCGGGCTCGCGTCCGGCATCGATTGCAGCGCGCAATCTTCCGCCGAGAGCCCTTCGCACAGGCGTTCGGTCTGCAGCCTCACCTCGGAGCAGCGCATCGCGAGATCGGCTTGCGTGAGCATTATCCGCGCCCCTGCGCGAGCAGCGTGCGGATGTCCTGCGCAAAGTCCGCGGGTGTCGCGTCCGGCCGATGGAAAATGCGCGCGCGGCCCGTGATATCGATTAGATAGGTCTGGGTCGAGTGGTCCACGCCGTAGCGGCCCGGCTCGGTGCCCGGCGACTTGGCAAAGAAGATCTTGAACCGCTTCGCCGCTGCGGTGATCTCCGCGAGGCTTCCGGTCAGGCCGGCAAAGCGCGGGTCGAACGACTTCACGTACTGTTCGAGCAGCGCCGGCGTATCGCGCTCCGGATCCACCGTGACGAACAGCACCTGTACGCGATCGGCGTCGGCGCCGAGATCGGTCATCGCCTGGCGCAGCGCCGCGAGCGTGGTCGGGCACGCGTCGGGGCAATTCATGTAGCCGAAATACAGCACCACCACCTTGCCGCGGTAGTCCGCGAGCGTGCGCCTGGCGCCGGCGGTGTCGTGCAACGAGATCTCGCCGCCGTAATCGAAGCCGGTGATGTCCACGCCGCGAAATTTGGGCGCATCGCCGCTGCACGCGACGAGCACCGCGGCAAGCAATGTTGCGAGGATGCAGACGCGTCCCACTTCAGAGAATCGAGAACTGGCTGTTCTTCAGATCGGTGATGAGCATGGAGCCCGGCGCATGCGTGATGCAGAACTCCAGCCGCGCCTCGGCAATCACCGCCTGAGGAGTCACACCGCAAGCCCAGAATACCGGCAGTTCGTCAGCGGGGACTTCGACCGAGTCGCCCCAGTCGGGCTGCGCGAGCGCGCGAATGCCGATCAGCTCCGGCAGGCCGATGTGCACCGGCGCGCCGTGCACGCCGGGGAAGCGCGAGGTGATCTGCACCGCGCGGATCGCGTCGGCCGGGCGGAACGAGCGCATCGACACCACCGGCGGGCCATGGAACG
>JBGOTT010000105.1:0-11481 GCA_041476585.1 Gammaproteobacteria bacterium | reverse complement strand
CGCACTGCTCGACGGTGTCGTCGAGACCCCCGGTGGCGCGCACGATGGGAAGCGTTCCGTAGCGCTGGCTGTACATCTGGTTGAGCCCGCACGGCTCGAAACGCGACGGCATCAGGAACGCGTCCGCGCCTGCCTCGACGAGATGCGCGAGCGCCTCGTCGAAGCCGATCAGCGCCGCGATCCGGCCCGGGTGCGCGCGCACAAGGCCCGCGATGGTTTGCTCGTGCCGCCGCTCGCCGGAGCCAAGAACGGCCAGCTGCGCGGGCAGCGCGACAAGCTGCGCGCCGATCCCGGCGATCAGGTCGATGCCCTTCTGCTCGGTCATGCGGCCCACCACGCCGAACAGCATCGTGCCGGGTCGCGCGGCGAGACCCAGGCGCTGCTGCAGCGCCGCCTTGCTGGCGGCCTTGCGCTCGATCCGGCGCAGGTCGTAGCGCTCGGGGATCGCCGCGTCGGTTGCAGGATTCCATTCCGAGGTGTCGATGCCGTTCAGAATGCCGCGCAGCGAATCGCGCCGCGCGGCGAGCAGGTCCTGCATGCCGAAGCCGAGCGGCTCGCGCTGGATCTCCCGCGCATAAGTGGGACTCACCGTGGCGATCGCGTCCGCGTAGTACAGGCCCGCCTTGAGGAACGACATCCGGCCGTGAAACTCGAGACCGTCCATCGCGTAGCACGCAGGCGGCAGTCCCAGCGCGGCCACGGTCTCCGGCGCAAACAGGCCCTGGAAGGCGAGGTTGTGGATCGCGGTGACGCTCGCCGCGTGGGGCGCTCCCGCGAAGCGCAGAAACGCCGGCGCGAGCGCGGCCTGCCAGTCGTTGCAATGGAGCACGTCCGGCGGCCAGCCGATCGGGCCGGGATGCAGCGCGAGCTGCGCTGCGACGCTCGAGAACATCCCGAAACGCCGCCAGTTGTCGGCCCAATCGGCTCCCGCGCCGTCCTGATAGGGTCCGCCTTTGCGGTCGTACAGCGCCGGGCAGTCGACGAGCAGCGCGGGTACACCGGAGGGAAGCGTCGCGGCGAGCAGCCGCGCGGCGGGAAGGCCGGCACTCGCCGCGAAAGCGGCGAGTTCGCGCGCGCGCGGCACGGCGGCGAGCACCGGCCGGTAGGCGGGAAGCAGCACGCGCACGTCGAGCCCTGCCGTGCGCAGCGCGGCTGGCAGGCCGGCGCTTACGTCGGCGAGGCCGCCCGTCTTGATCCAGGGGCCGCACTCGGGCGTGGCGAAAAGTATCCGCAGCGGATCGCGGTTCACGGGAGCGTAGGATATCAACACGAGGATCCGGAACGCGGCGCGAAAGCTTGGCAAAGGACTTCATCCTGGCGGGCGACTTGGGCGCGACCACGACGCGGCTCGGTCTGTTCGAGGCCGGCGCCGCGCCGGGGCGGCCCATGCTCGAGCAAAACTACGCGGGCGCCGATTTTCCGGAGTTCGCCGGGGTGCTGGCGCGCTTTCTCGCCGATTGCCGCAGCGCGGCGGGCGAGATCAGGATCGAGCGCGCCTGCCTGGGCGTCGCCGGCCCGGTCGCAGGTGCGCGCGTGCGCATGACCAACCTCGCGTGGACCATCGAGGCGGACGCCGTTTCCGCGCGCCTCGGCGGCGCCCGGGTGATGCTGCTCAACGACTTCGAGGCCGCGGCGCACGGCATCGACGCGCTTGCGCCCGAAGATCTGTTGACGATGCAGAAGGGCGCGCCGCGGCCCGAAAGCGCACAGGTCGTGATCGGCGCGGGCACCGGCCTCGGCGTGGCGTACCGCATCTGGACCGGAGATCGCCATCAGATCGTTGCGGGTGAGGGCGGCCACACCGGATTTGCGCCGGCGGACGAAGAGCAGAGCGCGCTGCTGCGCGCGCTGCTGCCGACGTTCGGGCGGGTGAGCGCGGAGCACGTCGTTTCCGGCGCGGGTCTGGCGCGCATCCACGAGTTCCTGCGGCAGATGTCTGGCGCCTCGGGAAGCACGGGGATGGAGGACCCGGCCGAGATCTCGCGCCGCGCTCTGACCACGGGCGACCCGCTCGCCGCGCGCGCACTCGACCTGTTCATCGCCTGCTATGGGGCGGTCGCGGGCGACCATGCGCTGGCGGTCTGTGCGCACGGAGGGGTGTACGTCGTGGGCGGCATCGCCGCGAAAATCCTGCCGCGGCTCGCGGCCGGCGGCTTCATTGCCGCGTTCAATGCAAAGGGTTCGCATGCAGCGCTCGCGCGCGCGTTTCCGGTCCACGTCGTGACGATCGATCGGCTCGGGCTACTCGGCGCAGCGCGGGTTGCTGCATCGCAGTGATCCGTGCGGATCTGCCCCGCGCTTGATATGCGTCAAGCCTGTGTCATTTCCGCGGCGCATACTATTTATAATTAAGCGAGAGATGGCGTGCATTGAAATGGAGGCTAACGATGAGTCGCACGCAGACCGAGAGGGCAAAGCGGGCGAAAGCCCGGACTGGTGAGCAGTCATTGGTTGCGAAACCTGGGCCGTCGCGGCCGGGCCCCGAAGCAGACGCAGGGGTGCGCGCAGCCGGAAATCCGCAGGAGCGTTGGGCGATGATCGCGCGTCTGGCGTATTTCCGCGCCGAACGGAGGGGCTTCGCCCCGGGCGGAGAGGTGCAGGACTGGCTTGCTGCCGAGGCCGAGGTCGATGCCGCGCGCGTCGGTCGCAAGACGCCGCGCGCAGCGGCGTAATCCAGAACCGCGACGCCCGGATGCGCGGCGCGGCTGCGTTCAGACGGGCGCCAGCACGATGGCGGCAAGCGGCGGCAACGTCAACGCGAGCGAGCAGGACAGCCCCATCCATGGAATCCTGTCCGCGCGCACGCCGCCGGCGTTGCCCAGATCGCTGCCGCCGTAATGGCGCGAGTCGCTGTTGAAGATCTCCGCGTAGGTCCCCGGTCGCGGAACGCCGATCCGGTACCCGGCTCGCGGCACCGGCGTGAAGTTCAGCACCACGACGACGAAAGAGCCGTCGAGCGCGGTGCGCCGGTAACTCAGCACGGAGTTGTCGGCGTCGTGGCAGTCGATCCATGCGAAGCCCGCCTGCTCGAAATCGAGCTCATGCAGCGCGCGCATCTCGCGGTAGAGGCGGTTGAGGTCGCGCGTGAGCTGCTGCACCCCGCGGCGCCCCGGCTCGTCGAGCAGCGCCCAGTCGAGTTCCCAGCCCGCATTCCATTCGCGCTGTTGCGCGAACTCGTTGCCCATGAAGCCGAGCTTCTTGCCCGGGCAGGTCATCTGATAGGCGGCGAGCAGGCGCACGTTGGCGAGCCGCTGCCACGCGTCGCCCGGCATCTTTCCGGTGAGCGATCCCTTGCCGTGCACCACCTCGTCGTGCGAGAGCGGCAGCACGAAGTTCTCGCTGTAGGCATACAGTTGCGCGAAGGTGAGCTCGCCGTGGTGGAAGCGGCGGTAGACCGGATCGTGGTGCAGGTATTCGAGCGTGTCGTGCATCCAGCCCATGTTCCACTTCATCGAGAAGCCGAGCCCGCCGACGTAGGTGGGCCGCGATACCATCGGCCACGCCGTCGACTCCTCGGCGAAGCTGAGTGCCCCCGGGAATTCGCCGTGCACCATCGCGTTCAGCTCGCGCAGGAACTCGATCGCCTCGAGGTTTTCGCGCCCGCCGTGGCGGTTCGGCAGCCACTCGCCCGGCTTGCGCGAGTAGTCGAGATAGAGCATCGATGCGACCGCATCGATGCGCAGAGCGTCGAAGTGAAACTGGGACAGCCAGTAGTGTGCCGACGACAGCAGGAAGCTCTTCACCTCGTTGCGGCCGAAGTTGAAGGTGTACGTGCCCCAATCGGGGTGCACGCCGAGCCGCTCGTCCTCGTGCTCGTAGAGCGCGGTGCCGTCGAAGCGCGCGAGCGCCCACGCGTCGCGCGGGAAATGGCCCGGTACCCAGTCGAGGATCACGCCGATGCCCGCCGCGTGGCAGGCGTCGACGAACGCGCGCAGGCCGTCGGGCTCGCCGTGGCGGCTGGTGGGCGCGAAGTAGCCGGTGCTCTGGTAGCCCCACGACTCGTCGAGCGGGTGCTCCGACACCGGCAGCAGCTCGACGTGGGTGTAGCCCAGCTCCGCGACGTAGGGCGCCAGGCTCCCGGCGAGCTCGGCGTAGCTGTAGAAGCGGCCGTCGGGATGCCGCCGCCACGAGCCGGCGTGCACCTCGTAGATGCTGATCGGCGCGTGCATCCAGTCCCAGCCCGCGCGCCGCTCGAGCCACGCCTCGTCCTGCCAGCGGTAATCGCTTGCGGCGGCGGTGCGGCCGGCGGTTTCCGGACGAAAGCCGAAGGTGGGCGCGTAGGGGTCCGCCTTGACGAGGATCTCGCCGCTGGCGCGATTGCGCAGTTCGAACTTGTACGGTTCGCCCGGACCGATGCCCGGGACGAACAGCTCCCAGACGCCGCTCGAGCCGTGCGCCCGCATCATGTGCGCGCGGCCGTCCCATCGGTTGAAGTCGCCAACGACGCTCGAGCGCTCGGCGTTGGGCGCCCAGACCGCGAAGCGCGTGCCCGCGACGCCGTCGATCTGCATCGGATGCGCGCCGAGCGCGCGGTAGGCCTGGTGCGCCGCACCGCCGTTGAACAGCCACAGGTCGTCGGCGCCGATGGTGGCCGCGAACGAGTACGGGTCCCAGGTCTCGCGCGCCGCTCCGTCCTCGACGATGCGCAGCCGCGTGTGGCGCGGCGGGGCCGCATCGCAGTGCAGCTCGAACAGCGGTGTTTCGCCCACGCGGGTCATTTCGCGCCAGCCCGGGCCGGTTTCGGCTGCTATGCTTCGCGCATGGGGCGAGAGCACGCGCAACGTCCACGCCGCGCCGCGGGCGTGCCAGCCGAGCAGCGCATGGGGATCGTGCACGCGCGCTTCGAGCAGGGCGCGCAGTCGCCCGTTACGCGCATCCCCGACCGTGTGCAGGAGATCCAGCATGGGCGATTATAACGATCGCGCCGGTACCCCCGGCGAGGCTGCGCACGGGCCGGAGTGCGCGCACCTGGGCTACTGCCCTTACCGCAAGGAGGCGAAGCTGCCCGGCCTGCCGCAACTCACGCGGAGCACGATTGCGATGATCCTCGCCGGCGGGCGCGGCGAGCGGCTTGCGCACCTCACCGACTGGCGCTGCAAGCCCTCGGTGCCTTTCGGCGGCAAGTTCCGCATCATCGACTTCACCTTGTCCAACTGCGTCAACTCGGGGATCCGCCGCATCGGCGTGCTCACCCAGTACAAGGCGCAGAGTCTGATCCGGCACGTGCAGCGCGGGTGGTCCAGCCTCGACGGGCGGCTCGGCGAGTTCGTCGAGCTGCTGCCGGCGCAGCAGCGCGTGCACACCGGCTGGTACCAGGGCACCGCGGACGCGGTATTCCAGAACCTCGACATCCTGAGCCGCTACCAGGCGCGCTTCGTGCTGGTGCTCGCCGGCGACCACGTCTACAAGATGGATTACAGCCGCATGCTCGCCGACCACGTGACGCGCAAGGCCGACGTGACGGTGGGCGCGACCGAGGTGCCGGTGGCGAGCGCCTCGGCTTACGGCGTGATGTCGGTGGACGGGGATCTGCGCGTCTCCGCCTTCGCCGAGAAGCCGCGCGACCCGACCCCGGTTCCCGGCAATCCGGGGTTCGCGCTCGCGAGCATGGGCATCTACGTATTCGACGCATCGTTCCTCTATGAGCAGCTGGCGCGCGACGCGGCGGATTCCGCGTCGAGCCACGACTTCGGCAAGGATCTGCTCCCCGACCTCGTCAATCGCGGCTGCCGCGTATTCGCGCACTCGTTCCGCGACAGCTGCGTCAACATGAGCGAAGGGCGCGCCTACTGGCGCGACGTGGGGACCGTGGACGCCTACTGGGAGGCGAACATGGAACTGGCGAAGGTCATACCCGACCTGAACCTGTACGACCGGGACTGGCCGACGTGGACCTACCAGGCGCAGCTGCCGCCCGCCAAGTTCGTGTTCGACGACGAGAGCAGGCGCGGCGCCGCGATCGACTCGTTGGTCTCGGGCGGCTGCCTGATCAGCGGCTCGACCGTGCGGCGCTCGATCCTGTTTTCCGACGTGCGCGTGCACAGCTACTGCCAGATCGAGGATTCGGTCATCCTGCCCAACGTCGAGATCGATCGCCACGTGACGATCCGCCGCGCGGTGATCGACAAGTACTGCCGCATTCCGAAGGGGGCGCGCATCGGCATCGACCACGACGAAGACCGCAGGCGCTACCACGTCACCCCCCACGGCATCACGCTCGTGACCCCGGAGATGCTGGGTCAGCGCGTACACCACGCCCGCTAGAGCGATGCCCGAACCAAGGCCCCTCGACCTCGCGCTCGTCTGGCACATGCACCAGCCGGATTATCGCGACCAGGCGAGCGGCGAGTTCACCCAGCCGTGGGTGTACCTGCACGCGATGAAGGACTACACCGACATGGCGGCGCATCTCGAGCAGCACCCGGGGATGCGCGCGGTCGTGAACCTCGTGCCGGTGCTCGTCGACCAACTCGAGGACTATTGCGACCAGTTCACCACCGGACGCTTGCGCGATCCGCTGCTCAGGCTGCTTGCGCGCGACGAAGCCTCGCCGCTCACCGCCGGGGAGCGGGCCCTGGTCATTGCGCAATGCTTCCATGCCAACCACGAGAGGATGGTCGCGCCCTATACGCCCTACGAGGGCCTGCACGCGCTGCTCGGTGCGGCCGGGAAGCAGGGGGAAGATGCTTACGGCTATCTCTCGGACCGCTACTTCTACGATCTCGTCACGTGGTATCACCTGGTCTGGACCGGTGAGACGGTGCGGCGCGCCTCCGAACTGGTGACGCGGCTGATGACCGTCGGGATGGACTACACGCGCGCCGACCGGCTCGCGCTGTTCGATCTGATCGGGGACCTCGTGCGCGGCGTGGTCGGGCGCTACGCGCGCCTTGCGGCGGACGGGCGCATCGAGCTCTCGAGCACGCCCCACCATCACCCGCTCGCGCCGCTGCTCATCGACTTCGGCGCGGCGCGCGAAGCGGTCCCCGCGGCGCATCTTCCGCAGTGGCATGCCTATCCTGGAGGCATCGGCAGGGTGGAGTCCCATATCCAATCGGCGCTCGAAAGCCACGCGCGCCGCTTCGGCGCACGCCCCGCCGGGATCTGGCCCGCCGAGGGCGGGGTTTCCGGGGCGCTGCTGAAGCTGCTCGCGCAGGCCGGATGCCGCTGGACCGCGAGCGGCGAAGGCGTGCTCGCGAACAGCCTGCGCAGCGCAGGCGGCGACATGGCTGCGCGCGAGCAAGTGCTGTATCGGCCGTACCAGATCGACGGTGAGGACATTACCGTGTTTTTCCGCGATGACCGGCTGTCGGACCGGATCGGATTCGACTACACCAAATGGCACAGTCGCGACGCGGCGCTGAACTTCGTCGGCGAACTCGAGCGAATCGCGGCGCAGGCGGGCGAGGCGGATACGCCGCTGGTCAGCGTGATCCTCGACGGCGAGAACTGCTGGGAGTATTACCCGTACAACGGCTATTACTTCCTCGACACGCTGTACGGCGCGCTGGAGACGCATCTCGATGTTCGCACCACGACCTACGCGGCGTATCTGGACCGGCAGGCCCAGCCCGAGCGGCCGCGCGCGCGTCCGGGCCGGCTCGGGCGCCTCGCGGCAGGCAGTTGGGTGAACGGCGACTTCGCCACCTGGATTGGCTCGCACGAAAAGAACCATGCATGGGACCTGCTCAGCGCCGCCAAGCAGAGCTTCGATCTGGTGATGGCGAGCGGCCGGCTCGGCGACGCGGCGCGCGCCGATGCGCTGCGGCAGCTCGCGGTGTGCGAGAGCTCGGACTGGTTCTGGTGGATGGGCGACTACAACCCGCCCCGCGCGGTGGCGAGCTTCGACCGGCTGTTCCGCGCCAATCTGGCGCGGCTCTACGAATTGCTGCACCTTCCCGCGCCGGTGGTGCTGCGCGAGCCGATCAGCGGCGGCGGCGGGCACCCCGAGGCGGGCGGGACGATGCGCAGGTCGGCATGAAATGAACGAAAGGACGTCGCTGCTGTTCGGCGTCCACGCCCACCAGCCGGCGGGTAATTTTCCGAGCGTGCTCGACGAGGCGCACGAGCGCTGCTACCGGCCGTTCCTCGAGACGCTGCACCGCTATCCCGGGTTCCGCTTCGCGGTGCACTTCAGCGGGCCGCTGCTCGACTACCTGCTGGAGCGCTTTCCGGGGGACATGCGGCTGCTCTCCGAGATGGTGGCGCGCGGGCAGGTCGAGGTATTCGGCGCGGGCGAGACCGAGCCGGTGCTCGCAGCGATCCCGGAACGCGACCGGCGCGATCAGCTCGCCAGGTTCTCGAGCAAGCTCGCGGCGCTGTTCGGCGCGCCACCCGAAGGCGCGTGGCTGACCGAGCGCGTATGGGAGGCCACCGTGGTGCCCGCGCTCGCGCAGTCCGGAATCGGCTACGTGACGGTCGACGACTACCACTTTCTCTGCGCCGGAAAGATGCCCGAGGAACTGCGCGGCTATTTCACGACCGAGGAGGGCGGCGTGGCGCTGGACCTGTTTCCGATCTCGGAGGCGCTGCGCTACCGCATCCCGTTCTCGCCGGCCGCGGAAGCGGTCGGATACCTCGAATCGCTCGGCGGCGCGGCGGTCTACTTCGACGACATCGAGAAGTTCGGCATCTGGCCGGAGACGCACGAGTGGGTGTACGGCAAGGGCTGGCTGCGGCGCTTCGTAGAGGGAGTGCTCGCCTCGCCGAAGCTCGCCGCGCGCACGTTTCGCGAGTTCCACGACCGCACGCGCTCGCGTGGCATCGTGTATCTGCCCACCGCGTCGTATTTCGAGATGAACGAGTGGACGCTGCCTGCGGCGGCGGGCGCAACCTATGCCGCGCTCGTTGCGCGCGAGAAGCAGGCCGGGCGCTACGAGGCCGAGAAGCAGTTTCTGCGCGGCGGCATCTGGAAGAACTTCCTGTCGCGCTATCCCGAGGCGAACTGGATGCACAAGCGCATGCTCGGCCTTTCGGAGCGGCTGGCGCGGCTGCCCGAGGCGAAGCGGACCGCCGAGATGCCGCGGCTGCTGCACCTCGCCCAGGCGAACGACGCCTACTGGCACGGGCTGTTCGGCGGGCTGTATCTGCCGCACCTTCGCCGTGCCGTGTACCGCTCGCTGGTGGGGCTCGAGGCGCTGCTCGACGCCGCGGCGCCGCGCCCTCCGCACGAAGTGCGCGACCTGGACCGCGATGGCTGCGACGAGTTGTTTCTGCAGAACGGCGAGCTGCAGGCGGTGGTGAAACTCGACGGCAGCGCATCGATCGTCGAGCTCGACGCCTACGCGCTGGCGCAGAATTTCGGCGACACGCTGCGCCGCCATGCGGAGCACTCGCATCACAGGATACGCGCCGCGCGCGCCCCGGGGCACGCGGCGGGCGGCATCGCCTCGGCCCACGACCGGGTGAGCTTCAAGCACGAGATCGCGCACGAGGATCTGCTGACCGATGCGAATGCCCGGACGCTGTTTCGCGACCGGCACGCCGGACCGGAGGGCCGCGTGCGTGAGCTGGACGGATACGCGATGCTGGAGGATGCGGGACTGGCGCCTTGGGCCGGCTTTCGCGTGCCGCTCGATGCCGGCGCCATCTGGAAGCAAATCGCGCTGCAGGGAAGCCGGCTCGTCGTGCGCTACCGCACCGAAGGCCTGCGCGGCGCGCTGCTGACCGAACTCAACATCGCGATGCCGAGCTGCGACGGCTACGCGGGCCGCTACATCCTGCGCGGCGCGATGCCCTGCGGCTTCGGCCAGCTGCTCGACGCCGGCGAGACCGGCGAGCTGGTGCTCGACGACCAGTTCATGGGCGGAGCGCTGAAACTCGCCTGCGACCCGCCGGCTTCGCTGCGCGCGCATCCGCTGCACACCGTGTCGCAGTCGGAAGCCGGTTTCGAAAAGGTCATGCAGTGCGTGGTGCTCACTCTGGAGTGGCCGCTCGCGGACGGCGCGAACGAGATCCTGGTCACGCTCGAGGCGACGCGCGCGCCGAATCGCGGCGTGCAACGGTAGACTGTTTTATCCCGCGAAAGGAATCGGGACATGATGAAACGGAGCATTTTCGCAATCGCGCTTTGCGTGTCGATCGGGCCCGCCTGGGCGCAGCCGGGCAACGTTCCGCCGCACGTTCTGGCAAAGGTGAAAGAGACGGGTGCGGTGCTCAATCCCGCGATGATTCGGGCCATGTTCGATCTGTACGCCCCGCTGATGCCGAAGCCCGGTCCCGGAGTGACGATGATCGAGGACCTCGCTTACGGTCCCAATGAGCGGCACCGGCTCGATGTGTTCGCGCCGGCCGCCAGGCCCGCGCAATCCTTGCCGGTGGTGATGTTCGTGCACGGCGGCGGCTACGTAGGAGGCGCAAAGAGCCGGCCGGGAGTGCCGTTCTACCAGAACGTCGGTGATTTCTTCGCGCGCAACGGCGCCATCGGGATCAACATGACCTACCGCCTTGCGCCGGCGCACGCCTGGCCGGCGGGCGGGGAAGACGTCGCAAGGGCGTTGCGCTGGGTGCGCAGGAACATTGCCGAATTCGGCGGCGATCCCGAGCGCATTTTCCTGTTCGGTCAGTCAGCCGGCGGGACGCACGTCGCGCACTACGTGTTCGACGAGCAGTTGCAACCGCCCGATGGCGGCGACGGCGTCGCCGGCGCAATCCTGCAGTCAGGCGTATTCGATCCGGCCGCTGCGCCCCCGGGGCCCAACGTGGATGCCTATTTCGGCAACGACCGCGGCGCGTGGGCCGAGCGCTCGCTGTTCGGCAAGATCGGCGGGCGCAGGATCCCGGTCTTCATCCTCTACGCCGAGTATGACCCGCCGGAATTCAAGCGCGAGTCCGCGAAGCTGCGCGATGCGCTGTGCAGACGCGACGCGACCTGCCCGCGCACCAAGGAGTTGCCCGGGCACAACCACCTGACCGAGATCCTCCACCTCAATACGGACGATGCGTCGATGGGACCCGACCTGATGTCATTTGTGCGCGAAACGCGCTGAAAGGCAACGCCATGCACAGGATGATTTCCACAATCGGACTTGCGCTGGTTGCGACCGTCGCCGCGGCGCAGGTGACCGTCCAGGAATATCCGCTGCCGCCGCGCGTCGGCGCGCACGACGTCTGGGCCGATCCCGCGCCCGACGGCCCCGTGTGGTTCTCGGCGCAGAGGAGCGGCCAGCTCGGCCGTCTCGACCCGAAGACCGGCAGGGTCGAGATGATCGCGCTCACGCGGAAATCCTCGCCGCACGGGGTGATCACCGGCGCCGATGGCGCGCCGTGGCTGACCGACGGCGGCCTGAACGCGATCGTGCGCGTCGATCCGAAGACACGCGAGATGAAATCCTGGCCGCTGCCCGAGGGAACCGGGTACGCGAATCTGAATACCGCGATTTTTGACAATGCGGGCATCCACTGGTTTACCGGCCAGAGCGGCTTCTACGGCAGGCTGGATCCGAAGACCGGCGACATGAAGGTGTTCGAAGCGCCGAAGGG
>JBGOTT010000104.1:0-11577 GCA_041476585.1 Gammaproteobacteria bacterium | reverse complement strand
GGCGCGCCGACGCTGAACGTCGGCACGTTTGCGGGCGGGAGCGGGGTGAACCTGGTGCCGGACGCGGCGACGATCGGCGTGGACATCCGCACGGTGCCGGGGATGGACCACGCCGCGCTGCTCGCGCGCCTGAAGAGGCTGATGGGCGAGGACGTGCAGTTCGATGTGTTCTCGGACCTGCCCGCAGTGTGGACCAAGCCCGACGAGGAATGGGTGCAGCGCGTGTTCGAGATTTGCCAGCCGATCCTCAAAGAGACGCCCGAGCCGCGCACCGCACCCTACATGACGGATGCAGCGAACCTGCTCAAGGTCTACGCCGGCGCGCCTACGCTGGTGCTGGGGCCGGGCGAGGCGCAGATGGCGCACCAGACCGACGAGTACTGCAACATGGAGCGCATCGGCCAGTCGGTGGCGATCTACGAGGCGATCATCCGCGACTGGTGCGGCGCCTGAGCGCCGTCCGGCGCGTCAAATTTCTATGCCGCTACCGTCAGGGGCGTGATCTCCGCTTCCAGCCGCTTGCGCAGCCCCGGCCGGGCTACCCCCAGGTCGTACTGGGCCTGAAGATTCATCCAGACCTGCGGGTCGATTCCAAACAGCCGCCCAAGCCGCAGCGCCGTGTCGGCGCTGATCGCGCGTTGCCCGGAGCAGATTTCATCGATCGGCCGCTGCGGGACGTTGATCGCCTTTGCTACCCTGTAGCGGGTCAGTGCCATCGGCTCGATAAAGTCCTTCACGAGCACCTCCCCGGGATGAACGGGTTTCAGCTTCTTTCCCGTGCTCACCGATGAGAAGTCCGTCGTGGCCAGCGCCTTTCTCTCGATCGTCATCATTATTCCTCAGTGGCAATCCACGATCTGCACGTCCGCAGCGCCATCCCGCTCCCATCGGAAGCAGATGCGCCGCTGGCTATTATTATCAAGCGGTACCAATCAATTCCGGCAACGGCGTCGGCGTCTCGGGCCACGAGTTCTCCCCCGGTTCCTTCACGCAAGGGCGCATCGCCCGCGTTCGGCAAGAACCCGGCCGCGATCTGCGCGGCTGCGTCCACCCGGCCCCAATCCAGCGCCGGGTTCGCGCAACGAAAGCTCGGCGCTTCCTCGGAATTGCCTGCGCCCTGGTACCTGGCGACCTGGGGATAGGAGCACAGCAGCCGCGTGCGGTTGGGAGTCCAGGACGCGGGCACTTCGGGGTTCACGACCGCCGCGCCGGGACCGCGCGCAGCCGATGCCGGGCACGTCGCGCAGGAACGAGTGGCCCGCATCGGAGCTGAGCACGGCGAAACCCTTGAGCAGACCGTTGCTGCGCGGCGCGCCGCCGAGTAAACTACTGTCCGCTGAAAGACGATAGAGTGCAAATCCGCACCGCTTGGAAAAGCTATTCCTGAGAGGGGAGCAATGACGACTACCTGGATACTCAATGCGGTTGGCCTCTTTCTCACGACGGTTGGTGTTCTCCTGATCTTCTTGTACCTGTGGAAAGCTCCTCGGTTTGCTGACCAATGGCTATCGCCCGAGGGAAAGAGCGTCTACTCAAAGCATAGACGTCTATTGATCGTCGCTGCGGGGCTGCTCGCCGCTTGGTTCTTGGTCCAATATTTGGCCGTCATCCTGGTGTAGCTTGGCGCCCTCGGTGTAGAGCTTGACCTTGTCCTTCATGAAGGCGTCCATCTGCTCGACGCCGGGGTGGACTTCGGCACGCCGATGCCGCGGTAGGCGCCATCGACCCAGTCGATGCCCAGTTCGCGGAACGTTTCAGAAGTGACGCCGGGCGTGGCGGCGATGCTGGTCGGTCTTCCTTCGGCTTGACACCGGTCAGCCTGCGTACAATAACTTGTACTTGCACAAATATCGGGACAACAGCGCCGTGGAAGCGATCTCCTACAGCAACGCCCGCGCCCGCTTCGCCAAGCTCATGGACCAGGTGAACCGCGACCGCGACGGCATCATCATCACACGGCAGAACGGCTCGTCGGCGGTGCTGATGTCGCTGGAGGACTACGAGTCCTGGCAGGAAACGCTCCATCTCCTGCGCAGCCCCGCCAACGCGAGGCGCCTGCTCGATTCGGTGGCCGGCGCGAGGAAAGGCAAGGCCCGGGTCCGCAAGCTCGCCGACCTGAAGTAATGCTGCTGAAGTTCACGCTCCGAGGGTGCTGCTTGCGCCAGATCGATGGCGAGCACCGCCTCGTCTATTCCGTGGGCAAGACCGGCGTCACGGTTCACCAGTGCCGCTACCACTATTGACTTCGCCGCAGGCGCGCAGTTACATCCACCTGTTGCGCGAGGCGCAGAAACCCGGATCGCGATGCGAGGAATCGTCGATGCATGAACGCCCGCCCAAGGTACTCATCACCAAGATCGGCTTCGACGGCCACGACCGCGGCAGCCGCGTGGTCGCTTCGTACCTGCGCGACGCCGGAATGGAGATCGTGTACACACCGCCCTGGCAGGAGATTGCCACCGTGGTGAAGCTGGCGATGGAGGAGGACGTTGACGTGATCGGCATCTCGTCCCTCGCTACCGACCACCTGATCGTGCCCAAGCTGATGCGCTCGCTGCGCGACGCCGGTCTTGCCGACATCGCGGTGATCGTAGGCGGCATCGTGCCCGACGCGGACGAAGCCGCGCTGCTCGCTGCGGGCGTGGCCAAGGTGTTCCATCCGGGAAGTCCGCTCGAGGGCATCGCGGCCGAGGTGCGCCGCCTCGCCGACGCGCGCCGCGCGGTCAGCGCATAACGGAGACGTTCATGAACAAGCCGATCGATGCCCCGAGCCTCACCCGGCACGAAACCGCGGAAGCGCGCTGGCGGCAGGACTACGCCGCGCAGGTCGGCACGGACAGGACCGTCTTCAACCGTTCCGGCATCGAGGTGAAGCCGCTCTACACACCGCGCGACTGGTCCGCGGAGCACGACGACGCGCTCGGCTTTCCCGGCCAGCCGCCCTACACGCGCGGCATCTACCCGAGCATGCACCGCGGCCGGACCTGGACGCAGCGCCAGCTGATCGGGCTCGGCACCCCGGCGGATTACAACGCGCGGCTGACGGACGTGCTCGCGCAGGGCGCCACCGCGGTATCGCTGATCCCGTGCAACTCGGTGTTCCGCGGCTACGACATGGACGAAGTGCATGCCGAACTGCTCGGCACCTGCGGCGTGGTGGTGAACCATGCCGGACACATGGACGAATGCCTCGCCGGCGTCGACATCGCGCGTACCTCCTGTTCCCTCAACGACCCCTCGCCGTTCACGCTGCTCGCGTTCCTGCTCTCCGCTGCGAACAGGCGCGGGGTGGACTGGAAATCGATCACCGGCACCTCCAACCAGAGCGACTGCATCAGCCACTACGTCGCCAACCACATGTTCTTCCGAATTGCGCTGCCGGGCGCGCGGCGCATCCTCGTCGAGCAGATCGAGTATTGCAACAGGTTCGTGCCGCAATGGAACCCGATGTCGGTGGTGGGCCAGCACATGCAGCAGGCGGGCGCCACGCCGGCCGAGGCGCTGGCGTTCACGCTCAGCTCGGCGATCCAGTACGCCGAGGACTGCATCGCGCGCGGGATGGACCCCGACGCGTTCCTGCCGCGCTTCACGTTCTTTTTCGACATCTCGCTGAGCTTGTTCGAGGAGGTCGCCAAGTTCCGCGCGGGGCGGCGCATCTGGGCGAAGCTCGCACGCGAACGCTTCGGCGCCAGGGACCCGCGCTCCTGGCGCTTCAAGTTCCATGGCCAGACTTCGGGCGTGGACCTGACGCGCCAGCAGCCGCTCAACAACATCGCGCGCGTCACCGTGCAGGCGATCGCCGGCATCCTCGGCGGGCTGCAGTCGCTGCATACCGATTCCTACGACGAGGTGCTGTCCTGCCCGACCGACGCCGGCGCGCGCATCGCGGTGAGCACGCAGAACATCCTGCGGGAGGAAGCGCACCTCACCGATGTCATCGACCCGCTCGGCGGCAGCTACTACGTGGAGTCGCTCACCGATGCGATGGAGGCGAAGACCCTCGCATTGATCGCGCAGGTGGACGCCGCCGGCGGCATGTACCGGGCGGTCGAAGCGGGCATGGTGCAGAAGATCGTCGGCGAGTCGGCGCGCCGGTTCCAGGAAAAAGTCGAGCGCGGCGAGCAGACCGTAGTCGGCGTGAATGCCTACCAGGTGGCAGAGGAAGGCGGCGCGCGCCGGGCGCTGCCCGCGCCCGACCCCGCGACCATGCAGGCGCATCTCGCCGCGTTCAGGGAATACAAAACGCGGCGCTCGCAGGCGCAGGCCGCGAAATCGCTCGACGCGCTCGCCGCCGCGGCCAACGATCCGGCGCAGAACATCTTCGGCACAGTGGTGGAGGCCGCGCAGGCCGGTTGCACGCACGGCGAGATCTGCGCCACGCTGCGGCGCGAACTCGGCTTCGGCCAGCCGCTGGTGGTGGTATAGCGGCTTGAAGCCATGAGCTCGAAACTGGGCGCGGCGGTGCTGGCCGGGTTGAACCAGCCTTAGCCGCCAGGCCCATCGACAATCCGGGTTTGATCTGCGTCAAGCAACCGGATCGGCTCGAGCGTACGGTGATCGAGGCGACGCGATTGCGCAGGGTGATCGTGCCCAACTCTGTGAGCTCAACGTCATGAAGATGGCATTCATCGTGTGCAACGAATACTTCGCAGAGCGTGCGATGCAGCTTCTCAACGACAACGACATCGACTACTTCACGAGCTGGGACCACGCCAAAGGCAAGGGCCACGGGACGGAGCCCCACCTCGGTTCGAGATCGTTCGGCAGCACTAACGTCGTCATCATGGTTGCGTTCGAGGATGAAGCGCCGCTCGAGCGCCTGATCGACGGAATCTCCGCGGCAAACCTGGAGATCAAGCGCGCCGCGGACAGGATCCGGCTGTTTCAGCTGCCCCTCGACCGGATCGTCTAGGCCGCCGCCCGGCGCGAGGAGGCGGGCAGCACGGCCGACCGCGATGCGCGCGATGGTGATCGCGCGCAGGTTCCTGCCGAAAGCGATCTCGACCACGCGGCCGCCGAACTGCGCCAAGCCCTTCATCGAGGCGACCCATATCCCCGCGCCGTGATCTGCGTGATGCCGAGCGCGCAGACTGCCGCCAGCATCGGATCGGATATCCGCGCGCGCGCGCCCGTCACCGCGCCGTGCTCGCGTTGCTGCCGCATGCGGTTGCGGTATTTATCTCGCTTCAACGGCTCTGCACGGGCAGCGGCGGCAAATCGCTGAAATATTCCGGATTGGTCTTTTGCACGTCGGCGATGAAAGAAGCCGAAAACTGCGCCGGAACGTCGAGCCGCTGTGCGCCCTTCAGGGTGTTTCTCAGGACGTCATCCTCAGCGGCTTCGAAGGCCTGCATGAGCGGTGCGGAAATGCGCGGATCGTAGCTGATGTGCTGGATCGCTTTCTTGCCGACGGCCGGATCGAGGCCGGGCACCCACTTGGCGAAGATCTCGACCGCCTCGGCGCGGTTCTGTCGCGTGTATTGCGATGCTGCGGCAAGGCCGGCGACGAAATTGCGGATCATCTGCGGGTTGGATTGAATGGTCGGCTCGTGCGAGGTCGCGATCATGACGTACGAAAGGTGGCCACCGCCCCGGACGACCACATAGGACTCGGGCACCTGCTCAAGCACCATGGTGTTGAACGGTTCCCAGCAGACCACGGCATCGGCCTTGCCCTCCTTCAGCAGGGACACGAGTTGCGTCGGGCTGGCACTACCGATATCCACGATCTGAACATCTTCGTACTTCATGTTGCGCCGCGCGAGGACCATCTTCAGGTACTCGTCCGACGTCTGGCCCCTGGCCAGTCCGATTCGCTTGCCTTTCAGCGCTTCGACGGCTCCGGGCCGCACGCCCGATACTTTGCTCGCCACGATCGCCAGCGGTTCGTCGGCATTGGCGCGGGTGGCGTCGCTCTGGATGATGCCGATCACGCGGAACGGATCGCCCCCATGACGCGCTTTCAGGAACGTGGTCACGCTCATGTCGCCGATCTGGACCTCGCGCTTTTGCATGGAAGTCACCATCTGCGAACCGATGTTCACGACTTTGAGCCGGACATCGACCCCGTGCTTCTTGAACAGGCCCTTCTCCACGCCGACGAACATCGGCAGGTGGCCGAAATTATTGCCCACCACCGCATCGACGACCGGCATGGCCTGTGCTCCGGCTGGTCCGGAAAATCCTGCCGTGCATACGAGAGCGGCGCTCAGAAAACCCGCTGCGACTGCCTTCATATGATTGGTTCTCACGATGGCTCCTCCTTATCGCGTTGCCGCGCACCCGTGTCAGATGCGGATGATCATGGAGGTTCGGAAAATATTTCGATCAGCAATGCATGCACTCGATTCTGAAGCACAGGCTGATTCAACGGGTTCAATCGATGCTCGCTCCCGAGTCTTTCACCGCTCTGCCCCAGCGATCGGACTCGGATTTGACGTAGGTCATGAACTCCTCGGGCGTCGCGCTCGAAACTGCCAGCGCGCCGCCATTGGCAAACCGCAGCTTCACCTCTGAAATGTCCAGGGTCCTGCGCAATGCGTCATGCAGCCTTGCCACGACCGGGCGCGGGGTATCCGCCGGGACGAATACGCCCTGCCAGGAACTGGTCACGAAATCGGGATAGCCCGACTCGATCATGGTCGGCACCTGCGGCAGCGCCTCGATGCGCTTGGACGAGGTGACTGCGAATGCCTTCAGCCGGTTCGCCTTGACGAAGTTGATCGCCGAGGAGAGGGTCACGAACATCACCTGTGTTTCGCCGCCCAGCAGTCCGGTGACCGCCGGGCCGGCGCCCCCTTTATAGGGCACGTGAACCATTTTCACGCCTGCTGCCCTCATCAGTTGCTCCATCTCCAGGCGGTTGAGCGTGCTGGAGCCCGGCGAGGCGAAATTCAGCTCTCCGGGCTTCGATTTCGCCATCGCCACCAGTTCGCCGACGGTGTTCGCGGCCAGGCTCGGATTGGCGACCAGAATGCTCGGCAGCTCCGCCACCAGCGATACCGGTATGAAGTCCTTGGCGGGATTGCCCGGCAGGCCCGGGAAGACGGCCGGGTTGATCGAGATGGTGCCGATGTTGCCGAGGTAGATCGTATAGCCGTCGGCGGGCGCCTTGGCAGCGGCCTCCATGCCGATATTGCCCGAGGCGCCAGCGCGGTTCTCGATCACGACCTGTTGCCCCAACAGCTCGCTCAATCTCGGGGTGATGATGCGGCCCGCAAAATCCGAGGCACCGCCCGGTGCAAACGGAATGATCATGCGTACGGGCTTCTGCGGATAGAGCGCCGCGGATTGCGCCATCGTTATGCCCGGCGCGATTCCCAGGGTCATACCGGCCAGTGCGGCTGCGCAAGCCTTGAGTAGCCGCATGGTCATGCTCCTATCCGTTTGCGTTCAGCTTCAATGGTTCAAGACCATCAGGCGCTATCGTCTTGCGGAGCAATAGGCAGCGTAACGGGTTTTCTGCGCCTGGCCGACAGATCGAATGCCTTCGTCAGCATCAGGCGATTATGCGCCTCAGCGGCGGTGGCGTGCTGGGTGGGCAGGCCGAGCGATATGCGGTTGAGCCACTGTTCGGTTTCCTCCCGCATGGGACCGCGCAACTCCCCGAATGCGATGTCTCCGGGCGGATAGCTTCCCAGAAAATCGACGCGGCGATTGGCGTCGGGCGCGTAGCCCTCGGACTGCGGGCGGGTGGTCGCGAGCACGATATCCCGGTGCGTATCGTCGATGGTAAGCACTCCTTCGGTTCCGACGATACCCACATCGAGGCTATAGACCGCGCCGGGCCAGATCACCGGTAGCGCCCAGGAGATGGACGCGTGGTACAGGCTGCCATCCTCGAAAGTGATCAGGCCGGCCGTGCCGTCCGTTCCATTGCAAATCGGGCCGAGCGCACGGTCCACGGAACGCGCATAGATTTCTACTGGCCGCTTTGCCTCCATCATCCACATGACGATGTCCAGCGCATGGGTTCCGGAAATCACCATCGGCGAAATGCGCGTGGGGTCGCTGGTGCGCTTGTAGTTGTCCAGCGCGACGAGCCGGTTCATGAAGGCCCGGGAGGTCACCATGGTCACATCACCCAGCTGGCCCGTTCGTACCTTCTCCTTCGCCGCAAGCCAGCGCCGGCGAAACCGTTGCGTATAGCCCACGACCGCGTCCACCCCGGACTTCTCGATCGCCTTGAACACCCGTTCCGAGTCGGCAAGCTCGGTCGCCAGTGGTTTTTCGATGAACAGGGGCAGTCCCCGCTCCACCGCGTCAAGGATCGGGGCGACATGCAGATGCTCGTCGGTGGCAACGACCACCGCGGTGACTTCCGGCCGCGCCAGCAATTCCCGGTAGTCGGCAGTCAGGAATTCGGCGCCGACCTTTTCCCCCACGCACTTGAGCCGGTCCGGCTTGATGTCCGCCAGGCCGATGAAATCGACCTGGGGATGGCGCGCTGCGACTTCGCCGCGAAACTGTCCGACACGTCCTGCCCCGATAATCGCGAGGCCGATTCGCTTGGGGTTTTTCTTCGGCATTCGATCGTCTTACGCCGCGGCGCGCACCGGCTTGGGCGCCGTCAGCGGCAGCGATACCGGCTCGTTACGCTCGGCCGACCGGTCGGCAGCGATATAGACCTCCATCACCATGCGCGCGTGCTCGGGGGTCACCATCACGGGGCGGTCCAGGGCCACCGCCTCGAGGAAATGGACGGTCTCGGCGGCCATGGGGCCCGCATAGGTGTGATCGACGGGTTCTCCCGGCATGGTCGACATCGGCAACACCATGCCCTTCTGCATGGTGTTCAGCACCACGTCGCGGTGGCTGTCGTCGACCATGACCGCGCCATCGGTTCCGATCATCTCTATCCATGTGGTCGAGAAATTCGGATATCCCGGCGGCAGGGTCCATCCACCGCCCACCACGAAGGACATCCCGCTGTCCATGGTGACCGTAATCCACTGTGTGTCCGCGATCGGCGCGCCGGTGGTTTCCTGCATGACCCCGTAATTGGCCTGGGAGTAGACGCGAACGGGTTTCGCCGGCTCCAGGCACCAAAGGATGAAATCCAGGTCGTGGGTGGATTCCATCGCGGCAGGCGAGAGCTTCACGCGCGCGGAGATCTTCCTGCCGAGGTTGCGCGTGATGTGACGGCTGACCAGCGCGCTGACCGGCCGGCCGATCGTGCCCTCGCGAATGGATTTCCTCACGTAGGCAAACTTGGGGTTGAAACGCTGCGAGTAGCCGATGGTGAACTTGAGACGATTGTTGCGCGCCAGCGCGACGAGTTCGTCGGCCTGTGCGAGCTCCAGCGCGATGGGTTTCTCGAGGAACACGTGTTTGCCCGCAGCGAGAAAGTCCCGCGCCATGGGGTAGTGCGTCGTCTCCGGCGTGGCGCAGACGTAGACCGCCTCGATTTCATCGATCTTGAGCAGTTCGCGATAGTCGCCGGTCGCAGTGCGGGCGAGCGTCGCTGTTGCGACCTCCGCCAGACGCTCCGGCCGGATCTCGGCGAGATGCAGGCTCTTGACCAGGGGATTCGCCGCACAGATTTCGGCCCGGATTCCGCCGCACCAGCCTGTTCCGACGATTGCTGC
This sequence comes from Gammaproteobacteria bacterium, assembly GCA_041476585.1. Classification (GTDB taxonomy): domain Bacteria; phylum Pseudomonadota; class Gammaproteobacteria; order Burkholderiales; family SG8-39; genus JADGRQ01. The sequence goes on along the minus strand of JBGOTT010000104.1, from coordinate 1,990 downwards.
TCCGAGTTGATTCATGGGGGTGGCCTTGGGTTGAATTGCGGCGGGCGAATGACGCGTTATGGACTTGCGCGAACCTCGATTAGAGCATTCGCGGTCTGGTGAGGCAAACCACTTGCTGCAATACCGGCTTCAGATTCGCTTGCGTCCGCGACGGTGTGCTTTCCCGCTTCTCCCGCTGCCCGCCATCTCCTCCAGCACCGCGCACACCGATGCAGTGTCCTCGCTGCCCCGGCCCATGGCCATGGCCGCGGTATACAGCGGGGCGGTGGCGAGGAACAGCGGTGTGGGGCAGTCGATCGAGCGCGCGTAATCGCCGATGATCTTCATGTCCTTCTGCCATACCGATACCTTCATCGTTGCGTCCGAGTAGTCGCTTTTCACCATCATCGGGCCGCGCACTTCGAGCATCCGCGAAGTGCCCGCTCCGCTCGAGATGATTTTCAGCACCTGCGCGGGATCCAGGCCGGCCTTGATGCCGAGAACCATCGCTTCGGCCGCGGCCACGTTGTGTATGGCAACCAGGAGATTGGCAACGAATTTCATTTTCGAGCCGTCGCCGAACGGGCCGACCCGGTAGTGGGCACGCGCGAATCCTTCGAACACGGCGGCGCATTTCCGGTACGCCCCGCGCTCACCGCTTGCGTAGACGACGAGGTCCCTGTTGCGCGCCTGCGCGCCTGTCCCGCTCAACGGGCAGTCGAGCAGCGTGATGCCGCGCGGGGCAAGAAGTTTTCGCGCCGCTTGCTTGACTTCGATCGGCAGCGTGCTTGCCTCGATGACGATCTGGCCCCGCCGGCCGGCCCGGGCGAGTTCGGCGCTTGCTTCAGCCAATGCCTCGGATGAGGGCAGCGAAGTGATGACGATCGCCGCTCGTTTGGCCACATCAGCGGTGCTCCGGACGGCGCGCCCGCCGGCGCGGACGAGCGCTGAACGGCGTGCCGCGACCGGATCGTATCCGGTAACGGCGAATCCGGCCTTGACGAGATTGGCCGACATGGCCGAGCCCATGATTCCAAGACCGATCATTCCTACCCACTGTGCCGGCATGTTCAATTCCTTTCGGTTTTTCGGCGCGCTCACCGCTTGATCCCGAGCAGCCGCGCCGCATTTCCTCCCATGATCCGATCCTTCTCGGCGCGGCCGAGGCGCGCTACGCTCTCGATCAGCCCGACCGGGTCCACTTCCCCCATGTCGTACGGGTAGTCCGTACCCAGCAGCACGTGCTCGTCGCCCCACTTGTCGATCAGGTGGCGCAGCATGTCGCGGTCGAAGGTGATGGTGTCGAAATAGAATTTCCGGAGGTAGCTCGTCGGCGTCTTCTTGATAATGGTGTGGCAGTCGGGCCGGGCGCGGTACGCGTGATCCATGCGCGCCCAGTAGTGGGCAAGGTAGCCTCCCGCATGCGGTAGCACGATCTTCAGCTTCGGGTGCCTTTCCATGACCCCGTCGAAGATCAGGTGGCTTACCGCGACCGACGTCTCCAGAGGGTTGCCGATGACGTTGTTGAAGTAATGGTCCATCAGCCGCTCGCCCTGCGTGAACCCCAGCGGGTGCATGAAGATCACCACGCCGAGCTCCTGCACCTTGGCGAAGAATTTCTCCAGTTTCAACCTCGGGTCGGTGAGATCCATTCCGTTGACGTTCGGATTGATCTCCACGCCGCGCAGGCCGAGCTTCTTCACGCAGCGTTCCAGCTCGGCGACCGCCAGGTCGACGTTCTGCAGCGGCACGGTTCCCAGCCCGACGAAGCGCTCGGGCCAGGTCGCGACGATTTCGGCGAGGCGGTCGTTCACCATGCGCGAAATCTCCAGGCCAAAGCCCGGCTCGGCCCAGTAGGACAACTGGTTCGGCGCCGGGGACACGGCCTGGATGTCGATGCCCATGCGGTCCATGTCCTTCAAGCGCACCTCGATCGTGGACAGCTTGGGCCCTCGATCCATCATCTGCTTGAAATTGACTTCGCGCGAGAGCGCGTTGGCGTACACGCGCG
>JBGOTT010000103.1:0-11586 GCA_041476585.1 Gammaproteobacteria bacterium | reverse complement strand
GGCATGAAGCTGGAGAACTGGCCTCCGGTCGGGCTCGAGCACGCTCGCAGCTAGGCGCAAAAGAGGCATTCCATGCGTCACGGCCACGGACTCAGAAAGCTCAACCGCACCTCGAGCCACCGCAGCGCGATGCTGCGCAACATGGCGGTGTCACTGCTCACCCACGAGCGCATCATGACCACGCTGCCCAAGGCGAAGGAGCTGCGCCGCGTCGTCGAGCCGATGATCACGCTGGGCAAGAAGCCCTCGCTTGCGAATCGGCGGTTGGCGTTCGACCGTTTGCGCGATCGGGCGACGGTCGTAAAGCTCTTCAACGAGCTTGGTCCCCGCTATGCAAAGCGGCCGGGCGGCTACCTGCAGATTCTCAAGGCCGGGGTGCGCAAAGGTGACAACGCCCCACTGGCCCTGGTGACGCTGATGGATCGCGTGGAGCCGGTCGAGGCAGAAGAGAAGAAGAAGGAAGACAAGAAGGCCGCCTGACGCCCTCAGGCGACGAGAATCGCCCGAAAGTCATTGACGTTGGTGCGCGTCGGACCGGTGACCACCAGGTCGCCGAGCGCCGAGAAGAATCCGTAGCTGTCGTTCGCCGCGAGCAGCCGTTTCGCTTCGAGCATTTGCTTGCGCGCGCGCAAGACGGAATCCGGCGCGAGCAGCGCACCGGCATTGTCCTCGGAGCCGTCGATGCCGTCGGTGTCAGCGGCAATGGCGTGCACGTTCTCCATTCCATCCAGCTCGATGCCGAGCGAGAGCAGGAATTCCGCGCAGCGCCCGCCACGGCCGTTCGGGTTGCGCACGGTCACCGTGCACTCGCCGCCCGAGATCAACGCAACCGGCGGGTCGAATGGCTCGCCATGCGCGCGCACCTCGCGCGCCAGCGCGGCCATCACCTTCGCGACCTCGGATGCTTCGCCGGTGATCGAGTCGCCGAGGATCGCAGGCGTCACGCCGGCAGCGCGGAAGATCTCCGCCGCCGCTTCGAGCGAACGGTGCGCGGTCGCGATGACGCGATTCTCCACGCGCCCAAACGCGGCGTCGCCGGGCTTCGGCGTCTCCGAGAACGGGCCTGGCGCGGCGATGCGGTATTTCTCAAGCACCGCGGCGGCGTCGGCACAGGTGGTGGGATCGGGCGTGCAGGGACCGGATGCGATGTGCGTCGGATCGTCCCCGGTAACGTCCGAGATGATGAGCGCGAGCACACGCGAGCGCGTCGCTGCGGCGAGCCGCCCGCCCTGGATCGCAGACAAGTGCTTTCGCACCGTGTTGATCTCCTGGATCGGCGCGCCGCAGCGCAACAGATCCTGCGTCACCTGCTTGAGACCCGCCATCGTCACGCCGCTTGCCGGCAGGGCGAGCAGGCTGGAGCCGCCGCCGGAAATCAGCGCAACCAGCAGGTCATCGGGGCCGAGTTCGCCCGCGCGCGCGAGGATTTCCCGGGCGGCGGCCTCGCCCGCGGCATCCGGAACCGGATGCCCGGCCTCGACGACGCGGATGCGCTGTGTCGGCAGGCCGTGCGCATAGCGCGTGATGACGATCCCGTCGAGCGGCGCGTCCGCGGGCCAGTGGCGCTCGAGCGCGAGCGCCATCGAAGCGCCGGCCTTGCCCGCGCCGACCGCCAGCGTGCGCCCGCGCGGCGGCGCGGGCAGGTGGGGCGGAACGATGTGCTGCGGATCGGCCGCAGCAACTGCGGCGCGGTAGGACGCGAGGAGTAGTTCGCGCGGGTTCACGCCGCGAAGATTTCTTTCGCGGCGTCGGGCCCCAGGTTGTAGAACTTCGGGTAGATCTGGCCGAAAACCCGCTTGATCTCTTCGGTCGGCACGTCCGCATACGCGCCGCGGTCGCGCACGTACTCCATGTGGCGCCGCTCGTCCTGGTCGAACGGATGGAAAAGCGAGTCGTTACGCCCGTCGAACTCGAGCGGTTTGACGCGGAACCTGCTGCACAACTCGAGATTGAACGCCGGCGTCGCCTTCACCCACTTCCCTTCGAGCAGGAACTCGGTGTATCCGTGGAACACGAACAGGTCCGTGCCCATGCGCTCGGTGAGCGTCGGCGAGGTGAGGTGGTTCTTCACGTCTGCGAAGCCTACGCGCGCGGGGATGCCCGCTGCACGCGAGCAGGCCGCGAGCAGCGCCGCCTTCGGAACGCACCAGCCCTCGCCGCGTTCGAGGCACACCGAGCCGCGGTAGCTCGCATCGAGCAGGAAGTTCTGGAACGGGTTGTACCGTACGGCATCGCGCACGGCGTAATACAGCGCCACCGCGCGCTCGCGAGCGTCCGCCCCGCGCGCATGTTCGGCGGCGAACTGCACCACGCGCGGATGGTCGCTGTCGACAAACGACCCTGGACTGAGGTACTCCTCGCTCACCGGTCGAGTTTCATCATGCGCTTCGCGCCCTCGAACAGCGCGCTCGCCGGGTTCGCCAGCGCGTCGACCACACTGAAGTGGTTGTGGCCTGGCATCGCCACATCGCCAGCGACGGCGGAGCGCCAGCGCTCGGCGAGCAGCGCATTCTGCCGCTTGAACTCCGAGCTCTCCGAACCTCCCACGCAGGTAAACACCGGCGCGCGGGTCGCCGGCGGCATGAAGGCGGGGGAGATCTTGAGCGCGGATGGCTCATCGAGCCGCAGGTCCAGATTGAGAAAGTCGGCCAGCACCAATGGCCGCAGGTCGTACAGCCCGCTGATCGCGAGGCCGCCCTTGAACAGGTCGCGCGGCAGCCGTGCATCGAGCACTGGCCAGAGCGCGCACATCATCATCGCCGTGAGATGACCGCCCGCGGAATGTCCCGCGACGTGCAGCCGGTCGCAATCCGCCCCGTATTCCTCTGCGTGCAGGTACAGCCACGCGGAGGCGCGCAGCATCTGCCGCACGATCTCTTCGACCGTGACCTTCGGGCACAGGTCGTAGTTGACCACCGCGAGGGAAACGCCGGCATCGACGAACACCGGCGCGAGGTAGGAAAAGGACTCCTTGTCGAGCGAGCGCCAATAGCCGCCGTGAATGAACATCAGCACCGTGCCGTCGCCCTTGCGCGCCGGGAAGAAATCGAGCTTTTCGCCCGGCGCGGGGCCGTATTCGCGGTCGAGGTAGCAGCTCATCGTGGCGCGCGCGCGCGCCGAGCGCTCCGACCAGCTCTGGAAATACCGCGCGTGATCGGGCACCATGGCCCGCACGTTGTATTCCCGGTTGTAGAACTCCGGATCGCGCATGTCAGCCACGCTGTTCCCTCCACAGGCCGAGCGCCACCTGCGCCGGGCGGTCGGAGAACGAGAACAGCACGGCTTCATCGCCGGCCGTCTCGAAGCGCACCGGATGCCAGGGCGGCGCGACGAAAGTGTCGCGCGGCTCGAATGCATGGGTTTCGGCGCCGATCTTCACCGTGCCGCGGCCCTCGACCACGGACCAGATCGTGCCGTCGGTCGAACGGCATGCGCTGGAGCGGAATTGCTTCGGCAGCAGCTGGATGAAGCTGGCGATGGTCGGCATCGCATAGCCGCCGGTGAGCGGATTGATGAACTGCATCTTCCAGCCGTGGCAGGGGTCGGGCTCCTGGCTGTGCGAGAGAGTCGCCAGCGTCTCGCGGCTCTTCGCATACGGGTAGCTGAAGATCGGCGAGGTCTTGCCGCTCGGTGTGTAGCCGATCGGCGCGAGGTTGTGGCCGTAGCGGTTGTACGAGTCGCCCTCCGGCTTCGACACGGGCTGCATTTCCTCGGCGTAATTTTCCGAGAATTGCGCGCCGAACAACTGCAGGATCTGGATGTCGAGGCCATCCATCCAAACCACCGGCTCGTTGCCGGGATTGCCGTGGTCGTGCCAGGTCCAGGAGGGCGTGATGATGAAGTCGCCCGGTCGCATGGTGGTGCGCTCGCCCTCGACCGCGGTGTACGAGCCCGAACCCTCGACGATGAAGCGCAGCGCCGACTGCGTGTGGCGGTGGCTGGGCGCGATTTCACCGGGCAGGATCAGCTGCAGGCCGCAATACAGGCTGTTGGTGATGCAGGACTTGCCGCGCATTCCCGGATTCTCGAGGATCAGCACGCGGCGGATCGCCTCCCTCGCAGTGATCAGCGCGCCCGATTCCATCACGTAAGGCCGCACGTCCCGGTATTTCCAGAAGGCCGGCACGCAGGACGTCTGCGGCTCGGTCGGCACCAGCGCGTGCAGCACTTCCCACAGCGGGGCGAGGTGGTGCTTGTCCATGCGCCGGTAGAGATCGGCGCGCCCGCTCTTTTGCGAGGCCTGAGGCACGGCGGACATTGCGGGAATCCTCCTTAACAATGCGATTCTAGCAAACTGGCCGTTCCGCCATCAGGTGGATTTCGACAGCCAAATCACCGGCTTGGAGGTGCTTCGGCGACGTACGGCTGCATTTTCACGCGCAGGTCGTCGGGGATCGGCATCGATCGCAGCGTGTCGAGCGACATCAGCGCCACCTTGTGGCGCGCGCGAAACTTCTCCTCGCCCCCAACCCGGCCGCAGATCGAGAATTCGATCGAGCTGCGCCCGAGCTTGACAATCGCGAGTTCGAGCACGAGCTGATCGCCCAGATGGCAGGGCCGGAAAAACTCGCACCCGGTGTTGACGATCGGAAAACCCACGCGCCGCCCGATGTGCATCTCGTTGAAGCTGATACCAATCGCCTCGCCGAACCAGTCCTCGACCACCCCGCCCACCATGTCGAAGAAATTGACGAAGTAGACGATTCCCGCTGGGTCGCAGTGCGAGAAGCGGATCTTGCGCCCGGTGCTGAAGACCTTGCCCATGGGCACCGCTAGGACGGCCTAGCCGACCGCCTTCATCCAGATCACCGGCCTGCCCAGCGCGCCGCCGAGCGCTTTGCCTTCAGGATCGGCGAGCGCGGCGTCGCGGGCCTTCCTGATCGCCTTCGCCTGTTCGTCGGGGTCGGCGGTGGCCGGATTCTCCACCAGCGCGTCCATGATGGCGAGGAAGCTCGCCTTGCCGCGCCGGTGCGTATCGCCGTAGCCCTTGACGATGCGCGCGCATTCTGCGATCTCGAGCGCGAGCGGCACGCTCTTCTTCGCCGCCTCGCGCACGTGGCCCAGCCAGCGTTCGATCAGCTTCTGCTCTTCCGCGTAGCGGTAGCTGTGCGGCCGCCAGGGCTTCAGCCACGCGAGCGAGCGCGTCATGAGGAAGCCGAGGATGCCGGAGGTCTTCACGTGCATGCCGACGTTGTAGGCATCCAGCTTGCCGTTCTTCTCCGCCCACGAAACGAGCCAGCGCCCCATCGAAGGCGGCAGCAGCGAGGCCGCTTCCTCGACGCCGGGCTTGAGGTAGTCGATCACCACCACCGGCTCGCCCGGCTTGGCGCCCGTTTCCTTCCGCACGCGCTCGAAGCGCGAGGCGCGGGTCTTCAGGTCGGCCACGCGGATGATGTCCTCGTAGCTCATCCACACGGCGAGGTGCCGGGCGGTTTCGCCGATGAGCTTCGTGTCCTGCGTGCCCAGCGACTGCACGCGGTCCATGAAGAGCTTCGCGTAAGCCTCGCCCTGGTAGTCCTTCAGGCGCGCGACGCCGAGATCGAGGATTTCCTGCGTCACAGGCGGGAGCCTCTTCGCCGCCGGCTTCGGCGTGGCGCGAGTGCCTGCCGCAATTTCGAAGCCCGCCACGAAGCCGCGCAGGCTCGCTTCCGCGCCGCGGCCGCCCTTGCGGATCGCCGCTTCGCAGGCCTCGCGGGCCAGCGGCAACGCGCCCGACCCGGCCATCGCGCCGAACAGGACTGCGTTGATCACGGTGCCGTTGGCCTGCGCAAGTTCCCGCATGTCGAAGAGCGCCGCATGCTTCGCCAGCTGCTTCGCCGCATTGGTCGCACGGTCGCTGTCGAAACGGCCGTCGCCCATCTGCATCTTTTCCATCGTGGCGTAGATCCGGTGCGTGGAGGCGATGAGCGTAGTGCGGTCCGGGCTTACGTAGCCATTCTGCATCGCGCGCGCCGCCTCGACCAGTTCGGAGGCCACCATCACGTCGACGTTACCGGGGCTGGGCGTGAGCGACATCACCGGTTCGCGGTCGCCGAGCTGGTCGCGCTTTGCCGGATAGATCTCGAGGTAATAGGTCGTGGCGCCGGTGCGCTGCGCGACGCCAGGGATCGAGGTGCTCTGCGCAGGAAACCCGGATAGCGCGGCCGCCTCGATCAGCCAGTCGGCCATCACGCCGCCGCCCTCGCCGCCAAGTGCCGCGACCAGGATCGTGATCGTCCGGTCGGGAAGGCTCATGCGAAGATCCCCTTGAAACCGTCGCGCACGCCTGCGACGAGCCTGTCCCATGCGCTCGGATTCTGGATCACTTCCGCGCGGTAGAACGACGGGCAGAGCGTGGCGGCATGCGCGTTCTCGCCGCACAACCCACAGCCGACGCAGCCGTCGATCACCGTCGCGACCGGGTCTGTCCTGAGCGGATCGGGATTGTCCTTGACCGTCAGCGTCGGGCAGCCCGAGAGCCGGATACAGGAATGGTCGCCCGTGCAGGTATCTTCGTCCACGCCGTACTTCACCTTCACCAGCCGTTCGCCCGCGGAGAGTTTCCTCGCGTTCTCAGGCTTGACGCGACGCTGGCGCTCGAGCTGGCATTCGCCGTCGGCCACGATCACCTTCAGCCCCTTGTAATCCGTGGTCAGCGCTTCGGTGAGCGCGCGCTGCATCTCGGCAACGTGGTAGGTGTGCACCGTCTTCACCCATCCGACGCCGAGTCCGGATAACGCGTTTTCGATCGTGCGGTCGGCATGCGAAGCGCTTGCACCCGTGCTGTCGCGCGCCTCCTTCGGCGGAGAGGAAATCAGCTCCTGCGTGCCGGTCGCCGAGGCATAGCCGTTTTTCATCACCACCAGCACGGCGTCGCCCTTGTTCAGCATGTTCGACGCCACGCCCGAGAGCAGCCCGTTGTGCCAGAAACCGCCGTCGCCCATGATCGCCAGCGGACGGCCCGCCATCATCGGTCCGACGCCGGCGCTCGAGGCCAGGCTCATGCCGTAACCGAGGATCGAGTTCCCCATCGAGAACGGCTCGAAGGTCGCGAAGGCGTGGCAACCGATGTCGCCCGAAATGTGCGGACGGCCGGTGTGGCGCTCGGCGAGTTTCAGCGCGGCGAACACGGGTCGCTCGGGGCACCCGATGCAGAAGCCGGGCGGCCGGGGCGGCAGTTCGCCGAGCAGTTGCGTGGCGCGCTTGCGCGTGTCCGCCACCTTCGCAAGCCACTTCGCGCCGCCGGACGTATCGAGCTGTGGGGCGTGTTGCGCAAAAAACTTCGCCAGCCCGCCGACGAAAACCTCGGCGGAGTACTCGCCCGCCATCGGCATCAGGTCCTTGCCGTTCAGTCTCGTCTGAACATCCTGTCTTCGCAGGATCGTCGCGATTTCCTGCTCGATAAACTCCGGCTGGCCTTCCTCGAGCATGATGACCGCGCGCTTTGCGGCGCAGAACCCGACGATCTCCTCCGGCACCAGCGGGTAGACCACGTTGAGGGCGAGGATCGGCACTCGGCTGGCGCCGAACGGGTCTGCGGCTCCGAGCAGGCTCAGCGATCGCAGCAGGTTGTTGTACAGGCCACCCTGCACGATGATGCCGATGTCGTCGAGGTCGCCGGGGAAGACCTCGTTCAGCTTGTGCTCGGCGATGAACCGTCGCGCGGCGGGCAGCCGCACCTCGGCCTTGAGCTTTTCCTGCCGGAAAATGGCGGGCGGATGCGAGAGCCGGTCATAGTTGAACGGCGCGGGGCCCTGGGCCGGATGCCGCTTGGACATTGCTGCCGGACGATTCGAGGTTGCGCGGAAATGCCCCTGCACGTGGCAGGCGCGGATGCGCAGATCCACGATCACCGGGGAGTTCGAGGCTTCGGACAATTCGAAGCCCTTTTCCACCGCACGCACGATCGACGGCAGGTTGGGGCGGGGATCGAGCATCCAGAGCGAGGATTTCATCGCGACCGCGTGGGTGCGCTCCAGCGCCACGCTTGCGCCTTCGCCGTAGTCCTCGCCGGCGATGATCATCGCGCCGCCCATCACCCCCGCGGTGGAAAGATACGACAGCGCATCCGAGGCGACGTTGGTGCCGACGATCGACTTCCATGTCACCGCGCCGCGCACCGGGTAGTTGATGGAGGCGCCGAGCATTGCCGCGGCGGAAGCCTCGTTGGTGCAGGCCTCGACGTGCACGCCCAATTCGTTCATGTACTCGCGCGCCTGCACCATGACGTCGAGCAGATGCGACACCGGAGCCCCCTGGTAGCCTCCGACATAGGAAACACCCGACTGCAGCAGGGCCTTGGTCACGGCAAGGATGCCTTCGCCGTGAAAGGTCTCGCCGTCGCCGAGACGCAGCGACCGGATTTCTTCGGTGAACTGTCTTTCCATCAGTGCGTAATCATCGTGCGCAGGCCTGCCACCAGCCTGTCCCAGGCGTTCGGGTTCTGGATCACTTCGGCGCGGTAGAACGACGGGCACAGCGTGGCGGCATGCGCGTTCTCGCCGCACAGGCCGCAGCCCACGCAGCCGTCGATCACCGTCGCGACCGGGTCTGTCCTGAGCGGATCGGGGTTGTCCTTGATCGTGAGCGTCGGGCAGCCCGACAGCCGAATACAGGAATGGTCGCCGGTGCAGGTGTCCTCGTCCACGCCGTACCTGGTGCGCACCACGCGCTCGCCCGCCGCCAGCTGCCTCGCCGTTTCGGGCCGAAGCTTGCGCTGGCGCTCGAGCTGGCATTCGCCTTCCGCAATGATGACTTTCAGGCCCTGGTAGTCGGAGGTCATGGCCTCCTTGAGCATCTTCGCGACCGATCCGACGTTGTAATTGTCCACCGTCTTCATCCAGCCCACGCCGAGGCCCTGCATCGCTCGCTCCATGCTCATGTCCTGCGCCTTGTGCCGGCTGTGCTGCGGCGAAGAGGGCAGTTCCTGGGTGCCGGTCGCGGAGCTGTAACCGTTTTTCATGATGACCAGGATGCCATCGTCCTTGTTGAACACCGCGTTCGCGACGCCCGAGGTGAGGCCGTTGTGCCAGAACCCGCCGTCTCCCATGATGGTGACGGTGCGCCTGCCGAACATCGTGTTGACCGCCGAGTTCGAAGCCATGCCCAGGCCATAGCCGAGCACGGTGTGGCCGATATTGAATGGCGGCAGCGTCGCGAAGGTATGGCAGCCGATGTCGGCCGAGACGTGATAAGCCCCGAGTTCGCGCTCGACCAGTTTCATCGCGGAGAACACCGGGCGTTCCGGGCACCCGACGCAGAAGCCGGGCGGGCGCGCAGGTACCGCGCTGCCGAGCAGTTCGGCGGCACGCGTCTTCGGCGCGGTGAGTTTCTCGAATGCAGCACGAACGCGGCCGACATCCAATCCCCGCGGCGCTGCGTGCTCAAGGAATTTGGCGACTCCGCCGAGCACGGTCTCGCCGGTGTATTCCCCTGCCAGCGGCAGCATTCCCTTGCCATGAACCTTCACGCCGTTCACGTCGTTGCGGCGCAGCGCCGCCTGCACGGCGTCTTCGATGTAGGCGGGCTGGCCTTCCTCGACCACCAGCACCGCGCGCCTGCCGGCGCAGAACCCGACGATTTCCTCAGGCACCATCGGGTAGGTGACGTTCATGCAATAGATTGGAACGCGCGACGCGCCGAACGCATCGGCGAGCCCCAGCTGTTGCAGCGCGCGCATGGTGACGTTGTACATGCCGCCCTGGCAGAGAATGCCGATGTCTTCCAGGTCGCCCGGGAAGGTTTCATTCAGTTTCCGTTCGCGGATGTATTTCACCGCCGCCGGCCAGCGCACGTCGATCTTGTGCTTCTCCTGTGCATACGTGGATGGCGGCAGCGAGATGCGGCCGAAGTCGAATTCCGGGCTCTCCAGCGCGTGCCTGCGCGAGAACTGCGGCGCGCGGTTGGTCTTTGCAGCGAATGTCCCGTGCACGTGACAGGCGCGGATCCTCAACTCCAGCATGACCGGCGTGTTGGACGCTTCGGACAGCTCGAAGCCTTTTTCCACCATGTCGACGATCTTGGGCAGGTTGGGGCGCGGATCGAGCAGCCAGATCTGCGATTTCATCGCGAAGGCGTGGCTGCGCTCCTGGATGATGGAAGCGCCCTCGCCGTAATCTTCACCGAGCACGATCAGTGCGCCGCCCTTCACGCCCGCCGAGGCGAGGTTGGAAAGAGCATCGGATGCGACGTTGGTGCCGACGGTGGACTTGAAGGTGACTGCGCCGCGCAAGGGGTAGTTGATCGAGGCGCCGAGCATCGCGGCGGCGCCCGCTTCCGAGGCATTGGTCTCGATGTGGATGCCAAGCTCATCCATGATGTCGCGCGCATCGTTCAGCACGTCCATCATGTGCGACACCGGCGCGCCCTGGTAGCCGCCGACGTAGGACACGCCCGACTGCAGCAGCGCCTTGGTCACCGCGAGGATACCCTCGCCGTGGAAGGTCTCGCCGTCGCCCAGCTTGAGCTTCTCGACTTCCTCGGTGAACGATCGTTCCATGCTAGAGAAGCACCTTCGGCAGCCACACGGCGACGGCCGGAACGAAGAATACCAGCGCAAGCATCATCAGGCTCATGGCGAGGTACGGCACGACCGCGCGGAAAATGTGCGCCATGCGGACCTCGGGCGGCGCCACACCTTTCATGGTCATGAGCAGCAGCCCGTGCGGCGGCAGCAGCAGACCGAGCTGCATGCAGATGAGGAACATGACGCCGAACCAGACAGGGTCCACCCCGTACTTCTGCACCAGCGGCATGTAGATCGGCAGCGTGATCATCATCATGCTGACCTGCTCGACGAACAGGCCGAGGAACACCAGCAGCAGCATCATGGCGGCGATCACCGCGGCCGGCGGCAGTCCGAGGTCGGCAATGATCTCGACCAGGCCGTTGCTGGTGCCCGAGAAGGACAGGATCTGCGAGAACGTCGTGGCGCCGACGATGATGAAAAGGATCATCCCCGACACCGCTGCAGTGCCGCGCAACGCCTTCAGGAGATTCTCGAAGGTGAGCGCGCGGTAGCCGAGCGCGAGCACGATCGTGAACAGCGCGCCGATGGCAGCGGATTCGGTCGGAGTCGCCCAGCCGGCGGACATCGAAGCGACGACGATGACGAAAATCGACACCAGCGGCACCACGTACTGCAGGAACGGGCGCAGCTTCGCCCAGCCGTGGTATTCGGTGAACGCGGTTGCCGGTGCGAGGGCGGGGTTCATCTTGACGCGTACCACAATGTACGCGATGAATGCCAGGCTGAGAAGCAGACCGGGCACGACGCCGCCGATCAGAAGCTTCGAGATCGAGATTCCCGACAGGCTGCCGAGGAGCACGGTCAGCGCCGAGGGGGGAATCAGCATGTCGACTGCACCGATCGCCATCAGCGGGCCGGTGGCCATGGTCGGGTGATAGCCGCGCGAAAGCATCACCGGCAGCATCAGGCTGCCGAGCATCGCCGTGGTGGCGATGGTCGAGCCGGAGATCGCGGAGAACACGGTGCCGGCCACCACCGCGACCACTGCGAGGCGTCCGGGGACCTCGCGGATGAGGCGCTCGACGCCGTCGATCACCTTGACCGCCAGCCCGGTGTGGAACAGCACCTCTCCCATCAGG
>JBGOTT010000102.1:0-11599 GCA_041476585.1 Gammaproteobacteria bacterium | reverse complement strand
CGGGTAATCCGTTCCTCCGCCACGAGTTCCTTGCCGCGCTGATCGAGACCGGCTGCGCCAGCGCGCGCACCGGCTGGCAGCCGCAGTTGTTGCTGCTCGAGCGCGATGGGATGCTCGCCGGCGCGATGCCGCTGTTTCTCAAGTCCCACTCGTACGGCGAATACGTGTTCGACTGGGCATGGGCCGAGGCTTACCAGCGTCACGGACTGGAGTACTACCCGAAACTGCTCGGCGCGGTGCCTTTCACGCCGGTGGGCGGGCCGCGCCTGCTCGCGGCCGAAGACGGCGATCGGCGTGTGCTGCTCGCAGCCGCGCTCGAACTGGCGCGGCAGGTGTCATCGCTGCACGTGCTGTTTCCCACCGGCGCCGAAGCCGAGCTGATGCGCGGCGAAGGAATGCTGTTGCGCGAGACGGTCCAGTTCCACTGGCGCAACCAGGAATACGCGGATTTCGAGGATTTTCTGGCACGCCTTTCGCGGCCCCGGCGCAAGAACATCCGCCAGGAGCGCCGTCGCGTGCGCGAGGCGGGGGTGACCTTTCGCTGGCTGCGCGGTGCGCAGATCGGCGCCGAGCATTGGGCGTTCTTCAACCGCTGCTACCGCAGCACCTACCGCGGACATGGCTCGAGCCCCTACTTGTCGCTCGCATTCTTCCAGCGCATCGGCGAGACGCTGCCCGAGCACACGCTGCTGGTGCTCGCAGAGCGTGCGGGCCGGCCGATCGCGGCGGCGCTGGACATCGTGACCGCGGAATCGATCTACGGCCGCTACTGGGGAGCGATCGAGCACGTGCCGCTGCTTCACTTCGAGGCCTGCTACTACCAGGCGATCGAATACGCGATCGCTCACCGCCTGAAGACCTTCGAGGGCGGCGCGCAGGGCGAGCACAAGCTGTTCCGCGGCCTGATGCCGGTGCGCTCGGTGTCAGCGCATTGGCTGGCGGAGCCGCGGTTCTTCCGTGCGATCGAAGACTATCTGGAACGAGAAGCCGCGGGGGTCGGCCGCTACGTAAACGAGCTCGAGGAACACTCGCCGTTCAAAACCTAGGTCGCCTCTTTGCCTTGCGGTAGCACGCCACGCTCGAGATTCATGCTTGCCCCCGTGGGTTGCGTTCCGCGATAATTGCACGAACCGTACACAACGAGGCAATCCATGCGACTCAAGGGCAAGATCGTCATCGTCACCGGCGCCGGCTCCGGATTCGGCGAAGGCATCGCGAAGCGTTTCGCGCAGGAAGGGGCCGGTATCGTGGTCAACGACATCAACGCGCACGGCGGCCAACGCGTTGCGGGCGAAATTTCGAGCGCCGGCGGCAAGGCCGTGTTCGTCAAGGCGGACGTGACGCGCGCGAGCGACTGGGCGAGCCTCGTCGGCTCGGCACAATCGGCGTTCGGCAGGCTCGACGTGGTGGTGAATAACGCCGGCTGGACCCACCGCAACAAGCCCTACCTCGAGGTGAGCGAGGCCGAGTTCGACAAGGTCTACGCCGTGAACGTAAAAAGCGTCTATCTCTCGGCGATGCACGCCGTGCCAGTGTTCCGCGCGCAGGGCGGCGGCTGTTTCGTCAACATCGCCTCCACCGGGGGCCTGCGCCCGCGGCCGGGACTGACCGTTTACAACAGCTCCAAGGGCGCGGTGATCCTGATGTCGAAGTCGATGGCCGCCGAATTCGGCGCGGACAAGATCCGCGTAAACTGCGTGAATCCGGTTTTCAGCCCGGAGACGGCGCTGTCGGCCGATTTCGCCGGCGGTGCGGTGACCGAGGAGGCGAAAAAACGCTTTCTCGCCACGATCCCGCTGGGGCGCTTCTCGACGCCGCTCGACGTGGCCAACGCCTGCCTCTACCTCGCCTCCGACGACGCGAGCTTCGTCAGCGGCGTGTGCATCGAGGTCGACGGAGCTCGCTGCGTCTAGGAAATCTTCATCCTCGTCATTCCCGCGCAAGCGGGAATCCAGTTGCATCGATTGCGTCGTGGGTCCCCGCTTCCGCGGGGACGACGAGATCAAAACTCAGCTCTTTGCTGCCTTCAGGCCGCCGAGCAACGCGGCGATCGGACGTTCGCGGCGGCGCGAAGGCGGCGCCGGGCGATTTGAAACGGAAGCGTGGCCCGGCTCGTAGGGCTGGCTGAAAATCGGATCTGCGCTCCTGCGCGCGTGTTCCTTCGGCGCCACCGGCGCTGCGGGGGCCACCGGCCTCAACGGCGTGACCGCACGGCTGATCTCGCGGGCGCGCCGTACCTCGTTCGCGCTCGCGCGCGCGCCTTCTTTGCCGAGCAGGGACGACAAGGTGCCCGGGTCGGGCTCGAAACCCGGCACGATCACGCGCTCGATGCGCTTGTTGATCAGCTTCTCGATCGCGGCGAACGATTCGAGATCATCCGACGCCACCAGAGAGATGGCCTCGCCGGTGAGTCCGGCGCGCCCGGTGCGGCCGATGCGATGCAAGTAGTCCTCCGGCGAGCGCGGGACGTCGAAGTTGATCACCTGCGGCAGTCCCTCGATGTCCAGTCCGCGCGAAGCGACGTCGGTCGCCACGAGTACGGCGACTTTGCCGGCCTTGAACTCCTCCAGCGCCACCAGCCGCTCAGCCTGCGATTTGTCGCCGTGGATCGCATCGGCATGGATGTGCTCGCGGCGCAGCTGGTGCGCGAGCCGATTGGTGCCGATGCGGGTGCCGCAGAACACCAGCACCTGCTTGAGGTCCCGCGTGCGGATGATGTGGCACAGCAGCTCGCGCTTTTTCTCGCGCGCCACGGGATGCACCACGTGCGTGACCAACTCGGGGACGGCGTTGCGCGCAGCAACCTGCACTTCGGCCGGATCGTTGAGCAGCGTGGCCGCGAGTTTGCGGATTTCATCGGGGAAGGTCGCCGAGAACAGCATGTTCTGGCGCTTCGCCGGCAACAGCGCGAGGATGCGCCGGATGTCCGGCAGGAAGCCCATGTCGAGCATCCGGTCGGCCTCGTCGAGGACCAGCATCGAAACCTGATTAAACATCACCGTCTTGTTCTGCACGTGGTCGAGCAGCCGGCCCGGCGTCGCGACCAGGACTTCGACGCCAAGGCGCAACTGCTGGATCTGCGCGTTCATGTCCACGCCGCCGTAGACGCAGGTGCTGCGCAGCGGCAGGTGTTTACCGTAATCGCGGAAGCTCTGCTCGACCTGGATGGCAAGCTCGCGGGTCGGGGCGAGCACCAGCGCGCGCACGGGGTGGCGTGCCGGAGAAGCGCTGGTGCTTGCCTGCGGGGCGAGGCGCTGGAGGATCGGCAGCGCAAACGCGGCGGTCTTGCCCGTGCCGGTCTGCGCGCCGGCCATGAGGTCGCGGCCCTGCAACACCAGCGGGATCGCCTGGGCCTGCACCGGGGTGGGCTCGGTGTAGCCGAGATCGTTGACCGCGGCCAGTAGCGGCGGAATCAGGTCCAGTTGTTCAAATGGTGTGCTGATGGGGTCCTCTGCAGACGGCCGGTCAGGCCGCGCGAAACGGGGGCGGAGTATAACCGACCCGAATCACACTTAGCCCCGCTGACCGGCCGCCGTTGCGTTTGCGCAACAGATCAGTTGATGGTTCTTCGAACCTCGCCCACGACCTGGAGTTCACTTCCCGGGAGCTTCAGCTCGATTTCCCAGTCGGTTTTCTTCACCGCCGCCTGCAGCAGGCGGCACACCGAGTGCAATAGCACCGAGTCAAACGACAGCGTGAGGCCCTGCCCCTCCGCCGGGTGCAGCGCCAGCACCGGCAGCCCGTTCGGGTCGCGTCCAGTCTGGATGCGCGCAAGCAGCAGCGGTTCGGCGCCGAGCGGCATCGCGACCGGCTCGGCCTCGAACGGCTTGGAAAAATCGGCGCGCGCCACTGCCTGCTCATGCTCGAGCGAAAGCAGCGCCTTGCGCGCCTCGGGATTGGCCTGCGTCTTGATGCGCGGGCTCGCGTCCTCGGCCAGTTGCACCAGCAGCGGCCACAGCAGCTTGACGAAGCGGCGCGTCAGCCAGAGCCGCATCTCCGCGCCCTCGCTGGTCGAGAGCTGCATCAGCAGCCGGTCCCCCTCGGGATTGAAATCGATCTTGAGCTGGCGCAGCTTCATGGCGAAATTAGTCTAGCATCACGGCATGGATCCGCGCCCCCGATTCACGC
Organism: Gammaproteobacteria bacterium; assembly: GCA_041476585.1. GTDB lineage: Bacteria > Pseudomonadota > Gammaproteobacteria > Burkholderiales > SG8-39 > JADGRQ01. Next base: position 7,471 of record JBGOTT010000102.1, on the reverse strand, counting down.
TCATCGAGCCGCGCGCGCCAGCGCAGCTGGATGCGGTGCGCCAATTGATGCGCGAATACGAGAGCTGGCTCGGCGTGGACCTCTGTTTTCAGGGGTTCGAACGCGAGCTCGAAGGACTGCCCGGCGATTACGTACCGCCGGGCGGCCGGCTGTTTCTTGCGCTCGACGGCGAGCGGCCCGCGGGTTGCGCCGCATTGCGCCGGCAGGGCGCGGGCTCCGGCGAAATGAAGCGCCTGTTCGTGCGCGCGGAATTCCGCGGGCTCGGATTGGGGCAGACGCTGGCCCGCAGCGTGATCGACGCCGCGCGCGCGGCAGGCCACTCCCGATTGCTGCTAGATACGCTGCCGAAAATGGATGCCGCGCTGGCGCTGTACCGCTCGCTCGGATTCAGGCCGGCTGCGCGCTATTACAACAATCCGCTGCCCGAGGCGATCTACCTTTCACTCGACCTGGCGGCGGATGCGCGCGAGTAGCTCGGTGGTCGAGCGCTGGTGCTCGAACGGGATCGACGCGGCGCGGCCGCCCCAGCCGGCAACTTCCTTCGCGCCGACGATGTTGGCGACTGTCCAGTCACCGCCCTTCGCCAGCACCTCCGGGCGGATCGCCATGATCAGCCTGAGCGAGGTGTCTTCGTCGAACCAGGTGACGTAGTCCACCGATTCGAGCGCCGCGATCAGCGCCATGCGGTCTTGCAGCGGGTTGACCGGCCGGTCCGCGTCCTTGCCGAGCCGGCGCGCGGACGCATCGCTGTTCAGCGCGACGATGAGCGCGCTACCCAGCGCCCTGGCCCGAGCCAGATAGGTGACGTGTCCGCGATGCAGGACGTCGAAAACACCGTTGGTGAACACCAGCGGCCGCGCGAGGCTCGCGCCCATATCGGCGGCCGTTTGCGGCTCGAGCAGTTTGCGCTCGAACGCGGGAGGCAGAGGTAACGGGGGAACCATGGTGCCCCTGTTCCTGGCCGCTTACTTTTTCGGCTCTGGCTTGGGCTGATCGCGCGGCCGGCAGGCATCGTCGGTTACGCGGCAGTACTCGAATACCTTGACCACCTTGCGCACGCCGCCGGTGGTGCGCGCGATCTCCACCGCCGCGTCCGCCTCCTGCTGCGTCACCAGGCCGAGCAGGTACACCGCGCTGTTTTCGGTCACCACCTTGACGTGCACCGCATTGAACCTGTTGGCATCGACGAACCGCGCCTTCACCTTCGACGTCAGGAAGGAATCGTTGGAACGCGCAGTCAGCGAGGAATTTCCCGCCCCCGCGACATCGTTGGTCACGCCGCGGACGTTGGGCACGCCGAGCACGATCTTCTCGATCGCAACGCGCGTACCCTCGTCGGGCGCCTCGCCGGTAAGCAGCACGCCGCGGTTGAACGACGTGATGTTGACGTGGACTTTGTCGCCATAGCGCTCGCCGATGCGGTTCGATGCGCGCAGCTCGATGCCTTCGTCCTCGACCTGGGTTCCAGTGGTGCGCCGGTCGATCACCGACAGCGCCGCCGTGCCGGCGCCGGCCGCAACCATCGGGAAACAGCCCTGCAGCTGCGGCACCATGGCCGCGCAAACGAAGACAATAGCAACGCGCTTGCAGTTCATTGCTGGGCTCCAAACAAGAGTGCATCGATGCCGTCGCACAGGCAATGCAGCGCGAGCAGGTGTACTTCCTGAATGCGCATGGTCCTGCCGTGCGGCACACAGATGTGGGCATCGGCCGGGTCGAGCAGCGGCGCGATCTTGCCGCCACCATTGCCGGTCAACGCGACGACTGCGATACCGCGCTCATGCGCGGCCTGGATTGCGGCCAGCACGTTGGCGGACTTGCCGCTGGTCGAGATCGCGAGCAGCACGTCACCCGCCCGACCCAGCGCCTGCAACTGCTTGGCGAACACGTATTCGAATCGGTAGTCGTTGGCCACCGAGGTCAGCGTCGAGCCGTCGGTGGTGAGCGCCAGCGCCGCCAGGGGCATGCGCTCCATCTCGAATCGGTTGACCAGCTCGGCAGCGAAATGCTGGGCATCCGCCGCCGAGCCGCCGTTGCCGCAGGCCATGATCTTGCCGCCGGTGCGCAGCGCCGCGGCCATCAGCTCGATTGCGCGCGCAATCGGCGTCGCAAGCTCGGCGGCCGCAACGCGCTTCAACTCCGCGCTCGCCGCAAAATGGCCGGCGACCCGCTCTGCGAGCGCCGCGCGCGGCAGGTCCCGATGCGACTGCTTCATCCGAATACTCGAGGTCATGGGTGATTTTACACCGAGTCACTCGACGAACACTTCGAATTCCACCCGTCGCGCGGGATTGGGATGCCATTCCAGCCGGCTGATGCGGGCGCGCAGGGCCACGCCGCGATCGAGGCCCCAGGCGAGCGCGGCATTCTCGCTGCGTGGCACATAGCCGAGCACGCGACCGCGCCATTCGACGCGGATCGCGTTTGCGTCGCGGGGATTGCCGGGCTCGCGCGCGAGCTCGAGCGCGTCGCCGACCTTCAGTTCGGGCCAGACCTGCGCCGCGTCGTGAAACCGGAAACCGGCGAGCGGCGAGCTCTGCACCAGCAGCCGGACGCTGCCTCCATCGTCCGCGCGCGCGCTGAAGGCGAGCAGGCAGGCAATGGACGCGGCCAGCAGGCTATCAGCAACGGAACGCATCCCGGATCCAGCGCACGCGCTGCATCTCGAGTCCGTCGAGCAGCATCACGTCGAAGCGGCAGTCCGATTCCGGCTTGCCGGCGAGATAAAAGCGCGCCGCGGCGACGATCCTGCCGCGCTTGGCCGCGGTGATGCTCTCGGCGGCCCCGCCGAACGACTGGCCCTGGCGCAGCCGCACTTCACAGAACACGAGCGTTTCGCCTTCGCGCGCGATCAGGTCCACTTCGCCCATGCGGCAGCGGAAATTGCGCGCCATCACCGACAGCCCGGCGCGTTCCAGCAGATGCGCGCACAGCGCTTCTGCCCGGCGTCCCTGCTCGATCGCATCCATCGCACGCTCCTCGCCGCATTTCTCGTTGTTGCTCTCTGCCTAACGGCACAGGACAATTGAGGTTGACACGTCGCCTTGACCCGACACTGGAGCGGCCCATGCCCGGCACGCTGTTCGTCGTCGCAACACCGATCGGCAACCTCGGTGATTTTTCACCGCGTGCGGTCGAGGTCCTGAAGAACGCGGCGCTCATCGCCTGCGAGGACACCCGTACCTCGCGCACGCTGCTCGCGCGGTTCGGCATCACTACGCGCAGCGTGGCTTTGCATCAGCACAACGAGCGTGCCGCGGCCCCCGCCCTGATCGACACGCTGCGCTCGAACGGCGACGTGGCGCTGATCTCCGACGCCGGCACGCCGGCGGTGTCCGATCCGGGCGCGCGCCTGGTCGAGCAAGCGCACCGCGCGGGCATCCGCGTGATTCCAGTCCCCGGACCGAGCGCGGCGATTGCGGCGTTCTCCGCCAGCGGCTTTGCGGCCGAGCAGTTCGTGTTCGCAGGTTTCCTGCCGTCGTCGGCGACCGCGCGGCGCAAGGCGATCGCGGCGCTCGAGCGCGGCTTCGAGCGCGATTACGCGATCATCCTGTACGAAGCGCCGCACCGCATCCGCGCCACGCTGGCGGATCTTGCTGCGGGCTGCGGCGCGGATCGCGAAGTCGCGATCGGGCGCGAACTCACCAAGAAATTCGAGGAAATAGCGCGCATGCCGCTGGGCGCCGCGCTCGGCTGGCTCGATCAGCGAGCGCAGCGCGAGCAGGGCGAGTTCGTGCTGGTGATCGCGCCCGGCAACGGCAACCGCAATCCAGGCGCGTCCGACGCCGATCACGTGCTTGCAACGCTGCTCGAAGCGCTCGGCCCGAGCGACGCGGCGAAGCTGGCCGCGAGGCTCACCGGGCGAGCCCGCAAGCTGCTGTACGCCCGCGCGCTCGAGCTCGCCGGGCGCGGCAGGCGCCAAGGGCCTGATACGGGGGCACGATAGAATCGGCCTCTCTACGCTGTGCCTTTTCGCCGCGCATGTTTGCTGGAGTGCATTGCTTGGACTCGATCACCCTGACCCGCCCGGACGACTGGCACCTGCACCTGCGCGATGGTGCCGCGTTGCGCGACATCGTGGCCGACACTGCCCGGCGCTTCGCGCGCGCGATGGTGATGCCGAATCTCCCGGCGCCGGTCACCACGACTGCCGGCGCGCTCGCGTATCGCGAGCGCATTCTGGCGGCCTTGCCGCAGGGGATGACGTTCGAGCCGCTGATGACGCTATACCTCACCGACGACACGCCGCCCGAGGAAATCGCGCGCGCCAAGCTCTCGGGCCGCGTGGTCGCGGCCAAGCTTTACCCCGCCGGCGCCACCACGCATTCCGACGCGGGCGTCACGCGCATCTCCCGCTGCTTCACGACGCTGGAGAGGATGCAGGAACTCGGCATGCCGCTCTCGGTGCACGGCGAGGTGGCCGATCCCGAAGTCGACGTGTTCGACCGGGAGCGGGTGTTCATCGACGAGATACTCTCGCCGCTGGTCGAGCGTTTTCCAGAACTGAAGATCATTCTCGAGCACATCACCACGCGCCACGCGGCCAACTTCGTCGAGGTGATGCCCGAACGGATTGCGGCGACCATCACCGCGCACCACCTGCTGATGAACCGCAACGCGTTGTTCCTCGGCGGGATCCGCCCGCACCACTATTGCCTGCCGGTGCTCAAGCGCGAAGACGACCGCGAGGCCCTGGTGGCCGCGGCGACCTCCGGCAGCCCGAAATTCTTTCTCGGCACCGACAGCGCGCCGCATGCGCGCCACGCAAAGGAGGCCGCGTGCGGCTGCGCGGGAATCTACACCGCAAATGCCGCGCTCGAGCTCTATGCAACCGCATTCGAAGAAGCCAACGCGCTCGATCGGCTGGAGGGGTTCGCGAGCTTCTTCGGGCCCGATTTCTACGGCCTGCCGCGCAACAGCGCGAAGATCCGCCTCGCGCGCCGCAGCTGGCGGATGCCCGAGCAGCTCGCCTTCGGCGACGACAAGCTGGTACCGCTACGCGCGGGGGAGACCCTGACGTGGCAGATCGGCTGAAGCAAGCGGCGTTCGACCACCCGATCTTCGAGCCGATCCGCCCGTGGCTTGCGCGCCTCGGGGATGGCTGGCCGCCGCTTGAGCTTTTGAACGGGTTCGCGGCGGAGCGAAAGCTGGCGAATGCGCGCGGTCTGCCGTTGCGCTTTGTCGCGCCCGACCTCCTCGAATCGGCCAATTACGAGCTTCGCGTCCACGACACCGGCGCGGTCGCGACGCGCCCGGAGAACTGGCACGACCTGTTGAATGCGCTTGCGTGGCTCGCGTTTCCGCGCACCAAGGCGGCCATCAATGCTTTGCACGCCGAGCATCTTCCCAGGGAGGGCGCACGGCGCGGCCGTGTGCGTGACGCGCTGACATTGTTCGACGAAGGCGGCGCGCTGGTGGCGGTGAGCGATGCATCGCTCGAGGCGCTCGCGCGCGAACACCGCTGGCGCGAACTGTTCTGGGAGCGGCGCAGTGCGGTGCTCGAAAGCATGCGCTTCGCGGTGCCGGGTCACGCGGTACTCGAGCACGCACTCGAGCCGTATCCGGGCATTACCTGCCGAGCATTGTTCGTGCCGGTCGAGTCGCGACTGCTCACGGAGCCGGCGCACGCACTGTTCGAACGGCTCGACGCGGCCGCCGCCGCATGGTTCGCAGCACCGCCGGCGGGCCTGACGCCTTTGCTGCTGCCGCCGTTGCCGGTGTTCGGATATCCGGGCTGGCTCGAGGGGAGTTGCCGCGAGGCGTTCTACGCCGATCAGCGCTATTTCCGCCCGCCGCGCACCGATTCTGCGCGCACAGGACGCAGCATCGGGGCGTAGAATCGCGCCCGGGAGCTGGCCAGGCAGCCGCTGCACTAAAAACGCAGAGGAAAGTCCGGGCTCCGAAGAGCGGGATGCGGGGTAACCCCCCGGCGCGCATAAATGCCGTGCAAGCGGCGCTAAGGCGACGAACAGGGCCACAGAGACGATCCGGTTCAGACCGGGGTGAAACGCGGCAACCTCCATCCGGAGCAACACCAAATAGGCAAGCGCTTGAGGCCGGCTCGGCCGAGCTTGCGGGTAGGTGGCTAGAGCCGGGGGGTGACCCCCGGCCCAGAGGAATGGCTGCCCGGGCGGGTCACACCGCCCACAGAACCCGGCTTACAGGCCGGCTCTCACTGTTTTTGCAGTGCCGCGAGCGCCCCGAAGCGCGGTTTTTCTCACATTTACCTGAAAACCCTGGACTTTTTCTCATTTCGGTCTTGCCAGAACCCCGGGATTTGTGGCAAAACCCCCTATGGCACTGTTTCATAGAGGCGTAGCGTCGCGACCGGCAGCGGGCAATCATTCCCATGGCGGCGGTGCGCCGGCCTCGCACGAAGCCGCGCCGGCGCTGTTCCGACTGCTTTCTGACAGTGCTTTGTATCGCGCTGCGATGTCCGCAAGCAGCCTGCCGCTTGCGCTGCTCGACGCGGCGCACGCCGAGCTGCCATTCGTTTTCGTCAATCCGGCGTTCGAGCGCTTGAGCGGTTACGCGGCGCGCGACACGCTCGGGCGTCATGCGAGCCTTGTTCTCGCGGCCTGTAGTGAAGAGGCGTCCCTCCGCACTCTGCTTGAACCGGCCGGCGCCACCACTGCGGCGAACGCCGGATTGCGCGTCGCCTGTCGCGTGCGCCAGCGCGATGCTACCGAGCGCGCGGTGCTCGCGGTATTCGATCCGGTGCGCGACGACCGCGGCCGCGTCACCCACTGGATCGTCGCGCTCGACGACGTGCCGAGCGCTCTCTCCGGCTAACCCGTAGCGACCGCGCGGCGCCGATAGACGTTCCGGGCGCCTATCCTGACTTACGTGCTCCGCAACACCGCTACGTTATCGCGCCCGCCCTGTTACCATAGGCAGGAAGGAGTCGCCAGCCGTGGGTACGGTCATTGGAGTGCTTATTTTTGCGGGGTTCACGATCGGCATATGGATCTCGTACAGGCTTTTCATGAGAGGCAATACGGCCGAGGAAAAGGTGGCCGCGCTATTGCCGTCGGACTTTAAGCCCGACCTTTTCCATAGGAAGGGCGACACCTATGTGGGTTATGAAAAAGCGAGAAACCGGCTCGTGCTGGTTGATTGGCCTCACGGGAAAGTGCTTTCCCCGAGCGAAGTCCTATCGTTGGAACCCGAGCGCGAAACGATGCTCGGCGTGACGCACCACTGGGTCGCAATAAACGTGCCGGATCCGGATTTTTCCCGATACAGAATCTGGTTCCAATTTCGTCGCGCGAAACGCGACGTGTGGCTCGGTCAGCTGGCCGAGATCTGCAAGAAATAGATCCGCAATCTTTGCGGTTTCCTCATCACGTTCTTGTCGATGACGTGATTCAGCGCGCGGATCAGCGCCGCGTCGTCGGCTGCACCGCCGTGCGCCAACGCCGATCTATCCTCCCCCGTACAGGTAATTCGGCAGCCACAACGTCATGCCCGG
>JBGOTT010000101.1:0-11629 GCA_041476585.1 Gammaproteobacteria bacterium | reverse complement strand
AGGATGCCGAGCACGACCATCACACCGAGAGTAACCGCCATGGCGACCCACAGGTTCATGCCGCGCTCGGTGAGCGACACGAAGGTGAGCGCGGCGAAGAACACCATCGATCCCTGCGCAAAGTTGAATACGCCCGAGGCCTTGTAGATCAGCACGAAACCCAGCGCCACCAACGAGTACATCACGCCGGCGAGTAGCCCGCCGATCAGCACTTCGAAAAAGAAGGGCCAGTTCATCAATGCGCCACTCCAAGATAGGCATCGATCACTTTCTGGTTGCCGCGCACGTCGTCGGGGGTGCCGTCGGCGATCTTGCGCCCGTACTCCAGCACCACCACGCGGTCGGAGATGTCCATCACCACGCCCATATCGTGCTCGATCAGCACGATGGTGGTGCCGAAGTGGTCGTTCACGTCGAGCACGAAGCGGCACATGTCCTGCTTCTCCTCGACGTTCATCCCCGCCATCGGCTCGTCCAGAAGCAGCATGTCGGGCTCGGCGGCGAGCGCGCGCGCCAGTTCGACCCGCTTCTGCAGTCCGTAGGGCAGCCGCCCGACCGGCGTCTTGCGGATGTGCTGGATTTCGAGAAAATCGATGACCTCCTCGACCTGGCGCCGGTGCTCCATCTCCTCGCGCCTGGCCGGGCCGATCCACAGCGCCTGCTGGAGGAAATTGCAGCGCATCTTCAGGTTGCGCCCGGTCATTATGTTGTCGAGCACCGTCATGCCCTTGAACAGCGCGATGTTCTGGAAGGTGCGCGCAATACCCTGCTTGGCCGCCTCGTGCGAATCCACGTCGCTGCGCGTCAGGCCCTTGAAGGTGATCGAACCCTGCTGCGGATGGTAGACGCCGTTGATCACATTCAGCATCGAACTCTTGCCCGCGCCGTTGGGACCGATGATGGCGCGGACCTCGTGCTCCCGCACGTCGAAACTCACTTCGGTGATCGCCTTCACGCCGCCGAACGCGAGCGACACGTTCTCCACCGACAGGATGACTTCGCCGACGTTTCGCGTCTGGCTCATGCGGCGCGTTTCGCCGCGTGCGGGCTGAAGGTCTTCGCGTCGCAGATCTTGAGATCGGCGGAGATGGAGCCGGTGCGGCCGTCCTCGTACTTCACCTGGGCCTCGACGTGAATGCTGGTCCTTCCGTCGTAGAGCGCAGCGACGAGGGTGGCGTACTTCTCGCCGATGTAGCCGCGGCGCACCTTGCGCGTGCGCGTCAGCTCTCCGTCGTCAGCGTCCATTTCCTTGTGCAGGATGAGGAAGCGGTGGATCTGCGAGCCGGCGATCTCGGGCTCGAGCGCGAGGTCGGCGTTGACCTTCTCGACGCACTCGCGGATCAGATCGTAGACCGCGTCCTGCGACGCGAGATCGGTGTACCCGGAATAGGAAAGGTTCCTTTTCTCCGCCCAGTTGCCCACCGCCTCGGCGTCGAGGTTGATGAACGCGCACGCCATGTCGCGGTCCTGGCCGAAGGCGACGGCTTCCTTGATGTAAGGGAAAAACTTGAGCTTGTTCTCGAGGTATTTGGGCGCAAACAGGGTGCCGTCCCTCAGCTTGCCGACATCCTTCACGCGGTCGATGATCTTGAGGTGGCCGTCGGGGTCCACGAAGCCGGCATCTCCGGTATGGAACCAGCCCTCTGCGTCCTTCGCCTCGGCGGTGGCCTGGGGATTCTTGGAGTACTCCTTGAACAGGCCCGGCGAGCGGATCAGAAGTTCGCGCTGCGGCGTGAACTTCAACTCCACGCCGGCCACGGCCGGGCCGACCGTGTCGGCCTTCACCTGGCCGTCGGGCTGGATGCACACGAACACGCTGGTCTCGGTCGAGCCGTAGAGCTGCTTCAGGTTGATGCCGATCGAGCGGTAGAAGCGGAACAAGTCCGGACCGATCGCCTCGCCTGCGGTGTAGGCCACATGCACGCGGCTCATGCCGAGCACGTTGCGCAACGGCCCGTACATCACCAGGTCGCCGAGCGCATACATCAGGCGATCGAATCCGCCCACCGGCTTGCCGTCGAGAATCGCGCCGCCCACGCGGCCGGCGACCGCCATGAAATACCCGTACAGGCCGCGCTTGAGTGCGCTCGCGTCCTCCATGCGGATCGAGACCTGGGTGAGCATCGCCTCGAGCACCCGCGGCGGCGCGAAGTAGTAGGTCGGGCCGATCTCGCGCATGTCCGACATCACCGTCTCGGAGGACTCGGGGCAGCAGATGCAGTAGCCGGTGACAAACGGCTGGGCGTAGGAAAATATGTTCTGCCCGATCCACGCCGGCGGCAGATAGGCGAGCACCTCATCGGTCTCGTCGAGCCCTTCCATCTTCGCCGCGGCGAGCGCGCGGTCGATCAGCGCCGCGTGGGTCAGTACCACGCCTTTCGGGTGGCTGGTCGTGCCGGAGGTGAAAAACATCCCGGCCGTGTCCGCGCCGCTGCCCTTGGCAAGTTCGGCGGCGTAGAAATCCGGGTGGGCCTTGTCGTACTCGTCGCCAAGCACCGTCAGCTTTTCGTACTCCATCAGCTGTTCCTGCGCGTAACGGCGCATGCCGCGCGGTTCGTCGTAGAAGATGCGCTTGAGCGACGGGCACTGCGGCAGGATCTCGAGCAGCTTGTCGACCTGCTCCTGGTCTTCCACCACTGCGAAGGCGATCTCGGCGTTCTGTATCGGATACGCCATTTCTGTGGCCACCGCGTCCTGGTACATCGGCACCGGAATGCCGCCCAGCGCCTGAGTGGCGCAGACCGCCCAGTACATGCGCGGGCGGTTGTCACCGATCACCGCGAGGTGATCGCCGCGCTTGAACCCCAGCGCCGCAAGCCCGCAGGCGATGCGCCTGACCTCGCGCGCCACATCCCCCCAGGTGTGGGTCTGCCAGATGCCCAGGTCCTTCTCGCGGATGGCGGGGCGCGCGCCGCGCACCTGGGCGTGATGCACGAGCAGCTTCGGAAACGTATCGAGCCCGGACAGGTCTTCGCTCACGTTCCGTCCTCCGTTGGTCATGGGCAAGACAATCGAGCCGATTCTACCCAATCTGCGCCCAAGTCTACATGCAACCCCACCCTATAATTACCGCTTGCGAAGTGTACGGAGGAACGGATGGGCGCTGAGGCAACGCCGGCCGATGGCCGCATTACCGCGGAGCGCAACGCCGAGGTGTTTCTGATCGGCATCGACCGGCCCAAGAAACTCAACGGCATTTCGCTCGCGATGTACCGCCAACTCGCCGATGCGTTCACCGCCATGGAACGCGACGATGCGGTGCACGTCGGTCTGCTCTACGCGCACGGCGCAAACTTTACTGCGGGACTGCAGCTCGATCAGTTCGCGCCGCTGATGGCGCGCGGTGAAACCGCGGTTTCGCCCGAGACCGTCGATCCGTTCTCGCTGCGCGAGCCGATGCGCACCAAACCGGTGGTGTGCGCCGTGCAGGGCATCTGTTTCACCCTCGGCGTCGAGCTGATGCTGGCGCAGGACATCGTGGTGGCTGCGGATGACTGCCGCTTCGCGCAGATCGAGGTGAAGCGCGGCATCATGCCGACGGGCGGCGCGACGCTGCGCTTCGTCGAGCGCGCCGGGTGGGGCAATGCGCAGCGCTACCTGCTCACGGGCGATGAGTTCGGCGCGGCGGAAGCGCTGCGCCTGGGCTTCGTTCAGGAGCTCGTCCCCACGGGACAGCAATTCGAACGGGCGCTGGCGATTGCGCGCACGATCGCCGAGCAGGCTCCGCTCGCGGTGCGTGCTTCACTCGCATCTTCGCGACGTTATCTCGAGAAGGGCCCGGTCGGCATGCGCGCGGAAATGCAAGCGGTGCAACGCGAGCTTGCAGCCACCGCAGATGCCGCCGAGGGCCTGCGTTCCTTCGTCGAGCGGCGAAAGGCGCGTTTTACCGGGCGCTGAGCATGGAAATTCCGACACCGTTTGCGGCCGCGCGCGACGTGGTTCGCCCGGAGTGGATCGACTACAACGGGCACATGAACGTGGGTTATTACCACGTCGTATTCGACATCGCGTCGGACCGGTTCACCGAGTTTCTCGCGCTGACGCCCGAGTTCCGCCACCGCCACGGCCTGACCACGTTTGCGCTGGAGGCGCACCAGAACTTCCTGCGCGAAGTGAAGGCGGGCGATCCGCTGCGCTTCGAGTCACGGCTGCTCGACTTCGACGCCAAGCGGATCCACAGCTACCACGAGATGTTCCACGCCACCGAGGGCTACCTCGCGGCCTCGATGGAGACGCTCTCCTCCGTCGTCTCGATGGTCACCCGCAGGACCGCGCCGATGCCCCAAGAGTTGCTCGAGCGCATGGCGGCGGTCAAGGCGGCGCATGCGACACTGCCGCGTCCCTGGCAGATTGGACACGTGATTTCCGCCCGACCAATACGCCGGGTCACGGAATAGTCTTCTCCGCTCCGGCACTTGCCGCCCCCGCCGCGCGCGTCGCGAGTTCGGCGGGCACCGACGGCCCGCCTGCGGTCTGCACGGTGATCGCGCCGGAGGCGAACTCGATTCCCTTTTCGCCGAACGCTTTGTAGATACGCTTGAGCGACTCGCGCTGTACCCAACTGGGCTTGAGCGGGCGCGCGGTGAACTTGAGCCGCACCACGAGAGCGCTGTCGGCGATCTCGGCCACGCCCTGAAGCTTGAGCGGCTGAAGCAACTCCTTGCCGAGCTCCGGGTCCTTCTGCATTTCCTGCCCGAGCTGCTTCACGGTCTTGCGCACCTTCTCGAGATCAGTGTCGCGCGCAAGCCGCAGGTTGAATTTCACGGTCTGCCAGTCGCGGCTGAAGTTGGAGATCGAGGTGAGCTGGCCGAACGGTATGGTGTGAATCTGACCGTTCTGGTGGCGCAGGCGCACCGAGCGCAGCGAGATCCTTTCCACCGTGCCCTTGAGTCGCCCGGTGTCGATGTACTCGCCTACGCGGAACGCATCGTCGGCCATGAAGAAGATGCCCGAGACAATGTCGCGCACCAGCGCCTGCGAGCCGAAGCTGATCGCGAGGCCGAACACCCCGGCACCGGCGAGCAACGGCGTGATTTCGACCCCGAGCTGCGACAGCGCAAGCAATGCCACAACCACCAGGATCGCGATGCCAGCCAGGATGCGCAGCATCGGCAGGACCGTGGTGAGCCGCGACGCGGCGTGCGCGCCTTCGTCTTCGCTGTCGGGCCCGGCCATGCCAGTTGCAGAGGCCCGCAATCGCTCCTCGGTCCAATGGTGCAGGTAGCGCCAGGCGACATAGCCGAAGAACAGCGTCAGCCCGGCGGTGATGAGCGAACGGCGGATGGCCGACCAGGTCGCGGGCGCCACCAGCGCAAGCTCATCCACCAGCCAGACTTCGGAGAGCACGATCGCGATCGCAAGCACCGCGGCAGCGGTAATCGAGCGCTGCATCAGCAGCACCCAGCGCGCGTGGGAGGAAAGGCCGAGGAGCGCATCGACTACGTAGGTGAACACGGCGATGCGCATCGACCACGTCAGCGAGTGGTACACGGAGAATTCGAGCAGCAGCACCGACACGCACCACGCAAGCCACAACAAGGGAATTGCGACGATCCCGAAACCAAACCACAGGCGCGCAGAGCGCGGCGGCGCCGAGTGCGAAGCGCGATAGCGCAGCAGGGCCAACACGGCCCCTGCGGCGACGAACAGCCCTTGAGCGAGCGCAAGCACCTGCCCCGCCGGTATCGGCAGCCCGGCCCGCAGAAGCACCGGCATGACCGAAATGCCGGTAAAGCCGACCAGTATTGTCACGGCGACAATGGCCTTGACCTGGCGCGCAGCGGCATCGCTCATCGCGATCAGGCGGAAAGCCGGAATCCCGGGGCGGAGGATCGCCTCGATCAACAGCACGGCCAGGCGCCAGCGCACGAATGCCCAGAGAATCGCCACCCACAACAGTTCCTGGTTGCCGCCGGCATCGAAGCCGAACTCGATCAGAAGGTAGGCGCCGGCGGCGATCACGAGCCAGCTCCCTGCATCGAGCGCCAGCAACCCCGCCGCGCCGCGTGCGCGCAGCGCGTCGTTAAGGCAGCGCTGCCGCACCCGCGACGTTGTGCGGCGAAACGCAAAGACCACTGCCGACAGGAGCAGAGCTGACAGCATGCCACGCCACGCATTGTTGGCGGTATCGCGCTCGCTGCGTGCGTCGACGATCCGCCCGAGCGCGGCGGCGAGTTCGCGATACGCCCCCGGTGCGGCATCGAGAACCTTGGCGCCGGCTTCCTGCAGCCTGGCGAGTCTGTTGCCGAGCGTCGTCAGGTCGCCGCCGACGCGGGTGGCCTCCTCGGGCGTCAGCGCCGATGCCGGACCCAAATGAATGCAAGCAGCGAACAGAATCGCAGCGACCAAACTCAGAAATCGCGTGACACGGTGCGCACAAGACATCGGTCCCTCCCGAAAGCGCTAACGGACCGCTTTTGTCGCGGCAGAGCAAGCAATCCTTATAATCTATTCCAGACCGCCTCGGGCCTGATGACGTCGATTGCGTCGAACATCAAGGCCAACTGAGCGTACGCTCCGGTCATGCGCAACTATTCCGGCCAGATCGCATTGGTACTGCAAGGCGGCGGCGCGCTCGGCGCCTACCACGTGGGCGTCTACGAGGCGCTGCACGACGCGGGCATCGAGCCCGACTGGGTCATCGGCACCTCGATCGGCGCCATTAACGGCGCGATCATCGCGGGTAATCCGCCCGAGCGCCGCATGGAGCGCCTCGAGCAATTCTGGCAGATGGTGCGCAGCGATCAGGTCGCGAACATATGGGGCATGTGGCCCGCGGTCGCGAGCGCGGTCGCGCACGCGAGCATCGTCGCGAAAGGCATCGACGGCTTCTTCGCGCCGAACCCCGATGCCGCCTGGGGCGTGCACGCGCCGCTCGGCGTCGAGCGGGCCGCCTTCTACAATACCGCGCCGCTGCAGGAAACGCTCGCGGGCCTGGTCGATTTCGGCTGCGTCAACGCGGGCAAGACACGGCTCACGCTGGGCGCGGTCAACGTGCGCACGAGCGAGATGCGCTACTTCGACAGCCGCGACATGGCGCTCGACGAGCGGCACGTGATGGCCTCGGGCGCGCTGCCGCCCGCGTTCCCTGCGGTGCGCATCGACGGCGACCCGTACTGGGACGGCGGCATCTATTCCAACACCCCGGTCGAGGTGGTGCTCGACGACATGCCGCGGCGCGACACCCTCATCTTCGCCGCCAACGTCTGGCATGCGACCGGACCCGAGCCGGAGACGGTCTGGCAGGTGCTCGGCCGGCAGAAGGACATCCAGTACGCGAGCCGTGCCACCAGCCATGTCATGCGCCAGCAGCAGATCCACCGCATGCGCCACATCATCCGCGAGCTCGCGCAGCACATCTCAGAGGAGCGGTGCAAAGACCCCGAAGTGAAGCGGATGCTCGGCTACGGCTGCGCCACGGTCATGCACCTGCTGCCGCTGCACGCGCCGCGCCTGGAGGGCGAGGACCACACCAAGGACATCGACTTCACCGCCGCGGGCATCGACACGCGGCGCAAGGCGGGCTATGCCGACACGCGGCGCGTGCTCGAGGACCAGCCCTGGGCGCACTGCGCCGATACCATGGACGGCATCATCATTCACGGATCGACCGCATGACCGAACGGTACGACGCCATCGTGATCCGCGCTAGCGCCAGCGGTCCACCGATTCGCTTTTCAGGTGGCCGAAATCGGTCGCGAACCAGTACGCGTTCTTCTCTCCGCCCACCACCACGACGCCGATTTTTCCCGGCTCCGCGAACCGGGGAATCGACGCCTCCTTCGGCAGCTTCAGGTAGGACGCGAAGGGCTCGACGCCTTTTCTCGCCTGCGGCTCGATGTAGTTGATGACGAGTTGGTAGTCCCAGTACACGTCCGCGGGTATCCGCGAATGCTCGTGGAACCATTGCGCGAGCTTCGCCTTCGAGTCGAAGCCTTCGCGCTCCTTGAGCGTGCGCGCGGCCAGGGGCTCGAGGAGCAGTGTGAGGTTCGTCCTCGGCGTCGGCGTGAATCCCGACACCAGGTTGAGAAATTGCTCCCGCCAGGTCTTTTCCCGCACTTCGAGGAGATGGCTGAAGGTCCTGCCGCGGAAGATGCTGACCACGCTGTCGCCGGGCTTGAAGCCGTGCTGCACGTGGAAAGGCTCCCACGGACTTTTCTCCTCGTTTTCGGCGAAGCACACGTTGCCGTAGTTGAGCGGATTGCCCTGCGAGCCGAGATACGTCGTTCCCGGAACGGCGCCGCCGCCGAGGTTGCGCGACAGCAGCCCGTAGGCCCGGCCGATCGTGGCATTGGCGTGATTGAAGGGACCCAGCGCGCCGAGGCCGGAATTCATGCGCAGCTCGTGGCGGATCGGCCCGTTGACCACCACCATCGCGGCGAACGAGCTGGTGGAGCTGTGCAGCGCGGTGACCTGCGACGAAGCGAGCGCGAGGATCACCGGGAAATACTCCGGCCGCGTGCCCGCCATCACGGCGTTCGCCGCAACCTGCTCGACCGTGTACGACCAGTCTTCCTGCGTTTCGGTCGGCCGCATTTTGCCGACGACCTCGTCCGGCCGGTGGCTCGTGCCCTTCAGCATCGCGGCGACGCGTTCCTCCGTGGCCAGCACGACCGGCAGCCCGTCGGTCCATCCGGCGTCCAGAAAGAGCGCATGCAGCGCATCCTCGGCGTCCGCGCCGAGCAGCCGCGGCACGGGCCGGTCCTGCGCGCCCGTCCTTCGCTCGGCTTGCGTCAGCGCTCGCGTGAGCGCGCCGGTGATTTCGCCGAGCACCGGCTTGCGGGTGACCGGGTCGGCGCCGAGAACGTAGTCCCGCAGGACTGCCGGCGGCTTGCCGCCCACCGGGTGCGGCACGAAAGTGAAGCGCAGCCCAGGCATGCCCGCCTTGAAGGTCACGGCTTTCACCAGGTCGGTGAACGCCGAGGTGACGATCGGCGCCGTGGGGATGCCCATATCCTCGAGGTTCATGCAATGCACCGCCATCGCCGGCGCGCAGGTGCTGCAGTGGCCGATCGCCATCACCACCAGGGCCCCCTTCGCCTTGATCTCCGCCCACAACTCCGGATCGTCCTCGGTGTAGCCGCCGCGCTTCTGCCGGAACTCGGTCTTCACGCCGGGGAACTGCTCGGCGAACACCTTCTGGATCTCGCCGAGGAACACGTTGCCGTTCATGAAGCGCACGTCCACGAAGTAGACGGTTTTCCCTTCCAGCGACGCGGGGCGCGGCGCCATGGACCGCAACCGGATCGCGGGCGGCGTGCCCCGGGGATTCAGAACCTTGACCCGCTTTCCGGCAGGATCGAATTCCCCGGCGGCGACGCGCCGTTCCGCGTTCTCGCCGGGATAGGACTCGATTTCGCAGGCGCCCGAGGGGATGGGTTCGTTCATGTCCGCGACGCGAAATACTCATCGTAGCTGCTGCCGTTCGACACGAGGATGCCGCCGTCCACGTCGAGCGCGGTGCCGGTGCACATGGCTGCCTCGTCGCTCGCGAGGAACAGGATCGCATTCGCCACGTCCTCGGGCATCACCCAGCGGCCGAGCGGGATCTTGGCCGCAGTCGCGGCGAGCTGCTCGGGCGTGCGCTTGCTCGTCATGCCGGTGATCGTCGGCCCCGGGCAGACCGCATTGACGCGGATCCTGTAGGCGCCCAGCTCGAAGGCGGCGTGCCAGGTGAAGCCGACCACGCCGGTCTTCGAGGCGGTGTAGTTGGTGGCGCCGGCGAAGGACACGCGCTTACCCGCCATCGAGGAAACGTTGACTACGGCACCGCCGCCCTGCGCGCGCATCGGCCCAATCACCGCCCGGGTGCAGAGCGCCGTGCCCTTGAGATTGATATCGAGCACCCGGTCCCACTCGGCCTCGGTCATGTTCTGCAGCGTCGATTTGCCAATCACGCCGGCGCTGTTCACCAGCACGTGCACGGTACCGAAAGTCTTCAGCACGCCGTCGAATGCCTCCTTGATCGAGGCCCCGCTCGCGACGTCCACCGCAAAAGCCCGCGACCCCGGGATTTCCTTCGCCATCGCGCGCAGGGCTACCTCGTTGGCGTCGAGCAGCGCGACTTTAGCGCCTTCGGCGGCGAGCGCGCGCGCCGCCGCGGCACCGATGCCGCTCGCCGCGCCGGTGACGACTGCGACCATGTCCGTGAACCGGGGTCCTCTCATGGCGCTTCTCAGTCGAGCTTGATGCCGGCCTGCTTCGCGATCGGCGCCCAGCGGTTGCGGTCGTCGAGCAGCGTCTTCTGGAACTCTTCCGGCGTGCCTCCCGCCACTTCCAGGCCGATCTCGTTCAGACGCTTGGCCGTTTCCGGGATGCGCAGCGCGTCCGTGATCGCCTTCGCGTACTGCTCGATGAGCGGCCGCGGTGTGCCTGCCTTCACGAAAAAGCCGAACGAGGTCTTGCCGAAGAATTCCGGGTAGCCGAGCTCGGTATACGAGGGTACGTCGGGCGCGAGCGCCGAGCGCCCGGCGAGGCTCTGCGCGAGGATGCGCACGCGTCCGGCGCGGTGCAACTCGAGGTAGTCGGCGATCACCGAGGCGCTCGCCGGCATCTGGCCGCCGAGCAGGTCGGTGAGCAGCGGACGGCCGCCCTTGTAGGCCACGACCTGCAGGTCCACGCCGAACGTCTTCGCCATCAGGTGCGTCAGGAACACACCGACGCCCGAGGGGCTGGGCGTGCCGACGAAGCGCATCTTCGGGTCGCGGCGGATCGCGTCGACCCACTCCTTGAAGCTCGCGATGCCGGAAGCCGCCGACACCGTGGTGGCCGTCGGGATGATCAGGCCCTCGCACACGGGCGTTAGGTCCCGGTCCGGATCGTAGTTGAGCTTCGAATACAGGAACGTGTGGTACGAGAAGAACGCGGTTGGCGTGTACAGCAGGTTCGTGCCGTCCGCCTCGTTATTCTTCAGGAACTCGCCCGCCGACAGGCCGATGCCACCGACCTTGTAGTCGATGACGACCGGGCGGTCAAGGCTTACCTTGAGCTTGTCGGCGAGCAGCCGCGCGCTCGCATCGAGCGCGGCGCCCGGCGGCACGCTGAGGATCAGCTTGAGCGGCTTGCCGGATTGCGCGCGCGCACCGGGGAGCAACCCGGGCGGCAGCGCGAGCGCCGCGACGCCGGCGCCGAGCCCCGCGGTGAATCTGCGTCTGGTCGGCGTCATCTCTTTCTCCTCGCTCGTTGACTTCACCAGCATGCCGGCGCGCTCGACCATGTCGCGCTCCCGCCGTTCAGCGCCACGATGTAGCGCGCCTCGGGATGGAAGTGCGGCGGAATCATCATGAATTCCTCCTCATAGTGCTGGCTCCATCCCTTTCGCCCGCAGGACCGGCGCGGCTGCGGGCGACGCGAGGAATTTCATCAGCTCGCGGGCAGCCTGCGGGTCAGCCGCCGCGGCATGGATTCCGCCCGAAAACAAGCTGACGTGCTGGATGTCCGGCGGCAAGGGACCGAGATAGTCGATGCCCTTCACCGGGAGCAGCTCGCTCACCTGCTGGAAACCGATGTCTGCTTCGCCGCGCGCGACCACCTCGCCCGACTGCGTGCCGGGCTTCGACTGCACGACCTTCTCGCGCGCGATCCCCATGCGCTCGAACAGGCCGGAGAGGTAGATGCCGCTCGGCCCGCT
>JBGOTT010000100.1:0-11679 GCA_041476585.1 Gammaproteobacteria bacterium | reverse complement strand
GGCGTATACGCCGGTGGGTGCGCGCGCGCCCGACATCGCCGGCACCGCCGCGCCGAAATTCGATACATAGGCACCGACGTTCGCAAGCGTCTGGATTTTCAACGCGAGGAACCGGTGATCTGCGCCGATCGCCAGTTCCGCGACAGTGACGTTGTCGCGGCCATGCACCTCGGAGAGGAAATTCTCCGAGCGGTCCGCGAGCCATTTCACCGCACGCCCGGTGCGGCGCGCGGCGAAACACAGTGCCGCATGCTCGGGATAGGCGTACCCGCGCGCGCCGAACCCGCCGCCCACGTCGGTGCAGACGATGCGAAAGCGGTCCTCCGGCAGCTTGAACACGCCGCCGGCAAGCTGCGTGCGCACCGTGTGCGTGTTCTGCGTCGGGCACCAGAGCGTGTAGCGGCCGCCTTGCGCGTCGTAGCTTGCAGCCAGCGCGCGCGGCTCGAGCGGATTGGCCACCACGCGCTGGTTTACGACGCGCAGCCGCACGATGTACGCGGCGCGCGCAAACGCCGCCGCCGTGGCATCGCGATCGCCCGCACGGTAGCCGGCTGCGTGGTTGCCGTAGGCCGCGTCGAAGGCTTGCGGCCAAACGACCGGCGCGTCCGCGGCGGCCGAGCGTTCCAGGTCTGCAACCGCCGCCAACGGCTCCCAGCTCACCTCGATCAACTCGGCCGCGTCGCGCGCCTGCTCGCGCGTTTCGGCGACCACCATCGCGACGGGGTCGCCGACGAAGCGCGCGACGCCTGCCGTGAGCGCGAGCCGCGGAGGCACCGTCATCGGCGCGCCGTCGTGGCGCTTGTGCAGGGCGGTGAACGGGATCGGCCCGAGCCCTTCGGCGCGGACGTCCGCACCGGTCAGCACCGCGATCACGCCCGGCGCGGCGAGCGCGGCGGCGGTATCGATTGCGGCGATGCGGGCATGCGCGTGCGGCGAGCGCAGAAACGCCGCATGCGCCTGACCGCTGAGCGCAACATCGTCGGTGAAGCGGCCCTGCCCGGTCAGCAGACGCCGGTCTTCAACGCGGCGCATCGGGCGGCCGATCCACTGGCTCGCTCCGGGCTGCGCGACGGCAGAGGATGTGATGTTCGAACTCCGCGAGATTTCAAAAGGGCGGCGCGGATTCTATACTGCGTTGGCGCAAGTTCCGCGCGCGGAGAGTGAAATGGCGGGTTCAAACACACTCCGCCGAAACGGGGTCAGAGTAACTTTTTTCGTTTTCGAGCGTTGCTCGGGGCATGGATTGCGCCTACCCGTTCCTCCCATGCCCAGAAGGCCGCGCTTAGAACTTCCGGGCGTTCCTCAGCACGTCGTTCAGCGCGGCAACAACCGCGCGCCGTGCTTCTTCACGGAACGCCACTACCGCCTGTACCTCGACCGGCTTGCGGAAACCTCGACCAGGCACGGATGCGCCATTTACGCGTACGTACTCATGACGAATCACGTGCACCTGCTGGTCGCGCCACGGGCCGCTGGACGCGTTTCGCGCATGATGCAGGACCTTGCGGGGCGTAAAATCCGGCTAAGCCCTTTCGAATCATCCCCATGAAAAAGACCAAGCCTGTGCCGGCCACGCCGCGCCAGCATTTCTCCATGATCCGGGGCTTCCACCTCGCCGATTTCTTCACGCTGGCCAACGCGGCCTGCGGCGTCGCGACGGTTTTATTCGCCATTCTGTACGTGGAGAGCCGTGCGGTGGCGCACTTCTTCGCGGCAGCCGCCATGGCCCCGGCGGCCCTGGTATTCGACGTGCTCGACGGGCGCGTGGCACGCGCGCGGCATACGCATTCGGCGCTGGGACGCGAACTCGATTCGCTGGCGGACGTGATCTCCTTCGGCGTCGCGCCGGCGGCGCTCGGCTTCGTTGCCGGCATGCGCGGCGGCTGGGACGCGCTGGTGCTGATTTATTTCGTTTGCTGCGGCGTCAGCCGGCTGGCACGCTACAACGTCACCGCGGAGAGCCTCGCGGCCGGCGCCGACAAGGTCGCCTATTTTGAAGGCACGCCCATTCCCATTAGCGTGCTGCTCACCGCCGTGCTGGCGTTCGCCGCCTGGCAGGAGCGGATCGGCGCGAATCTCTACGGCGGCGCGTGGACCGTTGGGCCATGGCAGCTGCACCCGCTCGCCCTGCTGTTCGCGCTCTCCGGTACCCTGATGATCAGCAAGACGCTGCGCGTTCCCAAGCTTTAGCGACTAGCGGCGGCGCCGCTCGAGCGCGATGCCGGCGAGCTCGACCAGCACGCCCAGGGCCATCACGGCCGCGCCGGCCGGCGTCTGCGCCGCGGCGAACATGATCACCGCGCCCAGCACGACCAGCACGCCAGCGACAATCCTGCGCGGCTTCACGGCTTCACCCAGGCGAGAATTTCCGGCGCCTTGCGCGGCACCGCGGGCACGCTGCCGCGCGCGTAGCCCAGGATGATGGGCGCCACTGCCGCACCCTCAGCGGGGATGTGGAGCTCCCGCTTCACCTCGGCCGTGTTCAAGACCGACACGGCGAAGCCGATACAGCAGCTGCCGAGGCCTTTCGCCGCGGCTGCGAGCATCAAGTTCTCGGCCGCAAGCCAGCAATCGGCGTCGGCAAAAGGCCCGCCCTGCCTGCGGCAGATCACGATCAGCGTGCCGGCGTCGTAGAAGATGTTGAAGGCCGGATTATCCAGCATCGCGGGATGATCGCGCGGCGCGCGTCCGGCCGAGCCCCAGCCCACCGCGCCGCCCGGTGCGCGCAGGATCGATTTGGCGCGCTCGGCGTAGCGCTTCAGCACCGCCTTGTCCTGGATGACCGCGAAGGCCCACGGCTCCAGGTGCATGGCCGTGGGCGCATCGACCGTGGCGTCAAGGAGTTCGCGCACCAGGGATTCGTCCGGCTGCTTTTCGGCGTAGGCGCGTACCGAGCGCCGCTGGTGGATGACGTCCATGATTCGCTCCATCCCGCCTATTTCCCCGCCAGCAGCCTGATCACTTCGTTGTCGTCGACCTGCTGGAAATCGCGGTAGAACTCGCCGACGGCGTAAAAGCCCAGCGGCGTCTCGAGGCACACCAGCTCGTCGGCGTAGTGCTTCACCTTTCCGAGCGTCTCGACGGCGGCCACCGGCACGGCGCAGATGAGGCGCGCGGGCTGCTTCTCGCGCGCCGCGTGCAGCGCTGCAATCATGCTCGCCCCGGTCGCAATGCCGTCGTCCACCACGATCACGATGCGGCCGCCCGGATCGATCGGCGGCCGCGACGGCGTGTACAACGCGCGCCGCCGGCGCAGCAGCTCGGTCTGCTCGCGGATCTCGCGCTCCAGGTACTCGGGGGTGGCGCCCGCCTCTGCAGCATGCTCGGCGACGTAGGTCCATCCGGTCTCGTCGACGGCGCCGACCGCGAGCTCCGGATTGGACGGCGCGCGCAGCTTCCTCACCAGCACCACGTCGAGCTCGCCGCCCAGGCGCTGCGCGACGATGGCGCCGATCTCGACCGCGCCGCGCGGAATCGCAAGCACCAGCGGATGGCGTCCGGCAAAACCCGCCAGCGCCGCGGCCAGCCGCCGGGCGGCGTCACTGCGCGAGCCGAACTTCGCGGTCATCGCCTTGCGCCGACTCAGAACGCCAGGGAGCGCAGCGCGCGCTCCCCAGCACCAGGTAGCTGCCGAGCTCGGCGGCGGCGATCTCGGGGATGCGCTCGTGCTCGGCGATGGCCCGCACCTCCTCCTCCGTGAGGCCGCACAAACCGATGCAGTCTTCCAGCGAAAACATCAGAAAATGCTGCGCCTTTCCGAGAGGCTCCCTTTGATCCGCGTCAAACCCGGCGGTCGGTGACCACGCGGCCGTCCACGATCTCGACGCTCCGGCCGTGCGGCGCGCGCCTAGTCGAGGTGCATGGCCTGGATGATCGGCCGGAACTGGTCCATCTGCCGTTTCAGGATCGCGTCCTGCTCCGCCGGCGAGGATCCCACCGCCTCGGCCGCGAGGTCGGCGAAGCGCTTCTGCAATTCGGGATTGCGCACCGCGGCCGCGGTTTCTTTCTGCAGCCGGTCGATGATTTCCCTGGGCGTCTTCGCCGGCGCAAACAGGCCGTTCCACCCGTCGGCCTCGAGCGCCGGAAATCCGAGTTCGCGCACGGTCGGCACGTCGGGCAACTCGGGAATCCGCTTCGAGGCGTTGGTCGCGAGGGCGCGCAACGCGCCCCGCTTGATGTCCGCCAGCGAAGAGGAAAGCTGGTCGCCGCCGACGTGCAGGCGCCCGGCCAGCAACTCCTGCTTGAGCGGCGCGGCGCCCTTCAGCGGGATGTGGGTCATCTCGACCTTCGCTTCGCGCTTGAACGCCTCGCCGATCACGTTCATGAACGAGCCCGGCCCGGTCGAACCGTAGGTGTAGTGCAGTTCCTTGTTGTTCTGCAGCAGCACCGCCAGTTCGCGCAGGTCTTTTGCCGGCACGCTCGGGTGCGCGGTCACCACCAGCGGCACGTTGACCACGATCGAAATGCCGGCGAAATCGGTGTCGACGTTGTACGGCGAGCGGTTCGCCAGCGCAAGCGCGACCGAGGCAAGCGGAAAGGTGATGTTATGCATCAGTATGGTGTAGCCGTCGGGCGCCGCCTTCGCGACCGCGTCGGCCCCCAGCGAGCCGCCCGCGCCGCCGCGGTTTTCCACGATCACGGGCTGGCCCATCGACTCACCCATTCGCTGCCCGACCAGCCGCGCGACGATGTCGGTCGTCCCGCCGGCCGGAAAGGGCACGATGATCTTAATCGGCTTCGAGGGGTAGGCTTGCGCGCGCGCCGGCAGCAGAGCGGCGAGCGGCGCGTACGCCGCGGCCTTGAGGAGCTTGCGTCTGGTCAAATGCATGGCGAATCACCTTCGGTCCGGGACGTGGTTGCGACATTTTAAGCTAAGCGCGCCGCAGGAACTGTGCGCGTCAAGTCGATCCCCTTCCCCCGCCAGAGGGAGTCTGTTAGCGTCTGCCCCGAGAGTTGAAGCAATGCAGGCCTACATCCTCCGCCGGCTGCTCGCGCTGATCCCCACGCTGTTCGTCGCGAGCCTGATCGTATTCATCACCATCCGGCTCATCCCCGGCAGCGTCATCGACATGATGCTGTCGCAGAACGACATCGCTGTGGGCAAGGACCGCGCGCTGGTCGAGGCGGCGCTGGGGCTGGACCAGCCGATGTATCTACAGTACTTCCGCTGGGTCAGCGCCGCTCTGCAGGGCGACCTCGGCCGTTCGCTGTGGCAAAGCACACCCGTCACCGAACACCTGCTGGCGCGCCTGCCGGTGACCCTCGAGCTGGGACTACTCGCGTTCCTCGTGGGTTTGAGCGTCGCGCTGCCGATCGGGGTGTACTCGGCCATCCGCCAGGACACCGCCGGCGATTATGTGACACGTTCGTTCTCGATCCTGATGCTCGCCATCCCCAGCTTCTGGCTCGGCACGCTGGTGATGGTGTTCCCGGCGATCTGGTGGGGCTGGTCGCCGGAGATCAAGTACGTCCCGTTCACGCAGGATCCGCTCAAGAATCTCAGCCAGATGATCATCCCCGCGGTGATCCTCGGGACATCGCTTTCGGCCGTCACGATGCGGCTGACGCGCACGATGATGCTGGAAGTGCTGCGGCAGGATTACATCCGCACGGCCTGGGCGAAGGGGCTGGACGAGCGGCTGGTGGTGACGCGCCACGCGCTGCGCAATGCGCTGATTCCTGTGGTGACGCTGATCGGCCTGCAGGCGCCGCTGCTGATCGGCGGCGCGGTCATCATGGAGCAGATCTTCGTCATTCCGGGCATGGGCCTGCTGCTGCTCGAGGCGGTCAGCCAGCGCGACTATCCGATCATCACCGGGGTGTTCCTGATCGTAGGCGTGTGCGTGATGCTGATCAATCTGCTGGTGGATCTGAGCTACGGTTTCCTCGATCCCAAGGTGCGGTACCGCTGAGGGGGGGCATATGAGCGAGCTATCCGCCGCCGTCGCGCTGCCGACCCCCTTCCGGGATCGCGGGCCCTTCGCCGAATTCCTGCTGCGGCTGTTCCGCGAAAAACCGCTCGGTGCGATCGGCGGCGTCATTTTCGTGCTGTTTCTGTTGTGCGGCATCTTCGCCGGCGTGCTTGCGCCGCACGGGTTCAACGAGATCAGCCCCGTCAACCGCATGCAGCCGCCGTCCCTCGAGTTTCCGTTCGGCACCGACAATCTGGGCCGCGACATGCTTTCGCGGGTGCTTTTCGGCGCGCAGCTCTCGGTGATCATCGGCTTTTGCGCGGCGGGCCTCGCCACCGCGATCTCGGTACTGATCGGCATCACCACCGGTTATCTGGGCGGGCGCTTCGACATGATCGTGCAGCGCATCGTGGACGCGTGGATGACCTTCCCCGACCTCGTGATCCTGATCGTGGTCGTCTCGGTCGTGGGACCGGGCATGCCGCAGGTGATCGTGATCCTCGGCCTGCTGTACGGAATCGCCGGTTCGCGCATCATCCGCGGCGCCGTCGTCTCGGTGCGCGAGAACATGTACGTGCATGCCGCCCAGTCGATCGGCGCCGGGACGCCGCGCATTCTCTGGCTGCACATCCTGCCGAACGTGATGGCGCCCGTGATCGTCCTGTTCACGACACGCGTAGGCGCCGTGATCCTGGCGGAGGCCGGCCTGTCGTTTCTCGGTCTCGGCGTGCCGCCGCCTGCACCGACCTGGGGCGGAATGCTGAGCGGCACCGGGCGGGCCTACATGTACCAGGGGCCGTGGCTGGCGCTCGCGCCCGGCCTCGCACTGACGATCGTAGTTTACGCCGTCAACATGTTCGGCGACGCGTTGCGCGATGTGCTCGATCCGCGCATGCGTGGCAGCCGGTGATCAGGAAATCACAAGGGAGGACACACCCATGAAATGCTTCGAATGGAGATCACGGATCCTGCGCGGGACGCTCGCGCTCTCGCTTGCGCTCGCCTGCGGCGGCGCGGCTGCACAGGCGGCCAAGCCGCAGTACGGCGGCAGCCTCGAGATCGGCAGCGTGTACGTGACGCTGTCGGCGCTGTCGTGGGACCCGCAGGACTGGAACTGGAAGCTCAACCACGACACCGGGATGTTCTACGAGCAGTTGTTCGCGGCCGACCTCGACAAGAGCGTGCGCAAGGGCGGCAAGCACAACTTCTACGCCGACGCCTGGCTGCCGAGCGACGCCATCCGCGGCGAGCTCGCCGAGCGCTGGGAGTGGAAGGATCCGCTCTCGCTGGTGATCACTCTGCGCAAGGGCGTGATGTTTCCCGACAAGCCCGGCGTGATGAAGGCGCGCGAGCTGACCGCCGAAGATGTGGTGTTCAGCTATGACCGGCTGGACAAGAGCCCGAAAAAGATCTCCGGTTACTTCGACCACATCGCCAAGGTCGAGGCGCGCGACAAGCAAACCGTCGTCTTCACATTCAAGGAATACAACGCCGAGTGGGACTATCGGTTCGGCTGGGGCTACTACTCTGCGATCGTGCCGAAGGAGATGGCCGCGGTGGACGCGAAGAACTGGAAGAATGCCGTCGGCACCGGCCCGTTCCAACTCACCGATTTCGTGCAGGGGAATTCGCAGACATACACTAAGAATGCGAACTACTGGGACACCGAGAAGCTTGGCGGCGCCGTGTACAAGATTCCGTTCGTCGACAGGATGACCTACCGCACCATCAAGGACGAGGCGACGCAGCAGACGGCGCTGCGCACCGGCAAGCTGGATATCCTGGAGAACGTCCGCTGGAGCGCGGTCGACAGCCTGAAGAAGAGCGCACCGCAGATCAAGTGGTCCAGGTGGTTGTCCATGAACGGGCAGTTCCTCTCGATGCGCGTTGACCAGAAGCCGTTCGGCGACATCCGCGTGCGCCGCGCGCTCAACCTCGCGGTCAACAAGCAGGAAATCGTCAAGTCCTATTACAGCGGCAATGCCGAACTCTTCGCCTACCCGATGCATCCGGACTACCACGGCTATTACGAGCCGCTGGAAAAGATGCCTGCGTCCGTGAAGGAACTCTTCACCTACGATCCGGCGAAGGCGAAGAAACTCCTTGCCGAGGCGGGCTATCCCAACGGCTTCAGCTTCAAGGTGCAGGTCTGCTCCTGCGCACCCGATCACATGGATCTGCTGCCGCTGGTGGCCGGCTATTTGGAGAAGGTGGGCGTGAAGATCGAGATCCAGCCGATGGAGTATGGCGCGTTCCTCTCGGCGATGACCACCAAGACCAACGCCCCCGGCTACTTCATGAGCAACGGGCACACCAATCCCACCACCAGCATCCGCAAGAGCTTCGTCAAGGGGCAGGTGTGGAACCCCTCCCAGTGGACCGACCCGGAGTACGACAGGAAGATGGCCGAGGTGTACGTGACCCGCGACGAAGCGAAGCGCCAGCAGATGATCCGCGAGATGACGATCGAAATCCTCGACAAGGCCCCCTACGTCTGGCTGCCGACGCCCTACATCTTCACCGCGTGGTGGCCGTGGGTGCAGAACTACAACGGCGAGCTGCGCGCGGGCGCGGTCCGGCCGGGCCCGATCTATGCGCGCGTCTGGATCGACCAGGAGATGAAAAAGAAGATGGGCTTCTGACGGGTCCGTGAGATCCGGCGCCGCGTGAGCGAGCCCCTCCTCAGGGTCAACGACCTCACGGTCGCGTTCCGCACGCCGCACGGGATGGTGCGGGCGGTCGAATCCGTATCGTTCGATGTCGCGGCCGGCGAGACGCTCGCGATCGTCGGCGAAAGCGGCTCGGGCAAGAGCGTGACCGCGCTGTCGATCCTGCGGCTGATCCCGGAGCCGCCGGGTTGCACCGAGCGCGGCGAGGTGCTCTTCGAGGGGCAGGATCTGCTCAAGCTGGACGACGCCGGCATCCGCGCGGTGCGCGGCAACCGGATCGCAATGATCTTCCAGGAGCCGATGTCGTCGCTCAATCCGGTGCTGACGGTCGGAATGCAGGTCGGCGAGCCGATCAACCTGCACCGCAAGACACCATGGGCCGAGGCCTACGAAGTGGTGAAGACGCTGCTCGGCAAGGTTTCGATTCCGGATGCGGCGAGCCGCCTCAATTCCTACCCGCACCAGTACTCCGGCGGCATGCGCCAGCGGGTGATGATCGCGACCGCGCTCGCCTGCCAGCCGCGACTGATCATCGCCGACGAACCGACCACGGCGCTCGACGTCACCGTGCAGGCGCAGATCCTGGAGCTGCTCAAGCAGCTGACGCGCGACACGAACTCCGCGTTGATCCTGATCACGCACGACCTCGGCGTGGTGGCGCGCTATGCCGACCGGGTGGCGGTCATGTACGGCGGGCGCATCGTCGAGACTGCGCCCGCGGCCGAACTGTACGCGCGCCCGCGCCATCCCTACACGCGCGGCCTGATGGACTCGATCCCGCGCCTCGATTCAAGCACGAAGAACCGGCTCGTGCCGATCCACGGCCAGCCGCCCGATCTGGCCAACCTGCCGCCGGGCTGCGCCTTTGCGCCGCGTTGCAAGCACACCGTCGATCGCTGCCGCACCGAGCGCCCGGTGCTCGCTCCGGCCGGCGAGCGCCATTTAAAAGCTTGCTTCGCCGATGCCTGAGACCGCCCGGTCCGCCGGCGCCGACGAGATTCTGCGCGTCGAGGACCTCAAGGTGCACTTCCCGGTGACCAAGGGCATGCTGATCCAGAAGCAGGTCGGCTCGGTCAAGGCGGTGGACGGCATCTCGTTCTCGTTACAGCGCGGCGAGACGCTCGGCCTGGTCGGCGAGAGCGGCTGCGGCAAATCGACCACCGGGCTCGCCATCCTGCGCATGCTGACGCCGACCGCGGGACGCATCGTGTTTGAGGGCGAGGACATCACCCGGCACGACGCCGCGCGCCTGCGGCCGATCCGACGCCGCATGCAGATGGTCTACCAGGATCCGTTCGGTTCGCTCAACCCGCGCATGAAGGTGCGGGACATCGTCGGCGAGCCGCTGGTGGTGCACGGACTGGCGGGCGATGCGCAGAAGTACCGCGAGCGAGTCGCCGACCTGATCGCGATGGTCGGCCTGCTGCCCGATATGGCCGAGCGCTATCCGCACGAGTTTTCCGGCGGCCAGCGTCAGCGCATCGGCATCGCACGCGCGATCGCGATGGACCCCGGCCTGATCGTCTGCGACGAGGCGGTGTCGGCGCTCGACGTGTCCATCCAGGCGCAGGTGGTGAACCTGTTCATGGATCTGCAGGAGCGGCTCGGGCTGACCTACCTCTTCATCGCGCACGACCTCTCGGTGGTGCGGCACATCAGCGACCGCATCGCGGTGATGTACCTCGGGCGCATCGTGGAGATCGCGCGCCGCGACGAGCTGTATCGCGATCCGCTGCATCCCTACACGCAGGCGCTGCTCGCCGCGGTGCCGATCCCCGATCCGGCGCTCGAGGCGACGCGGCCGCACCAGATCATCGCGGGCGAAGTGCCGAGCGTGCTCAACCCGCCGGGCGGTTGCCGCTTCCATCCGCGTTGTCCGCAGGCGATGCCGAAATGCGCCACGGTCGAGCCGGTGTTGCAGGAGGCGGGTTCCGGCCGGGTGGTGGCGTGCCACCTTCACCATGCGGCCGTTCAATAGCCCGGCTGCAGGACGGTCCGACAACTCGATTTCCTTCCGGGCGGCGGTGCCCGCCGATGCCCCGGCCCTTTCGAGAATTGCACTCGCGGCCAAGCGGCACTCGGGCTATCCGGACGAGTGGATCGAGCTGTGGAGGCGTGAACTGACCGTCACGCCGGAGGACGTTGAATGCGACTACTTCAGCGTCGCGGAGAAATCGGCGCAAATCGCGGGATTCATATCGGTTTCCGTCGCCGGCCATAACGCGGAGATCGAACATCTCTGGGAGCTGCCCGAATTCATCGGGCAAGGCGTCGGGCGCGCCCTGCTGCAGCAAGCGCTGGATTGGTGCGCGTCTCGCGGCCTCACCTCGGCCAGGGTCGTTGCCGACCCTAACGCGCTCGGGTTTTATCTGGCGGGCGGCAAGTTGATCGGCCGGCAAGCATCCGTTCCGGCGCCGCGGGAGCTTCCGGTAGTTCAGTTCACGATCCCGGGCAGGCTCTTGGTTTGAATGTCTGCTTTCGGCCAAGAGCAATGAAGCGGTCGTTCGCGGACCCGCTATTCGATCGCCCGGTCGGTGCGCACCAACAGCGGCGCGCGCAGCCGCAGGCTCGGGCGGCGGGCCGCGTTTGGAGTAGGATCGCGCCCAACAACGGGTGGCAAGTTCGGGATCTCAAGGGGAGCAAACATGAATCTCAGGCAGGCCTTGTATTACACCCTGGCCGCGATTGGTTTCGCCGCGCCGGTGGGCCTACTGGCCCTGGTTTCGGCGCCAGCGAACGCCCAGCAGGCGGCGGTCGCGATCGACAATGACGACATCGGCGGCATGGTGCGCGGTCCGCGCGGGCCCGAAGCCGGCGTGTGGGTCATTGCAGAGACGACCGAGCTGCCCACGAAATTCGCCAAGATGGTCGTCACCGACGACCAGGGCCGCTATGTGATCCCCGACCTGCCGCCGAATGTGAACTACCAGGTCTGGGTCCGCGGCTACGGGCTGGTGGATTCGCCCAAACAGCGCGCGAAGCCGGGCCAGCAGCTCAATCTTACGGCGGTGCCGGCGCCGAACGAGGCGGCGGCAGCGCATTATTATTCGGCGATCTACTGGTACTCGATGTTGTAGATTCCGCCGGCGAAGGATTTC
>JBGOTT010000099.1:0-11697 GCA_041476585.1 Gammaproteobacteria bacterium | reverse complement strand
CGATGCGCTCCCCGCCGAAAATATCCACCAGATCCGCGACGTCGGCGAGCGTGGCGCGCTCGTCGAAACTCACCCCCACGCGTCCAACTTCGAACCAGCGCAGGTTGATGCGCCTGGCTGCAGCCCGTGCGCGCACCGTTTCGAGCGGTTCGCGCGGGCGCACGATGACGCTGTCGAAAAATGTCTGTGACTCCACCGGCACGCTCGCGGCCAGCAACCGCGCGAGCAGGTTCACGCGCCGGGCGATGCGCGCAAGGCCCTCGGGCCCGTGCCAGAGCGCATAGAACGCTGCAACGTTGGCGAGCAGGGCCTGCGCGGTACAGATGTTGCTTGTCGCCTTTTCGCGGCGAATGTGCTGCTCGCGCGTCTGCAGCGCCATTCTGTACGCGGTGCGGCCGGCGGCGTCGCGCGACACGCCGATGATGCGCCCCGGCATCGAGCGCTTGAATTCGTCGCGTGTCGCCATGAAGGCTGCGTGCGGCCCACCGAATCCCGGTGGGACGCCGAAACGCTGGGCCGAGCCGAGCGCCACGTCGGCCCCCAGTTCGCCTGCCGATTTCAGCAGCATCAGCGCGAGCAGGTCGCAGCCGAGCGACACCAGCCCCTGCGCCGCATGCACCCGCTCGATCACCGGCCGCGGGTCCGCAATCCGGCCGAGCGTATCGGGATACTGCAGATGGGCGCCGAATACCCGCGCGGGGTCGAGGTCGCGCCCGGGGTCGCCGACGACCAGCTCGATGCCGAGCCAGCGCGCGCGCGTGCGCACGACCGCAATCACCTGCGGATGGCAGGCAGAGTCGATGAAGAACGCCTGCGCCGCGTGCGGCGTCGATCGGCGCATCAGCGTCATCGCCTCGGCAGCCGCGGTCGCCTCGTCGAGCAGCGAGGCATTCGCCACCGCGAGTCCGGTGAGGTCGATCACCATCTGCTGGAAAATAAGCAGCGCCTCGAGCCGCCCCTGCGAAATCTCGGCCTGGTAGGGCGTATAGGCGGTATACCAGCCGGGGTTCTCGATCACGTTCCTCTGGATTACCGCGGGCGTGATGCAACCGTAATAGCCCTGGCCGAGGAAGTTTCGCCAGCGCGCGTTCTTCGCCCCAAGCGCGTTCAGCTCCGACAGCGCCTGTGCCTCGTCCACCGGCGCGGGCAGATCGACCAATCCGTGCATGCGGATGTCGCGCGGCACCACTTCGTCGATCAGTGCATCGACCGAGCTGCAGCCCAACGCGGCGAGCAGCGAGCGTTCGTCCTCGCCGCTGCTGCCGAGGTGGCGCTCGAGGAACGCGTCGCTGCGAAACAGGTCCTCGCGCATCTCAGTGCGCACCGGCCGAAGCGCGGTAGGCCGCGGCATCGAGCAGCGCCGCGAGTTCTTCCGGATTCGCAAGCTTCAGCTTGAACAGCCACCCGTCCGAGTACGGCGAGACGTTGACCTGCCCGGGCGCGTCCGGGAGCGCATCGTTCGCGGCGATTACCTCGCCCGAGAGCGGCGCGTATACATCGGAAGCGGCCTTGGTGGATTCGACCACCGCGCACGCGTCGCCCTGCCTGAATCGCGCGCCCGGCTTGGGCAACTCGACATAGACCAGCTCGCCCAACTGGTCCGCCGCGACGGCGGTGATGCCCACGCTCACGGTGCCGTCGCCGTGGTCGGCAATCCATTCATGCGATGTGGTGTATTTCAGCTTTTCAGGTACGTCCACGCCTGCCTCCTCGTCGTTCGGCAGGGGCAGGCGCGCGCGGGATGGCGGCGCAGGACCGTTTGCCGGTTCATGCGCCCCTCTGTCCATTTGCCTGAGAAATTGGCGGCGCCGATGCAGAGCGCCGCGTATACCTTCGGCGAGGTCCGCGTGGGGCGGACCTACTCTCCAGAGTGCCCAGTCCCGGGGGTCCTTTTGCCTGAGAGTTTGCGGGGCCTTTACTCCTTCGGCGCCGGTCTGACCGGTCTCTCCCACCCGGGGCTTGCAGGCGCGATCAATGTAGCCGCCGCACCGGTCCGCGTCAACCGCGGCACCGGATTTCCGTCGCTCAGAATTTCCGGATGCGCTCGATCTCCGACACCCGCCCGCCGACCAGCGAAATGGTAGTGGTGAATGGATCGGCCGAGGTCGGAAGGTAAGTATAGGTTTTCAGCGAATACACCGCACGCGCGGGGACCCGAAGGTTGCGGCCGCCCTGCACCGTCGTCGGCGCCGTGATGGCCGCGCCGCCGGTGTCCTTCAGATCCGGCTCGCCGGCCAATCCGAGCAATTCGCCTTCGCTCATGCCGCGCTGGATGCTGATGTATTTCGAAAACGTCAGGCCATGCACCGTCTTCGGCGCCGCGGCAGCGCGCTCGGCAGCAGCCCGCGCCTCCGACTCCTGGCGCCGGGCAATGCGCTGCTCCATGCGCTCGCCTTGGCAACGCACCGTATAGCAGTCCTGAGTGTCCGGCGCCGGCGGGCCCTCTTCGGCGCGAATGGGGACCGGCACCGCCTTCACCCCGGCAGGAGGCGGGTCCTGCGAATAGTTCGTCGTGCCCTTCGCATCGACCCAGCGGTAAATTTGCTGCGCCGCAACAGGCACGGCAGCCAAGAGCAACGCAAACAACAGCGCACGGCGCATCGCGCATCTCTCCTTCATCCACGCTCAGTCTAACGCGCCGGATGCGCTTCCGGCATACCGCCCCAGGCGCACCATCGTCGTTCCGGGCTTCAGGTGCGCCATCGAGGGCATCACCAGCACGCAGTCATCGTACGGGGTGCGCCAGACTTTTTCGCCGTCCGAAGCGACCGGAGTTCCGGCTTTCCCGATCACCTCCAGGCCTTTGTAGGGTCCGGCGAAGCGGAAGCTCATGCTCTGCGCCACGACGGGTTCGGTCACGCGGATCACCCGCTGCACAGCCGGCGGGTTCAGCCGCAACCGGGGCGCGACAAACGCCTCGTCCACGACGCCGGTCGCGCGCAGGAACCTGAGCGTGGTGTCGATCGCCACGTCGGCCGAGTTCTTCTCCCAGTGCTGGCCGCATTCGATCAGCACCCCAGTGCGTGGGCTGGCCGGATCGCTGAAAGCCCCGCGCTCGATCATGCGCAGCCCCGCCGGGTGGCCGGTATCGACCAGCAGATCGGCGGGCACGCCGATCCTGCGCGCGAAAGCGACGTTTTTCTCGCTCCGCGCGCAAACCATGATCGGTCGGCAGGGCTCATGCATCGAGTGCAGGTCGAGCAGCAGTTCGGCCTGATCGACGAAGCGCGAAAGCTCGCGCGCGCGGCGCAGTTCGGTGGAGTCGCGCGGACCCTTCAACTGTTCATCGCACCAGACGCGGTTGTAGTCCTCGTCGATGTAACGCGAGCGGTTCGGGGCGTCGAAGTCGAAACACGCGTAGGCGGCGACGTTGGCAAACGCCAGCGTGAGCTTTCCGCGTTCCGGCCGCACGCCCTCGCGGAACATGAAATCCATCGCGATCGCACCGCAGAACTCGTTGCCGTGCGTGAGCGCCTGGATCATCACGTTCGGACCGGGCTTGCCGGAGTCGAGCACGGTCACGCATTCGACACCGGTATTTCCCTTCCTGTAGGGCGTGATGTCAGGCGGCGCTATTTCGATGGGATAGTGTTCAGCCACGCATGCGCTCCTATGCGTAATGGATCTCGCAAGCGTCGTTCATCGCCCGCCCCGGAACGTCAGCAACCAGTAGTGCGCCAGCAGCTCGACGCGCGCACCCCGCCCGCAGCGCTCGGCACGGCGGATCAGTTCGCTCTGGTGCGGGAAGTTCTTCAGCACCTCGTGGGTACTGCCGTCGTCGAGCTTGCGCTGCTGCCAGGTGTTGCCCTCCGGGTCATGACGGGCGATCGGCGTGCTCGATCCCTCGACGTAGCGGTTGTCGAGAAACGCGATCATCGCGCCGGGCGCTACGGCGTCCGCCGCACCCGCGAGGAACGTGTCAAGGCGCGCCAGCGGCACATGCGACCACCAGAATCCCGCGAACAGCGCATCGTGAGCGCGCCCGAGGTCCGGAAGCGCGTAGGCGTCGCCGGTCGCGAACGCCACGCGTCGCTCGGGGTAGCGTTTGGCGCGCGCGATGGCGAGCACTTCCTCGTTCACGTCGAGGGCCGTGACGCTGGCCGCGTGCGGCGCGATCACCTCGGTCCACCAACCGGTGCCGCAGGCCAGCTCCAGCAGCATGCGCCCGGCGAAGAGTTGCGCGAGCCGTACCCGCAGTATCACCAGGTCCGCCTGTCGCTCCGGCGTGGCGTAGATGCGCTCGTACTCGGCGGCGCGTTTGGCGTAGTACCCGGCCAGGCTGGATTCAGCCATCGGACTGCAGGATGCGGAAACGCATGCCTCCCCCTCACCTTGTTTTTCGTCACCGAGCATAGCCGAACGCCGCTCCCCCCCGGGGGGGGACAAGAGCAAAACATTCAATCAACAAGCGATTGCCACTCGGGGCGAAACTCGGTAGCCTTGTACTTCTGCGCTGCACAAACCTGGTTTGATGTCCCCGCCAAACTGCTGCTTTGACAATCGAGAGCAATGCCATGACCGCAACGACTGCCGCAACAACTGATGCCGCCAAGGGAAAACTGGTCGCCGACCTTAGAGTATTGATCGCCGACACCGAGGAACTGCTGCGCGCCACCGCCGGACAGGTCGGCGAGAAGGCCGTCGCCGCGCGCGAGCGCATCCAGGCCTCGCTCGCCAGCACCAAGGACAAGCTGGCCGAGGCTGAGCGCGCACTGATGGAAAAGACCAAGCAGGCCGCGCGCGCCACGGACGCCTACGTGCATGAGCACCCCTGGTCCGCGGTGGGAATCGCCGCGGCAGCCGGGATCGTGCTCGGCATGCTCATCAGCCGTCGCTAGAAGAGTTGCGCGATGCCCGATGCGGGCGATGTCCCGCAGGGAGACGTTTCGTCCCCGGTGCGCCGCCTCGTCCGCGCGCTGATCTCGTTCGTCGAGACGCGCGCGCGGCTTGCCGCCAGCGAGTTCGAGGAACAGGCATTGCGCCTGTCCGAAGTCGCGCTATGGGCGCTGGCTGCGTTGTTCGCCGCCGGCATTGCGCTGGTGATGCTATCGATTTTTACGGTACTGCTGTTCTGGGACGACCACCGCGTGCTGGCAGCAGGGTTGGTGGCCGCGCTGTGGTTCGCCGCTGCGGCCGCCTGCGCGCTGGTGGCGCGGGCGCGCATGCGCGAGCGGCCGAAATTCCTCGCCGCAACGCTCGCCGAGCTCGCCCGGGACCACTCGCGCTTCGGCAAACCCGATGCGTGAGCGCTTGATTGCATTGCGTGTGCGCCGCGCGAGTCTGGTCGCGCGCGCTGAAGCCGAGCGCAGCGTGCTCGAGGGCTGGCTTGTCCGGACGGATCGCTGGTCGCGCTGGGCGGGCGCAGGCGTTTCGCTGCTGGGTGACTTGAGACGCAGGCCGCTCCTGATTGCCGGCGCGGCGGCGCTTCTGTTCGCGCTGCGCCCGAAAAGCGTGCTGCGATGGGCCGTCCGCGGCTGGTCGCTGTGGCAGGTCGCCCGCCGCGTGCGCGCGTCGTGGCGCCGCCTGGCGCCCGCCGACAGCACGCGTTGAGCGCGCCGCAGTGACCCGACGCTTCCCGCCGAAAGTGATACGGGACGCAATGGACCTTGCCGACCGCGAACGGCGCTTCCTGGTCGCGGAGATGGTGAAGACCAGGGGCCTGATGCCGGTCCTGATGAAACGCCGCAACAAGCAGCAGTGGACCAGCGAGGACCGCGCCGAGATCCGCGCCCATCTGGCTCGCCTGTCCAGACTGTCACCCTATCTGGTGATCCTGGTGATGCCGGGCGGCTTTGCGATGCTTCCGGTGCTCGCGTGGTGGCTCGACCGCAGGCGCCAGGCACGCGCCAGGGCGCAGTCGGCCTAGGACGGGGTCGAACGCCATGCTGGAGTTCGACCGGGCAGGCGGCGAGTTGTGCGTGAAGGTCAGCGGCGAGTGGACCTTCGGCACCCTGCGCAGCCACAGCCGGGAGCTGCGCGCGCGGTTGGCCGAGCTGCGCCGGAGTTCGGCTGCTGAAATCGCTCGCTGGGACCTGATGGGGCTCTCATCGCTCGATGACGCCGGCGCGATCTGGATCGCCCGCGAAGCGTCCGGCGCTGCGGGCATCGAGGTGCCGCCGCGCTTTCAGGACCTGATCGAGCAGGCCGCGAACGGCCTGCTGGTGCCGCGCGCGCCCCGCAGCTTCGACCCGGTCGCACCGGTGGTGGCGCTCGGCGAGCGCGGAATCTACGTGGCTGCGCATTTGCGCGACGGCGTCGCGCTGCTCGGCCAGTTGGCGCTGGTTTGCGTCGCGCTGATGCGCCGGCCGCGCGAATGGCCGCTGCTGGAAGTTTCGGCCAATGTATTCCGTTCGGGCGTCAGCGCGCTTCCGGTCAGCATGCTGGTTGGATTCCTGGTCGGCGTGGTCCTCACCTACCTCTCCGCGCTGCAGCTGAAGCGTTACGGCGCCGATCTGCTGGTCATCAATATCGTCTCGATCGGCGTGGTGCGCGAGCTCGGGCCGATGCTCGCCTCGATCATCGCCGCGGGCCGCTCGGGCTCGACCATGACCGCGCAGCTCGGCGTGATGCGCGTAACCGAGGAAATCGAGGCGCTTTCGGTCATGGGTGTGTCGACGACCGAGCGGCTGGTCCTGCCCAAGGTGATCGGGCTCACGATCGCCCTGCCGCTGGTGGCGTTCTGTACCGACGTGGCTGCGCTCGCCGGCGGCATGCTCGCGGCAAAGGTGACGCTCGGCATTGAATTCGCCGCGTTCGTCGAGGCGCTGCCGCGGGTACTCGAAGTCGCGAATTTCTGGGTCGGCATCGGCAAGGCCGCCGCGTTCGGTTTCACCGTCGCATTCGTCGCCTGCCACTACGGCCTGCACATCCTGCCCAACACCGAAAGCCTCGGCTCGGGGGTGACGCGTTCGGTGGTCACGGCGATCACCTCGGTGATTCTGCTCGATGCGGTGTTCGCGATCCTGTTGCGCAACGTCGGCTGAGCATGGGCGAGAACGTCATCGAAATCGAGGGGCTGCTGAACATGGTCGCCGGGGCGGTTTTGCACAAGGACCTCGCTCTCGCCGTTCGTCGCGACGAGGTGATGACCCTGGTCGGCGGCTCGGGCAGCGGCAAGACCCAGTTGCTGCGCGTGATCGTCGGCCTGAAGCGCCCGGCGGGCGGGAGCGTGCGCGTGTTCGGCGTGTCCTGGACGGACCCCGACCGGAGCAAGGTCCGCGCGGCGCGGGAACGCATGGGCATGCTGTTCCAGAACGGCGCGCTGTACAGCTCGTTCAACGTCTTCGACAACATCGCCTTTCCGCTGCGCCGGCGCGGCGGGCTCGACGAAACGGCGATCCGCGGCATCGTTCACTCGAAGCTGAAGCAGGTCGAACTCGAACCGCATCACGCCAAGCTGCTGCCCGCCAATCTCTCCGGGGGGATGGTAAAGCGCGTGTCTCTGGCGCGGGCGCTTGCGCTCTCGCCCGACCTGCTGGTGCTGGACGAACCCACGGCTGGGCTGGACCCGGACCGTTCGGAGCGGTTCGTGCAGCTGATCCGGCACCTGCGCGAGCAGCACCGCTTTTCGGTGCTGATGGTGACCCACGACCTCGACACGCTGTTCGATCTCTCCGACCGGGTGGCGGTGCTCGCCGACCAACATATAATCGCGTGCGGGACGCTGCCGGAAGTGCGCCAGCATCCCCACAGGTTCGTGCAGAGTTTTTTCGGGGGAGACCGCGGCAAGCGCGCCCTCGACGGCCTCGCGGTCGTCTGAAGGCGCTACCGGGGGAATCATGGAAAACCGTTCGTTTGCATTGGCCACCGGATTATTCATCCTCGGCCTGGTAGCCGCCGCGGCGTTCACCGGCAACTGGCTTGCGCGCGACCCGCTCGAGCGCCTGCCCTATCGCGTCATTTCGACGATCGCGGTAAGCGGCCTCAACCCGCAGGCGCAGGTGCGCTATCGCGGCATCGGCGTCGGCCGGGTGCGCACGATCGAGCTCGATCCGGCGAATCCGAGACGCATCCTGATCGACATCGAAGTCGCCAAGGGGATCCCGGTGACGCACGGCACCTATGCGCAACTGGGCCAGGAAGGCATCACGGGGATCGCCTACGTGCACCTGCTCGACGATGGCAAGGATTCCGCCCCGCCCGCGAAGGCGCCCGACGGCGTGCCCGAGATCCCGCTGCACGCGTCGTTCATGGACGAGATGTTCGATTCGGCACAGGGCGTGACGCGCGATGCGCGCGAACTGCTGGCGAACCTGAATGCGCTGCTCACCGCCGAAAACAAACAGAAC
Organism: Gammaproteobacteria bacterium; assembly: GCA_041476585.1. Classification (GTDB taxonomy): domain Bacteria; phylum Pseudomonadota; class Gammaproteobacteria; order Burkholderiales; family SG8-39; genus JADGRQ01. Next base: position 3,409 of record JBGOTT010000099.1, on the reverse strand, counting down.
GTCGGCGCGAGCGTGGCCTCACTCAAACGCATCACCGCCGAGCTCGAACTGGTCTCGACGCGGCTGCCTGCGACGCTGGCCCGCATCGATGCGACGCTGGGCAGCGTCGACCGGGGCGTGGGGGGATTTCTCGGCGAGGACAATCAGCGCAATGCGCGCGAATCCCTCGCGCAGATCAATGCCACGATGAAGGAGCTTCCCGCGCTCGCGCGCGATGCGCGCCGGCTGGTCGAGGATTCCGGCAAGCTGGTCGAACGCGTCGACCGGCTGGCGGGAGAAGCACACGGCGCCACTGGCGCGGTGCGGCAGGACACGCTGCCGCGCTTCAATGCGCTGGCGGAGTCGGTCGAGCGCGGCGCAGATCGCGTCGGGCGCCTCGCGTACGAGCTGGAGCGCAAACCGGAAAGCCTACTGTGGGGCCGGCCGGCTGCGCGCCCGGGTCCCGGCGAACCGGGGTTCAAATGAAAACACGGCTGCTGGTCGTGATTGCCGCGGCGCTTGTTTCCGGCTGCGGCAGCGCGCGCAACGATGGCTTGCCTCGCAGCTACGATTTCGGCATCGACGCACCGGCAGCGCAATTGCCTGCCGTGCGCGTTGGACAGGTACGCGCGGTGGCGCCTTTCGACTCCGTCGAAATGCACTACCGGCTCGCCTTTCGCAACCCGGCGGAACTGCTCGCGTTCGCGCAGAGCCGCTGGGCGGCGACGCCGGCCGAGCTGTATCGCAAACGGCTGCTGCGTGCCGCGGCATCGAGTGCGCCGCGTTGCATTCTGGAGGTGGAATTGCACGAGGTCACGCAGGTATTCGGAGCCCGCGATGCGAGCGAGGCGCTGCTCGAGCTGCGCGCGCGGCTTTCCGACGGCAACAGCCCGCTCGCCGAGCGCATGTTCCGGATCGTGCAATCAGGTGCGGGTGCCGACGCGCCTGAGGGCGCCGCTGCGATCGCGAGGGCAGCCGATCGCAGCATCAGCGAGATTGCCGCATGGATCAATTCGCTGCCGGGCTGCGCCGGACCCAGCTAGCTCGAGGGGTTCAGGGCCCACCGACACCGGCCTGCACGATCTCACGCTTCGCGATACGCTCGCGCAGCACGAACTTCTGCACCTTTCCCGAACCTGTGAGCGGAAACGCGTCGATGAAATACCAATGCCGCGGCGCCTTGTAGGGCGCGAGCCGCTCGCGGCAGAAGGCGAACAGCTCGTGCACGGCGGGCGGGTTCGCGGGATCTGCCGCGCGCACCACGGCGGCCACGCTCTCGCCCCAGCGCTCGTCGGGCACGTCGATGACCGCGACATCCGCCACGCCCGGGTGGGCGAACAGGCATTCCTCGATCTCGCGCGGGTAGATGTTCTCGCCGCCGCGGATGATCATGTCCTTGAGACGGCCGGTGATCGAGAAGTAGCCGCGCGCATCCATCGCGCACAGGTCCCCGGTGTGCAGCCAGCCGTCGGCATCGACGGTCTCGGCGGTGGCTTCCGGTTGGTCGAAGTACTCGCGCATCAGCTGGTAGCCGCGCGCGCAGAACTCCCCCGCGACACCGACCGGCACCACCTTCCCTTCGGCGTCCACGATCCGGCATTCGACCTGCGGCAGCGGCTGGCCGATGGTGAGCGCCTTGTCCTCCGGAGTGTCCGACGGGCGGGTCTGCGTCACCACCGGAGAGAGTTCGGTCTGCCCGAACACGATCGAGAATTTCACGCCGAGCGCGCCTTCTATCCGGCGCACCAGGTCCGCAGGCACGGTGCTGCCGCCGCTCACCACCACGCCGAGCGAGGATAAGTCGCGGCTGCGGAACGTCGCATGCTCGAGCATTGCAATCAGCATGGTGGGCACCGCGCCGAATCCGTAGGCGCGCTCGGCCTCGATCAGTTCGAGCACCAGCCCCGGCTCGAAGGCGAGCACCGGTACGTGCGTTCCGCGAAACCACACCGGGCCGAGTGCGCCGAGGACGCAGCCGCCGGTATGGAACAACGGCATCGGATTGATCCATGCCGCGCCGCGCGGCATGCCCGCGCGCGCGAACGTGAAGCGCGCGTTGTTGGTGATGGCACGATGCAGCAGGTGCGCCCCCTTGGGAAATCCGGTGGTTCCCGAGGTGTACTGGATCTGGGCCGGATCGCCGGGGCGCACCTCGGGCAGCGGCATCGATGGATCTCCGGCAGCGAGGAATTCGTCCCACGCCGAGAACGAAACCGCATCTCGCAGCTCGGGCAGTTCCGGACGCAATTCAGTGACGGTCGCGGCCATCGGGTTGCCGCGGAATTCGTCGAGGTAAAACAGACCGGCCGAGCGGCTTTGTGCGAGAACGTACGCGACTTCGCGGCGCCGGAACGCCGGGTTCACCGTGACCAGCACGATGCCGGCGAGCGCAGCGCCGAATTCAAGCAGCACCCACTCCGGTATGTTGGGCGCCCACACCGCCACCCGCTCGCCGGGGCGGAAACGCGCGAGCAGCGCTCGCGCGACGCGTTCGCTGCAGGCGAGCAGTTCGGCATAGGTCCAGCGGCGACGCGCGGCCGGATCCGGCATCCCGGCCACCAGCGCCACCTGCGCGGGGGCGTCGCCGGCGGCCTCGCGCAGGAGGCCGCCGACCGTGATTTCAACGACCGGCTCGCTCGTGTCGGCCGGCCAGTACGACTCCGCGAAAGTCAGAAGCGTGCCGTGCGCGCGATGGTCACTTGCCCATTACTTCGCCGAACCGCTGCCACTGCTTGCCATCGAACCGGATCAGTTGCACCGACTCGAACGGCGCGAAATCCGTCGCGCTGGTGTTGATCTTGATCCCGGGCAGCGCGGCCGAGAGTACGAAATCCTTGAGGCTCGCCGCCTGTTTCATGACGTTTTCGTGAGTCAGATTGTCGCCGCACTGCTTGAGCACCTGCACCAGCGTCTGGGCCACGGCCCAACCAAAGAAGTTCGACGCGTCGGCGAGGTTCCCGTCCGGATAATACTTGCTCATGAACGCAGTCCATTCCACGATCGCCGGATCCTTTGCCAGAGACTGGTCCGTGGGGTCCTTGAGGTACTGCGTCGATATCAGTCCGACCGACTTGTCCAGGCCGGCGGGCGTGAGCACGGACCCGACCGAAGCAGATACGTTGTTGAGATATTGCACCGGTTTCCAGCCGAGATCGTAGGCCTTGCGGATCGCCTGGGCGGCGAACTTGGGCGTGGTGATGTTGAAAAATGCATCCGCGCCGGAGGACTGGAGCTGCACGATCTGCGAGTCCACCGTCGGGTCGGTGACCTCATACGACACTTCCTTGACGATCATGCTCGTCTTGGCGCCCAACCCGGCCTTGAAGCCCTGCAGGTAATCCTTGCCGTAGTCGTCGTTCTGGTAAAGGACGGCGATCTTGGCGTTCGGCGTGTTCTTCAGGAGGTGCTGCGCGTAGATGTAGGCCTCGGT
>JBGOTT010000098.1:0-11773 GCA_041476585.1 Gammaproteobacteria bacterium | reverse complement strand
TGGCGCAGCGCCCGTTCGGTAACCGGCTGGTCGGTTTCGGACAAATACCTCCGAAGGGCATCGTTCATCATAGTCTGGTATCCGGTACCTGACTTCTCTGCGCGGGCCCGAAACCCTTCGAGCACCGCGTTATCGATGAAGATCGAGATGCGTGTCTTGCCTTTCTGCGGGATAACCGCGCCGCGCTTGCCTTTCGAAAAGTCGTATTCAGCTCTCATAGTGCTTCCGCTCCTTTCGCGTCGGGCGACGTGCCGAGATCAAGCGGCACTCGTCGTCACGCTCCGGGCCGCCGAGGGCGGCCCGCTGCACTTAGAGTCTGGTTTCTTCACCGCACCTTGCTCAGTCGCTCAGCCATGCGGGTTTGCCACCCCGCACCCGTTGCCTTCCAGCGTTCGATGACGTCAGCCGGCAAACGCAGAGAGATCAACTTGCGGGGATTTGGCGAAAAGGGCCTTCCGCCTTTGTTGATTTTCGCGCGGGCGAGCATCTCTTCGGTCAGCTCAGGGAGTTCTTTGTACTCCTCGGGCTTCACCGAATGAGCATCGACGCGCGCAAGGTCAGATTTCAAGGAGCGGCGCGATGCGGGCTTGTTCGCGTTCATTGGCTTTCCTCATGCTAAAGACGTGGCGATCCGCGCCACGCGGCGTGTAGCCCACGACGACAAGCCGGCCTTCCAACAGACCGTAGCAAATGACGCGTGTTTCGCGGTAGTTTTTCCGTGTGTCTTCGACCTCTAACGTGACGCCGGCGAAGACCAGCGCAGCGTCGGCGAAGTCCAGTCCACGTTCGGCCAGCGTCTTGGTGCGCTTAACCGGGTCGAATGTGATTCGCATAGGTTATTGTATCTACAACAACCGTCTGAAGCAAGTCACAGCGCATTCCCGGCAACAAGCGTCGTATCTAAGTTGCCAAGTGGAATGTGGCACGCAATCCGATGCCCGGGCGAAGGTTCGATCACGGGTGGCGTTTCGTTCTCGCAGATCGCGCCGATCTTGCGCGGACATCGGTGCTGGAAGCGGCATCCTCGCACGCTCCGGTCCTGCTCGACCGCATCGCCGCGCAGGCGGATCCTCTGAAACCGGGACGCGCGCTCCACGTCCGGAATCGCCGACAGCAGCGCCTCGGTGTACGGGTGGAAAGGCGGCCCCAGCACCTCATCCACCGCCCCTTCCTCTACGATCGCGCCGCGGTACATCACCGCGACGCGGTCGGCGATATGCGCGATCACCGACAGATCGTGCGAAATAAATAGGTACGCCACGTTCAGCCGGTCGCGCAGGTCGGCGAGCACATTGAGCACGTAGGCTTGCACCGACACGTCGAGCGCGGACACTGCCTCGTCGCAGACGATGAACTTCGGCGAGGTCGCGATCGCGCGAGCGATGCCGACGCGCTGTTTCTCTCCGCCGCTCAACTGGTGCGGATAGCGCGATAGATAAGCGGGCGAAAGCCGCACCATCTCGAGCAATTCGACCACGCGCGTGCGCAGGTCGCCTCCGCTTGCGAGCCCGTGCAGCACCAGCGGCCTGCCGACGATCGCCTCGACCGTCTTGCGTGGATTGAGCGAGGAGTCAGGATTCTGGAAGATGATCTGCGCAGCGCGCCGGTTGTTCTGCGGCGAACCGCCGGCGATGCCGATGGTGCCTGCGCTCGGTTCGATCAGTCCGATCAGCATGCGCCCAAGCGTGGACTTGCCGCAGCCGCTCTCGCCGACCAGCCCCAGCACTTCGCCCGGCGCGACCTGCAGCGTCACGCCGTCCACCGCCTGCACGCGCGAGGAATTGAACATCCCGCCCAGGCGAAACTCTTTCGACAGTCCAACCACCTTGACCAGCGGTAGCGTCCCTTGGATCGCCACAGCACGCTCGGTCACAACGTCGGCATGTTCCGCAGGGGCCTGCCAGGCCGCATCAGCAAGTTCATCGGCGCGCCAGCAGCGCACCGCGTGCGCGTCATCCGTGAGCGTTTGCGCTTCGCTCGCGCAGCGTTCGACGGCGAAATGGCAACGTGGATGGAAAATGCAACCCGGCGGCGGCGCGGCCAGATCGGGAAACCGCCCCGGAATCGGCGCGAGACGTTGCTTGCGCTCGGCAACGCGCGGCAGCGACGCGAGCAACCCCTTGGTATACGGATGCCGAGGCTTCCGCAGCACCGATTGCGTGGTTCCGGTTTCGACCACGCGGCCCGCGTAGAGCACGCACACGTCGTCGCAGATGCGCGCGACCACGCCCAGGTTGTGCGTGATGTAGAGGATCGAGAGCCCACGGTCGTGCCGCAGCTTCTCCAGCAGGTCGAGGATCTGGGCTTCAATCGTGACGTCGAGTGCCGTGGTCGGCTCGTCCAGCACCAGCAACTCCGGCGAGCAGGCGAGCGCGGTGGCGATCAGCGCGCGCTGCTTCATCCCGCCCGAGAGCTGGTGCGGATACGCGAGCGCGACCTGCAGCGGATTCGCGATGCCGACTTCGGCCAGCAACCGGCGCACTTCTGCGCCGGCGGAGGCGTCCGACAGCCCCTTGTGCAGCACCAGCGGCTCGGCGATCTGGCGGCCGACCGGAATCGACGGGTTGAGCGACGCGAAGGGATCCTGGAACACGATGCTGATGCGGTTTCCGCGCAGCGCGCGCCGTTCGGCATCCGGCAGCGCGAACAGCGACTCGCCCTTGAAACGGATATCGCCGCCCGCGATGTGCGCTTCCGGCGCGAGCAATCCGAGCACCGCGAGCGCGGTGGTGCTCTTGCCCGAACCGGACTCGCCGACCACGCCGAGCGCGCGTCCCGCGCCCACTTCGAATGAAACGTCGTCCAGCGCGCGCAACCAGCCGTCGCCTGCCGGGTACGCAACGGAAAGCTGCGCGACGCTCAGCACCGCCTCACTCACCCGCGCCCCCGCTTCAGGCGCGGGTCGAGTATTTCGCGCAGACCGTCGCCCATCAGGTTCACCGCGATCACGGTGACGCACAGCACGCAGCCCGGCGCGAGCGCCACCCAGGGCGCGCTGTCGATGAAGGGGCGCGATTCCGCGATCATCAGGCCCCAGTCGGACGCCGGCGGGTGCACGCCCAGACCGAGAAAGCTGAGCGCCGCGCCCAGCATGATGGCGAAGGTCACGCGCAGCGCCGATTCCACGATAATCGGCGGCCAGGCATTCGGCAGGATCTCGGCGCCGAGGATGTACCAGGCGCGCTCGCCGCGCGCCCGCGCGGCCAGCACGAATTCTTCCGAGGCCAGTTCCAGCGTGACGCCGCGCGTCAGGCGCACCATGATCGGAACGTAGATGATGCCGACCGCGAGCGCGGTCTTCCAGGGATTGGGCGGCGTCATCGACAGGATCAGGATGCCCATCAGGATCGGCGGCACCGAGATCACCAGGTCGATGGCCCTCATGATGGTTTCGTCCACCCGGCCGCCGTAATACCCCGCCGCGAGGCCAAGCGGCACGCCGGCGACGAGACTGACCAGCGTGGCGCCGATGCCCATCAGCAGCGAAAGCCGCCCGCCGTACAGCAGCCGGGATAGCACGTCGCGTCCGAACTCGTCGGTCCCCAGCCAGTGCGTGGCGTCGGGGGGCAGGAAGCGCGCCATGATGTCCATCCCGTCGTACGGAAACGGCGCGATGTGCGGGCCGAGCAGCGCGGCGATAACGACGGCGCCGAAAACTGACGCGCCGACGACGAGGCTAGCGGGCCAGCGAGTCGCCATACCGAATGCGCGGATTGAACAACGCGTACAGCAGGTCGGCGGCCAGATTGGCGAGCGCGTACACCGCCGTCACGCTGAGGATGCCGGCCTGCACCACCGGGATGTCCTTCTGCTCGATCGCGAAGATCAGCAGGCGACCGAGGCCCGGGTAGGAAAACACCGTCTCCACCACCACGATGCCGCCCATCAGCAGGCCGACATCGATCGCGAGCACCGTGATGGTCGGCACCAGCGCGTTGCGCAGCGCATGGCGCCGGATGACGACGTTTTCCGGCAGTCCCTTGGCGCGTGCGGCAGTCACGTACTGCGACTGCATGGTCTCGATCATCGAGGAGCGCGTGAGACGCGATACATGCGCGACCAGTCCGGACACGAGCGTGGCCACCGGCAGGATGATGTGCTGCAGCCATGTCCAGAAGCCCTCCGACATCGCCGCGTAACCGGTCGCCGGGAACCAGCCCAGCATGCCGGCAAACACCAGGATGACGACGATCGCCCAGAAGAACTCGGGCACCGAGATGAAGAAGTAGGAGGCGATCGAGATCGCCTGGTCGGTCTTGCTGCCCCTGCGCACCGCCGAATAGACGCCGAGCCAGATGCCGACCACCGCCACGAAAACGATCGAGATGCCCGCCAGCACTGCGGAGCGCAGGATCGCATCCCGGATCAGCGGCCCGATCGGCCGGTCCATCATCATCGATACGCCGAGGTCGCCCTGCAGCAGGCCCGATGCCCAGCGCAGGTACTGCACGTGGATCGGGTCGTCGAGGTGCAGCCTCGAGCGCACCGCGCGGATCTGGTCGTCGGTGGCAAACTGGCCGACGATCATCTGCGCTACATCGCCGGGCATGACCTGCGTCGCCCAGAAGATCAGCATCGACATCACCACCAGGATGACGGCGATGTAGGTCAGGCGCTTCAGCGTGTAGGCGAGCATGGCGGCGCCGGCACCGGCACTCCGGTTCCGGTGGCGGCTGCGCTACTCGAGATCGGTGTTGCGCAGGTCCAGCCAGAGATACGGATGCGTGCGGAAGTTCTTCACGTTCTTGCGGTAGGCATTGGCGAAATTCATCACGTAGGCGATCACGCCGGGCACATCCTCCACCGCGTACTGCTGGAAGGTCTTGTAGAGTTTCGCCAGTTCCTTTTCATCCTTGGTGCCGCGCGCCCGGTCGAGCAGCTCGTCGATGCGCTTCGAGCTGAAATGCCACATGCGCGTGTTCCACGAACCGGTGGTGTGATACCAGGGATAGGTCGAGGTATCGACCGTCGGGCGCGTGAAGTAGCCGTCCATGTAGAACGGCGCCTTGCCGGAAATTTCGGTCTGGAAGCGGTTGTAGGGCATGCGCACCACGTCGACCTGGATGCCGACCTGCTTCAGCATGTGCTGGACCGCGATGCCCATCCGTTCCCGCGTCGGCCGGCCGACCGGCACGTGCAGCGTGATCGGGAAGCCGTTCGGATAGCCGGCCTCCGCGAGCAGCTTTTTCGCCTGGGCGATATCGGGCTTCAGGCTCAGCTCCTTGTTGAAGTACGGATGCTTGGGCGAGATCGGCGTATGGGTAGGCACTCCGTGGCCGAATGCCGAGAACGTCGCCAACTGCGCCTTGTCGAGTGCGAGCAGCACCGCGCGACGCACCCGCACATCGTCGAAAGGCTTGGTCTTGTTGCCCATCACGATGCCGTCCCAGGTGCCAGTGGGCACCTCGTCAACGGTCAATGTCTTGTTGTTCTTCAACTCGTCGATCGACTCGAGCGGCAGGTTCCACACCAGGTCGACGTTGCCCGCCTTGATCGCGGAAACACGTGCCGCGTTCTCCGGCATGATGCGGAACACGATGCCGTCGAGCTTCGGCAGGCCTTTCTCGAAGTACTCGGGGTTCTTCACCAGTTCCAGCTTGTCGCCCGGCGTGTACGACTTGAACTTGAACGGCCCGGTGCCGCTCGGCCCGGTGGCGAGCTTGTCCATGCGGTCGCTCGGTACGATCTTCAATTGCCTCTCGACCATCAGCTCGGCAAACCCGGCATAGGGAATCTTGAGCTTGAAACGCACCGTGTACTTGTCCACCGCTTCGAAAGATTCAACCAGGTCCATGTAGGTGCGCCCGCTGGAGGCCGTTGCCGGATCGGCGATCATCTTGAAGGTCGCGATCACGTCATCGGAGCCCAGCTCCTTGCCGTGATGGAACTTCACGCCCTTCCTCAGGTAGAAAGTCCAGGTCTTCAGGTCCTCGCTCGCCTCCCAGCGCTCGGCGAGCTCGCCCTGGAACTTCAGGTCCTCGGTAATGCGCAACAGGCCGCTGAACACCAGCACGTCGAAGATGTATTCCTCGCCGATGGTGGCCCTGGCTGGATTGAGCTGATTGAGGCTCGCGTTCATCGTCGCGCGCAGCATTCCCTTTGCATGCGCGCCCGGGGAAATACCCGCGGCGAGCACCGCGACCAGTGCGAAACGCAAGAACTTCAGACTCATGACCTGTCCTCCTTGGATACAACCGCTTATCCGGCTCCCGGTACCGTGTCGGGTCTGACCGCCCGATCCACGTACAGCTCCACCGAAGGCTCGTAAATCTCCCACAACCAGCGCAACTGCGCGAGCGGCAGAGGGTCGTAATCGACGCGCAGGTCGACCAGCGGGAAACTCTCGCGATCCACGACCAGCAGCGCCGCGGACTTGACCTGCTTGAATTCTCCGCCCGCAGCGTAACCCGCTTCCATGGCGCGCACCAGCCGTTCGGCGATGTGCAGCTGCGGATCGGCCTCGAAGGCTGCAATCATCGATCGCGTTACTTCGGTTGTGCGAATGATGTTGCCGATTGCCACGCAACCCGCACCGGTATGGGCCGAGTGCACCGATGTGATGCGCTCGCCGTGGTACCAGGCGGTATTGCCGTCCTTGTCCACCGCCGCGATCTGGCGCCAGCCGATGCCCGGCGCATTCTGCGTGAGCCTGTCGATGGCCGCCGTTGCAGACAGGCCCTCTGCCAGCTGGTCGAGGCCGCGTGGGCCGAGGCGCGGATCGGTGCGGTGCTGCGTGAGGACCACCCCCACGCCCGCGCGCGCGAAAGCACAGCGGCTGCCGACCGCGATGCTCGAAGTGGTCACCGCGGCACCGAACATTCCGGTGCGCGCACATCTTGCTGCAATCGAATACGTCACTCGGACATAATATTCGAATACAGGGAGGCCCCGCCATGCCGCACCAGCGCCTGCGCAAGTTCAACACCCGCGACGTGTACCGCGACGTCTCGATCGACAACGACATGTGCATGGCGGTGAAGGCGGGCCGCAACATCTTTCTGCGCGGCCAGACCGGGTTCGATCTCGAAGGCGGCTTCACCGGGGTCGGCGATGCGGCCGCACAGGCGGACCAGGCGATGAAAAACGTCAAGGTGCTGCTCGAGGAAGCTGGCTCGAAGCTCGAGCACATCTGCAAGATCACAACCTACATCACCGACCGCGCCTACCGCGAGGCGGTCTACAACGTGATCGGCCGGCACCTGCGCGGGATTTATCCCTGCGGCACCGGGCTGATCGTCAGCGGCCTCGCGCTTCCGGAGATGGTAGTGGAGATCGACATCGACGCGGTGATTCCGGAGGATGAGTACAAGCCGGGGTGATTCCGGTTACGCTCCTGAGGAATGTCGCCAATCAGGTGTGCATTTGAGCGACCATTGCCCATAGCTCCGAGTCCGACTTGTGCATGTGCTCCAGCGCTGACTCAAGATGCGCGGCAATGCGTGGGCTGACCGAGCGAAGGTTTTCGACAAGAATGGTCTGATTGATTGATCGAAGGGTGTCGATCAACTGCGCGTGCTCCGCCCGGTGGCGAGCCAGCAGCTCAAGGCCCGCCGCGCGCATCAGCGCTTCTTCGCTCGCGTAGTGAGACTCTTCGAGCGCCTGGAGGTCACGCAGCAGCAGCGTGGTCAGGCGGAAGTCCTGTGCATCGGTTGCACGCCTGATCTGCGCCACGATCGACGCGAGATCGGCATGTTCCCTGTCAATCAACTCCCGTTGTCGTGTGAACGGCATATTCCTTGGGCACCGTCCATGCATCCTAACGCGGGAACGCTTGACTTGGCTACTCCGACTCAGGGGTCGGACAGCCCTACGTCAGCGAATCCCAGTATTGAACGATCCGCTTGCGCATGGCGGCGTCTGGCAGCGACCCGCGTCCCGCCTGCAGGTTGTCGAGCATGTATTCCGGTTTGTCGGTGCCGGGAATGACCGCGGTCACCGCTGGATGCGAAAGAATGAACTTGAGAAAGAACTGCGCCCAGGTCTTGGCGCCGAATTCGGCCGCGAAATCCGGCAATGGCCTGCCGCCTGCCTTGCGAAAAAGAGAGTTCCGTCCGAAAGGCAAATTGACGAGCACGGCTGCGCCGGCATCCTGTGCAGCCGGCAACAACGCGTTCTCGGCCTCGCGATCGCCGAGCGAATAATTCACCTGAAAGAAATCGGGTTTCTCGCGCGCAAGCACTTTCGCTATCGCACTGTACTGACGGGCGGAACTCGTTGTCATGCCGACGTAGCGACAAAGACCTTGCTGTTTCCATTCACGCGGGAGGCCCAAGTCGTAGTTCGCATCGCCGACGTTCCAGGCTTGCATCAGATCGACGCGATTCGTCTTCAGACGACGCAACGAAGCCTGCATCGACGCCGTGGCGGCGGCACGATCCGCGTTGTAGGAGAACTTGGTGGCGAGGAAAAGCTTGTCCCTTGCGCCCAGATCCGCGACGATCTCGCCCAACCTGTCTTCCGCACGGCCGTAGCCATAGGCCGTGTCGATCAGCCTGCCGCCGCCCGCGATGAGCATCTGCATGACCTGGCGGCGCTCGGTGTACTTCGCGGGTTCGTTTTCGAAATCGAAGATGATCGCGGTGCCGATGCCTACGATAGGCAGTTGTTCGCCGCTATGCGGGATTGGGCGCGTCTTGAGAGATTCTTCCGTCGCCCGGGCCGTGCGCGCATACCGTGCAAGTACAGTAGCCAGTGCCGCCCCAGCGGTCACGGTAAGGACCCGGCGGCGCGAAAAGTCGATTCGAGAGCTCATATCACGTTCGTTTCGGTTACTTCCGTGACCAATCCACGAAGCCGTCGCGGTTCGGCATTTTCACCTGCGGCAGGGTCTTCGCGTTCATTTCGTCGTTCTCGGCGATGATGCCGTTCAGGTGCAGCAGGTACGCCGTTACGGCGTACGTCTCCTGGTCGCTGAGCGACATCGGATTCGTTATCGGCATCGCGCGACGCACGTAGTCGAACAGCGTCGTGGCATACGGCCAGAAGCTGCCGACGGTGCGCAGCGCGTTCGGCGTCGCGAGTGACCCGATGCCGCCGACTAGCACATCGGCGGGCTTTCCTGCGCCTTTTTCGCCATGGCACGCCACGCATTTCGCGACGTACACCGCTTCGCCCTGTTTCGCGGTCGCGCCGCCTGCTGGCAGGCCCGCGCCGGTCGGCGGAACGCTGATGTCCCACGCCGCCAACTCCCGCGCCGTCGCGGCGCGCCCGTAGCCGCCCAGAGGTGAGCGTTCCGGCGAAGTCGGTGCGACCGCACAGGCCGCAACCACCGCAAGCCCCAGGCCCGCACAAGCGATCCTAGAGATAGACATTGGCGATGCTCCCGTCGGCCGAAACCGCCCAAGTCTGAATCGAGTTGTTGTGATAGCGCTGCTGGGGTGCGTATTGCGCCAGCCATGGCGCGCGCGCCGGCTGCACCCTGCCCTGATCGTCGGTGGCGCGGCTCTGAAGCATGGCCGGCCCGCCCTTCCATTCCCACGGCGTGCGGAAGCGCGACAAGCTCTTCGAGAATATCGGCTCCTGCAGCGCCGCCTCGGTCCAGCTCGCACCGCCATCCGCCGACACTTCGACCTTGCGAATCTTTCCCGCACCCGACCAGGCGAGACCGGATATCTCATACCAGCCCGGTCCCTGCATTTTCATTCCGCCCGAGGGGCGCGTGATCACCGACTTCACCCCCATCACGAACGTGAATTGGCGCGCCTTGCCGTCGGGCATGGAATCGGTGTATTTCGAGGTTTCGTCCTTTGCTTGCATCGGACCGTCGGTGACCTTGATCCGGCGCAGCCATTTCACGCTGCAGTTGCCGAGCCACCCCGGTACGACCAGGCGCACGGGATAGCCCTGCTCAGGACGCAGGCGCTCGCCGTTCTGGTAGACAGCGACCAGGACGTCGTCCAGGGCCTTCTCGAGCGGAATGCTGTGACTCATCGCGACAGGATCGGCGCCCTCGGCAAGCAGCCAGGTCGCACCAGGCTCGACGCCCGCTTCGTCGAGGAGCAGCGCGAGCGGCACGCCCGTCCACTCGGACGTGCTCAGCAGGCCGTGGATCGCTCCGGCCGGGAGCTGCGGCGGCTTCGGGCTCATCGAGTTGGGATTGCTATTGCCGCCGCATTCAATGAAATAAATCCGGCTCGTCATCGGATAGCGCGCGAGCGCCGCCATGGTGAAGACGAGCGGCTTTTTCACCATGCCGTGGACTATCAGCCGGTGCTGCGCCGGGTCGATCTCCGGCACACCGTTGTGGTGGCGCTCGAAATGCAGCCCGTTCGGCGTGATCGTGCCCTCGAGCGCGTGCAGTGGCGTGCGCGAGATGCCGGTACCTGGCCCAAAAGCGCCGTATGGCTGAACCACGAAGCGCTTGACCGGCTCCTCGAACTTGGAAGGCTGGCCGTAGCCGCTCATCGGCTTTCCGGGCGACAGGCTCCATGGCGACACGTCGTCGAGGGCGCGCGCCGGCGCGGCGACGCTTGCGGCGGCTGCGCCAGCGAGCCCGGCGCTGTGTGCGAGAAAAGTGCGCCGGTCGATCGCGCGGGGATTTTCCGGGCGCGACGATGTGGTGGGTTTCGGCAAATCCCGTTTCGTGCGATTCATGGTCCCCCCTTTAAGGAACTGACAAAGTCTACTCAGGGATTGCTGATGTCGGCAAACACTGCGCTTGAGACAGCCACCGGCGCATCGCTAAGCGCTAGCCGCACTAATAATCCAACTAGGCTTAGAAAACTGCAAGCGTTCCTTCGAGTGCCCGGAATTGCCCTGATTGGGAAGCCGAGCAAGGCTCGAACCTCTCAAGCTATCCGATTGATATGACTTCTCACCAGTGTTCCGTTTTGGCCGGTAAACGCCCGGGCACTCCGACAATGGTCGCTTTGCGAGTTGGCGCACGCGAGCGCCGATTGCCTGGAGTGGCAGTGTTAACTACGATGCAATCATTGCTTGCTTCGGAGCCCGGCATGGCCAGCATCACGATCCGCAAACTCGACGCGCACACCAAAGCCCGCCTGCGCGTGCGGGCGGCGCACCGGCAGCGCTCCATGGAAGAGGAAGCGCGCAACATCCTGCGGGCGGCGCTGGCGGAGGACGATGCCGCGCCGCGTGACCTTGCCGCGGCGATCAGCGCGCGGTTCCGGCCGCTCGGCGGCGTCGAGCGCCGGCTTTACCTGCCGCATGAAATCCTTATACCGCTCCGCGTTCCGGATCTCGACGTCGAAATTCACGAAGGCTGCCATAGGACCCTCAGCCGACCACCACTTCGCTGATCTGGATCACCGGTGTGAGGTCCGTGTAGTTGGGAATGTCGGCCATGATGGCTTGGGCATGCGGCCCGAAGCCAGCTTGAAAGGCTTCCACCGAGTCGCAGAAGATATGGCACATGCCGACGTAGGTAGCCGGCGCTCCGGGTGCGCCGCCCGCCAGTCCCTTGTCCACCGTGTACGACCTGCAGGCGTCGCCCAGCTTGCGCTTGACCATCGGCATGTGGGTGTTGGCGTAGTACGCGTGGTCGAACCTGCAGCCCGGGGTATTGGGGTACATCACGCTGACCTTGATCATAACTTGTCTCCTTGTGGTGCTGCACACCGTACGCAGGTGGCGGGCATCGTCTGCCTTCGGCATGGTGCACGCTCGAGCGACTGTCCCGCAAGCTGGGTATACCGGGCCGCCCGTGGGTATCTCTACTGGCGTAGCGTCAAGCCGGCGTCCGGTCTTGGCCGAAATCAGAAATTGGCGAACATCCATTTTCGACCCAATGTTGGCGTTGCACCCGTGCCGGCCG
>JBGOTT010000097.1:0-11822 GCA_041476585.1 Gammaproteobacteria bacterium | reverse complement strand
GCACGTGTTTCCCGACGTGCCGATCAACGCCGGCACTTTCGAGCCGCTGAAAATCGCTGAGCCGGCGGGCACGTTCCTCTACGCGAAGTATCCGCGCCCGGTCTCGGGCTGCGCGGCGGAGGTCAGCCAGCGCATCGCGGAAGCAGTGTTCAACGCCCTGACGCAGGCGATCCCGCAGGAACTGTTCGCCGCGCCGGCGGGCACCTCAGGCAACCTCGCGATCGGCGGCGCGGACCCCAAGCGCGGCCGCGCCTACGTGATGTACCTCTTCACCGGCGGCGGCTACGGCGGCAGCGCGCTCTCGGACGGGATTTCCAACGGCTGCTCCACGATCGGCATCTCGAAGATGCCGCCGATCGAGGTGATGGAGCAGTATTACCCCGTGCTGTTCGAGGAATTTGCGATCAACGAAGGCTCGGGCGGCGCGGGCGAGGCGCGCGGCGGCTTCGGCGTGAACTACGCGATCCGCGTGCGGCGCGGCGACGCGCGCGCCTCGATGGTGATGGACCACGGGCGCACCGGGCCGCTCGGCGCGCTGGGCGGTGAAGACGGCGGTGTCAACACCGTGGCCATCGAGCGCAATGGCGAGACCTATCGGCCGCAGCACCTGTCGAAGGACCAGGACATCGAACTGGCGCCGGGCGACGTGATTCGCGTCTCCACCCCCGGCGGTGGCGGCTACGGCGATCCGTTCACGCGCGACCCGGCGAAGGTGGCGGCCGACGTGGCGCGCGGCTACTACACCGTGGAAGAAGCCGAGCGCCGGTACGGCGTGAACCTTGTGGTCGACGGCACGGTCGATTCCGAAGCAACCGCCCGGCTGCGCAACGAGCGCCTGAATCCGGCGCGCTAGCCGGAGCGTATAACGGGGCGTCACCGGCGAGGTGACACAACCCGGACGAGAGCGGAGGAAACTCATGAAGTTCATGCTGACATTCTCTTGGAAACCCGACATCAAGGCGCAGGAACAGGGCATTGCGCGGTTCCTGAAGACCGGTGGGCAACCCCCGAAAGGCGCGAAGCTGTTGGGGCGCTGGACTCGTGCGGATTTCAGCGGCGGATACGACCTGCTGGAGGCCGACGATTCGCAGGCATTGGCCGAATTCGCGCTGATGTGGAGCGACCTGATGACCTTGACGATCGTCCCGGTGGTGGAGGATCAGGCGCTATCGGAGGTATTGCAGCGCGCCGGCAAGTAGCCTGCACGGCGGGGACCTCAATCCCGGCTCTGCGGTAAGCTTGGAGCGGCATGGACGAACCCGCCGCCGACAAGGACGCACCGCTGCGCGAGGACGTGCGGCTGCTGGGGAAGATCCTCGGCGATACGCTGCGCGAACAGGATGGCGATGCGACCTTCGATCTGGTCGAATCGATCCGGCAGACCGCGATCCGTTTCCGCCGGGAGCACGACCCGCGCATCCGGCGGGACCTCGAGGCGACGCTCGACCGGCTCGATCCGTCCGCGGTGACCACGGTGGTGCGCGCGTTCAGTTATTTTTCGCTGCTCGCCAACATCGCCGAGGACCAGCATCACAACCGGCGGCGCCGCGCCCACCAGGCCGCCGGCTCGCCGCCGCAGGATGGCTCGGTCGCGCTCGCGCTGCAGCGCACCGCCGCGCACGGATTGCCTCGCGAAGAACTGACCGCGTTTTTCCATCGCGCGCTGATCTCGCCGGTGCTCACCGCGCATCCCACCGAGGTGCAGAGGAAGAGCATCCTCGACGCGCAGATGTCGGTGGCGAGCCTGCTCAACGAGCGCAACCGCGTCGCGTTGAGCGGGGAAGAGCTTGCCGAAAACGAGGAGGCGCTGCGCCGTGTGATACTCACGCTCTGGCAGACGCGCATGCTGCGCGCGGTGCGCCTCACGGTCGCCGACGAGGTCGAGAACGGCCTTGCCTATTACCGCTATACCTTCCTGCGCGAATTGCCGCAGCTGCACGACGAGCTGGAAGACCGGCTGGGAGCAGGCGCCCGGCTCCCGGCGTTCCTGCGCATGGGTAGTTGGATCGGGGGCGACCGCGACGGCAATCCGAACGTGGACGCCGCAGTGATGCGACACGCGCTCGAGCGCCATTCGCAAGTCATCGTGCAGCATTGCCTGGACGAAGTGCAGCGCCTGGGCCAGGAGCTCTCGATGTCCACGCTGCGCGCGGCTGTCTCACCCAAACTCGAGCGGCTTGCCGAGGCTACGGGCGATGCCACCCCGCACCGCGCCTCCGAGCCCTACCGCCGCGCGCTGATCGGCATTTACGCGCGCCTGGCCGCCACTGCGCGCAGCCTCGGCCATCGCGACGCCGAGCGCCAGGCGCTCGCACAGGGAACGCCCTATGCCGATGCAGCCGCTTTTCGTGCGGACCTCGACGTGATATCGGATTCACTCGAAGCGAACGGCTCGGCGCGCATCGCGCGCGGACGGCTGCGACGGCTGCGCAGCGCGACCGCGATCTTCGGCTTCCATCTGGCTTCGCTCGACGCACGGCAGCATGCCTTGGCGCATCAGCATACGGTCGACGAACTGTTCGCGCTCGCCGGGCAACCTGGTTACAACCGGCTGGACGAACCAGCCCGCTGCGCGTGGCTGGTCGCGGAACTCTCGACCGCGCGACCGCTGCGTTCGCCGTTTGTCGCCTACACGGAAGCAACCCGCTCGGAGCTCGCCATTTTCGATGCCATCGCGGAATTGCAGGTCCGCTACGGCAAGGTCGCCATTCCCAACTACGTCGTCTCCATGAGCCAGGCGCCGAGCGATCTGCTCGAGGTCGCGCTGCTGCTGAAGGAATCCGGCGTGCTGCGCGTTTCGGACCGGCCCGAGAGCGGCATGAACCTGGTGCCGCTGTTCGAATCGATACCCGACCTGCGCGCCTCCGCGCAGGTGATGGACGGCCTGCTGGGCATGCCCGCCTACCGCGCCCTGCTCGCCTCGCGCAACGGCGTGCAGGAGGTGATGCTCGGCTATTCGGACAGCAACAAGGACGGCGGCTACCTGACCGCGAACTGGGAACTGTACAAGGCGGGCACGGCGCTGGTGGGCGTCGCCGAGCGGCACGGCGTGGACCTGCGCTTCTTTCACGGCCGCGGTGGCACGGTCGGGCGTGGCGGCGGCCCGAGCTACGAGGCCATCCTCGCCCAGCCGCCCGGCAGCGTGCGCGGCCAGATCCGCCTGACCGAACAGGGCGAGATCATCGCCAGCAAGTACTCCGACCCGGAGATCGGGCGGCGCAATCTGGAGACGCTGGTGGCGGCGACGCTGGAGGCGACGCTGCTCAATCGCGCCGACGCCGCGCAGGTTCCCGCGGCATGGAGCGAGGCGATCGAGGCCATGAGCGCCGCCGCCTACGCCGCCTACCGCGGCCTGGTCTACGAAACGCCGCGCTTCGCGGAGTTTTTCCGCGATGTCACGCCGATCCGCGAACTGTCCGAGTTGAACGTCGGCAGCCGGCCGACCGCGCGCAGCAAGTCCGGCCGCATCGAGGACCTGCGCGCGATCCCGTGGGTGTTCAGCTGGTCGCTCTCGCGCATCATGCTCCCCGGGTGGTACGGCTTCGGGTCCGGGGTGGACGCGTTCCTGAAGAGCGGCGGGACGCAGGGCCTCGCGTTGCTGCGCGAGATGCACGCGCGCTGGCCGTTCTGGCGCGCGGTGCTGTCCAACATGGACATGGTGCTCGCCAAGGCCGAATTCAGCATCGCCTCGCGCTACGCCGGGCTGGTGCAGGACCCGGCGCTGCGCGACGCGATATTCGGCCGGCTGAAGACGGAATTCGAACTGACGTGCGAACACCTGTTTGCCATCACCGGGCAGAGCGAGCTGCTGGAGGGGAACCCGGCGCTCGCGCGCAGCATGCGCAACCGTACGCCCTACGTCGATCCGCTCAACCACCTGCAGGTCGAACTGCTGCGGCGCTTTCGCGGCGGCGGCGCGAGCGACGAGCGCGTGCACCGCGCCATCCTGCTCACCATCAACGGCATCGCTGCGGGTTTGAGGAACAGCGGTTAACGCCTCGGTCGGGCTGCATGAAAAGGGCGGGATCCTTTCGGACCCCGCCCTTCAAACCAGCCTTTGCGTGGTGACTAGATTTTCAGGAAAGCCGTGCCGCCCATCCAGACGAGCACGCCGAGTCCGACGACCGGGCCGAGCGTCACGAACGCGACCGTGATCAACGGGGCCGCGATCAGCATCCCGATGCGCCGTGCCGTGCGGCTTTTCGCCACTGCCTTGCCCGCGATCCAAGCAATCATCGCAAGCCCGATGAACGGGAAGGCAAGCAGGTAAGCCAAGCCGATAAAGGGCGCCGCTAAGAAGAGCGTGACGTTCTTGACCGCCTTGAGAATCTCTTTGCCGGGCAGCACCCAGTCAAAGCCGTTTACAACTGCAAAGCCGTTTGCAACTGCCATGTTGTTTGTAAGGGTCGTCATGATGTTCTCCGTCAAGGTTCTGTTTGCTTGACCTTTCTCACGCATCGATCGTGCCAAGCACCACGGCAATCATGAACTTGCTTTTTAGTTCAGATAGTTACATCCAGAATCCGCAGCGTATGACGTGGGCCGGGGGCGATGAAAAACCCGCCCGAAGTACATCTCTTTCATGCGCGTTCGCTGAGAACGTTCAATATTGTTATCTGTCTTCAATCAGATACAGGAATGCGGGAGTGCATTCTTTCCGCATGCATTTCGCAAGCCCGCAACTCAGTCGTCGAGCCCGCTCATGCCTCTGCGGTGTGCCAGGACCCTCACCCCGGCGATGCGAAACACGACTTTGCCCGGCCAGGCAAGCCGTCCATCCGGTTTGCGGCTGAACAGGATGCCGTCGGTGCGCGCAAGGATCTGCGTCCGCGCCTTCGGCCCGCGCGCATCCGCCGGATCGATGACTTCGCAGACCGGCGTGCCCGCGCGGACCCGGGATCCCCTCGGCACGTGATAGACGAGCATCCCCGGCTTGGGGCAATAGCCGACGTCCATGCCGCCGATCGGCGTCGCGTCCGCCTTGAGACGCGGCAGCCTGCCGGCACGGCCCGAAATGATGCCCCGCCGCACCAGAAACCGGTAGAGATTTCCGGCGTCGGATTCGCCGAGCCTGTGATTCACGTCGTGCTGGCCGCGGTACTCGATCGTGGCGGACAGGCAAGCCTGCGGAATGTTCGCCGCCGGAAACCGTTCGGCGAGCCGCGCCCACAACGCGCCATTGACGCCTGAGAAGGTGAGGGGCTCGGGGTACGGATCGTTGTACAGCGTCGCCTCGGCGCCGATGTCGGCAGCGAGCATGCGCGCGGGACCCGGCCAATCCTTGCGCGAAATGAACAGGTGCAGCGCAGCTTCCATGTCGCAGTGCAGATCGAGCACGACATCGGCGTCGATGGACAGTTTCATCATTTCGACGCGAAGCGCCTGCAGCTCGTTGACGGGTTTCATGCGCTCGAGCGCCGCGAGGGCGGCCTTGCGGATCTTGGCGACGTTGTCGCCGGCGTTGCGTCCCAGCTCGCGACCGACACGTTCGGCCACCGCGCCGGAAAGATCGAGCCAGTTGCGATTGAAGTTGTCGCGGCCGAGGAAATCGTAGCGGCCAAGATGGTTGCTGCCGACGAGTTGCGCGAGCCCGATCGGATTGACCGTCGGCACTACCGCGATCTCTCCTTTGATCCGGCGGCGCCGGTCGGCCTCCACCAGCATTGGCATGAGATGATGCAGCGCCATGGCGCCGGGCAGTTCGTTGGCGTGAATGGCTGCCTGCAGATAGGCCTTCGGCCGCGCGCCGGCCTTGCCGAAGCGGTGATAAACGATCCTCCGCTGCGTGCCCGGCGTCATCGACGGCAGCACAATCATCCTCTTCGCATGGGGCATGACCACCTCGTTTGGGGAAGAGGGGCCATTGTCCGGGTTTCACGCGGCTTGAACAGCCCCGGGCCGGTTGCTTCAGCGGCTTCGTTTGCGGGTAATATCCGGCTCACAAAAAGGAGGACTCCGATGAACGAGAAACAGTTGCGCGATCTGATCGCCGAAGTCAAGCGGGCCGCATGAGCGCCTATGAAGATCTGCTGTACGAAGTCACGAACAGGGTGGCGGTCGTTTCGCTCAACCGCCCGGATTCACTCAACGCCTATACCGCACCGATGGGACAGAGCCTCAAAAACGCGATCGCGGCAGCCGTCGCGGACGATGCGGTGCGCGTCATCGTGCTGACGGGCGCGGGCCGCGGTTTTTGCGCCGGCGCGGACATGAAACTGCTGCAGAACATCGTGCCGGGCGCGCAAGCCACGCAGGGCAAGAGCACCGAAACACCGGACGCGAAACACGGCTACGGCGGCCGCTTCGGCTATCTGCTGCACGCGCGCAAGCCGATCATCGCGGCGCTGAACGGACCGGCTGCCGGGCTCGGCCTAGTGCTGGCGCTGTACGCCGACCTGCGCTTCGCCGGAAGCGACGCCAAGTTCACGACCTCGTTCGCGCAGCGCGGGCTGATCGCCGAGCACGGCATCAGCTGGCTGCTGCCGCGCCTGGTCGGTCCGGCGCATGCGCTCGACCTGTTGCTATCGGCGCGCAAGCTCGGCGCCGCCGAAGCCGAACGCATCGGCCTCGTCAACAAGGTCTTCCCGCAAGCGACCTTCATGCACGATGTCATGGCCTATGCGCGGTCGCTCGCGCAAACCGTTTCGCCGCGCTCGATGGCGATCATGAAGGCCCAGGTCTGGAAATCGCTGCTGCAGGATTTCAACGAGGCGCTCGCGCTGGCCGACAGCGAAATGCACAAGAGCTTCGCGAGTGCGGATTTCAAGGAAGGCGTTGCGCATTTCGTCGAAAAGCGCTCGGCCGCGTTCACCGGCACCTGAGAGATGGCGTCATTCCTGCGGCTGCGCCAGATCTGCCTGGTTGCATCGGATCTCGCGCGCGAGACCGCGCACATCAAGGCGATCTTCGGTCTGGAGGAATGCTTCCGCGATAAGAACGTCGCCGCCTACGGCTTGGAAAACGTACTGTTCCCGGTCGGAACCAGCTTCATCGAAATCGTTTCGCCGACGCGCTCCGGAACCACCGCAGGCCGTTTCCTTGCGCGCCACGGGGGGCGCTACGGCTACATGCTGATCATGGACTGCGATGACCCGGAGCGGCGGCAGAGGCACGTCGAAGGCCTGGGCGTGCGGGTCGCCAACCTGATCCGGCACGGCGATTACCTCGGCGTGCAACTGCACCCGAAGGACACCGGCGCAGCGATGCTCGAATTCAACCGCACCATCGGCGGTGAGGATCCGATGGGCCCCTACGCTCCTGCGGGTCCCGGCTGGCAGCGGGCGATCCGCGACGACATCACGCGGCAAATGCTGGCGGCCGAAATCGAATGCCCCGATCCGCTCCGCTTTGCGGCGCGCTGGGGAGCAATCCTGGGCAGGCCGGTCGAGGACCTCGGCGCCGGGAAGCTTCGCATCGCACTCGATGCCGGCGCGATCGTGTTCCTGCCCTCCGGCGCGCCCGACGCGGTGCTGGCCGGCGTCGAGCTGCAGGTCGCCGGCCGGGCGGCTGTCGTCGCGGCAGCGCAGTCGCGCGGTTGCATGCTCGGCGACGCAATGGTCAGCGTCTGCGGCGTGCGGTTCCGGCTGACCGAAGCGATCTGAAGCGTCGATCGGAACCACACCCGGCTCGGTATCCGCAAGTATCAACGGCTGCGGTGCAGTCTCAGCGTGGCAAGCGGCCCGAGCATTGCCCCGAGCCCGAGGGTCGTCCACGCAATCCCCCATGCGTAAGGGTCGGCGGTAGACTTTCCTCCACCGGCGGCATCGAGCGCCCAGCCGAACACCACCGGGCTGACGACGCCGGCGCCGAAACCGATCACCGAGCGCACCGCATAAGCGACGCCGAGGTAATGCGCGGCAACGCTCTCGGCAAGCACGGTCGAGTGCGTCGACGAATCCGCGATCCCCGCGAAGTTGTACAGGCACGCGAGCGCCACCAGCAATCCAACCGGCAGCGCCATCAACCAGCCGATCGAGAACGACAGCGCGAGGCTTGCGCAAGACCACAGCAGAATCGTCTTCGTGCGGCCCCACCGGTCGGCCATGATGCCGCCGGTCACGCTGCCAGCGATGTTCGCCATGTAGGTCAGCGCCGACAGCGAAAGCGCGAGCGTGGCCGCATCGGCCGCCTGCGTGCCATGCGCCATCAGCGCCGCGGTCAGGAATGCCGGCAGCCATGCCCACAGACCGAGCAACTCCCAGTTGTGAAAAGTGTAGCCCCACACCGACAGCATGCCGCGGCGGTTCTTCAGCACCGCCGGCAATGCCGCGAGCATGGCCTCGCCCGGCGGGCGCGCATGGATCAGGTTCGGCGTACCGCGGACCGCCCACAGCGTTAGCAGCCAGGCGGCGGCGGGAAGCACCGCGATGCCGGCCAGCGCACCGCGCCAATCGGTGAACTTGAGGGCGATGCCGGCGGCCACGAGCGCGATCGCGTAGCCGGCGCTGGATCCCGCGATCAGCAATCCCATTGCGCGCCCGCGCCGCGTGCGTTCCACATTGTCGTTGATCAGAGCGAGCACCGGCGTGTAGGTGCCGCCGCCGCACAGACCCGTCAGCAGATGCAGCCAGTAGGCAGACCAGAACCCGTCGGCGTACGCGACGAAGAACAGCGGGCTTACCCACGCGGCGATGCCGGTCAGCACGTAGGTGCGTTTCGCCCCGAAGTGATCGGCGAGAAAGCCGACGATGAAAAGCGAAACGAGATAGCCGAGATGGAACGCCGACTGGATCAGGCCCGCGTCGCGCGCGGACAGCCCCCAGGCGGCCTGTGTCAGCGGCAGAACCGCCGAGTACGCGACGAACCAGGTCGCGCCGAGCACCCGGCTGCCGCAGACCAGGGCGAGCCACGGGTTCGAGCCCGGACGGAAGCCCGCCACTCACGCTACCTGTTCAGGCAGGCGGCCTTCGGGTGTGCCAATCGGTCGCGCGCTGGTAGGCGTGCCCGAGACGGAACAGGAGCCCCTCGTCGAACGGCCGCCCGATCAACTGGAAGCCGCACGGCAGTCCGTGCGGCTGGAACCCGCAGGGCACCGCGAGCGAAGGCAGGCCCAGGAAGTTCACCGGTCGCATCAGCCGCGTGACCAGCGCCAGCAATTCAGTCATCTTCGCGCCGCCGCCGACGTCGGTTTGCGCGATGGTCGGCGTGGCGAACGCCACCACCGGCGCGTGCACTGCGTCGACATTCGACATCACCTCCGCCAGCCACGCCTTCAGGGCCGCATCGCGCAGCCGTAGCGCATTGAGGTATTGCGTCGCCGTCACGCCGGCGCCGATTTCCAGCCGGGCGCGCACCTGGTCGGAGTAATCCTGCGGCCGCTCGCGCAGCCAGTTCGAATGCAGCGCCGCGGCTTCGGCCGCGATGATCGCAGTGCCCGCGCGGTTCCACGCGTCCATGTCGGGAATCGCGACCTCCAGAATTTCGCAGCCGAGCGAGCGCAGCACATCGAGGCTCGCCTCCAGCAGCTTCCGGATACCCGGATCCACCGCGTCGAGAAAATAGCTGGCCGGAATGCCGATGCGCAGGCCCTTGACGGGGCGCGCGAGCCCCGCGACGTAATCGGGGACCGGCAGCGCGCTCGATGTCGCATCGGCCGGATCCTGCCCCGCGATTGCCTGCAGGATCAGCGCGCAGTCCTCCACGGTGCGCGCAAGCGGCCCCAAGGTATCCATCGAGAACGACAGCGGCATCGCCCCGGCGCGGCTCACTCGCCCGTAAGTCGGCTTGATGCCCGCCACGCCGCAGAAATGCGCCGGCAGCCGGATCGACCCGCCCGTGTCGGAACCGAGCGCGGCGAAATTCGCACGGGCAGCCACCGAGCTTCCCGAGCCGCTCGAGGAACCGCCGGTGATGTAATCCGGGTTCCACGCGTTGCGGCAATGGCCCCAGTGATAGTTGTGGCCCGTCGGGCCGTAGGCGAACTCGGTCATGTTGAGCACGCCGAACTGCACCGCGCCCGCCGCGTCGAGGCGCTTGAGCGCGGTCGCAGTCGCCGGCGCGGGCCGGTCGCGGGTGATTTTCGAGCCGCACGACGAGGCCTCGCCTTCGCGGTAATACATGTCCTTGTGCGCCATCGGCACGCCGGCGAACGGACCGGCAGCGCGTCCGCGCGCGATTGCCGCATCGGCCGCGCGCGCAGCGACGAGCGCGCCTTCCTCGTCGATGCGCACGAAGCAGTTGAGCTTCGCGTGCGCCTTCCTCGCCACCGGAAGGACCACCTGCATCGCTTCTGCAGCGGAAGTTTTTCGCGCGCGGATCGCACGCGCGAGTTCCGCCGCGCTCAATGCGAGCAGATCGCTCATCTGGAACCATCCCGCAGCGTCGCCGCGAAGCACGCGGGCTCTGCTTCAAAGGCGAGCGCCTGCGTCGCCTTGCGCTCGACTTCGAGTTGCGTGCGCAGAACCTCGGCGGCGCCGGCCGCGCGCGCCGGGTCGAGCATGACACCCTCGAGCGCGAGCAGATCGGTATAGGTTTGCTTTGGATCGGTGGACATGGCTGCTCCCTAGGCGAGCGCCGCTTCGCGCTTGAGCGCGACCGCGACAAACCCGGTCTTCGACGGAACGCCCGGCGCAATGTGCATTACGCGCTTGTCGAGTTCCATGATGACGCCCGCGACCGACTCGAGACGCAGCTCCGGCGCGAGCGCCGGATCGGGGCGACGGCAAATCGACAGGAACCCGTCCGACTCGTCGCGCAGCAACCGCTGCAGGTCGGCGAGCGAAATGCGGGACGAGGCACGGGCAAGGCCCGAGACCAACATCTCTGCGCGCGCGAGGCGCGGCCGCGTGGACAGGCTCTGGGCGAGCGCGTTCTCGTGGGCCTGCGATTCCGGGCACAGGAAATGGTTGGTGTGGCACAGCGTCGTGCCTTGCCCGCGCACCACGTACAGGCCGCGCGGCGAGCACTCCAGGCCCGCGCAATCGCCCGACACATCCGCGCAGTGTACGTTCGACGATGCGCCGAACGAAAGCTTGCCGGCGAACCCGATCGCATCCGCGACGCCGCGCCGCCGCAGCAGCGCGCGCAGCAGCACGTGCATCGGCACGCCCGGGCGCGTTCCATCGTCCGTGGAGCGCAGGATGTTGAGGCAGACGCCGAAGCCGTGCGAGTTCAGCCCGATCTTGGCGAGCATGCCGGCTTCCGTGAGCGTGAGCACTCCGGTGCCGTCATCCTCGCGCGCGCGCAGCAGGATCAACGCGTCGCGCTGCCGGCCCAGCCAGTCCCAGTTCTGCGCGAGCAGCGTGCCGTCGGTGGCGCTCGCGCTGCGCGGCACTGCCAGCGCGGTGCACTCGCCCCAGTCCGGCACACCGGCAGCGCGGTTGCGCTCGGCGAGCGCCGTCGATTGCGGCGCAGGATCTCCCGGATAGCTTGGCGGCAGGATCTCGGTGCGCGCGTTGAGCGCGAGGATCTCGCCCGCGTGGCGGCCCGCGCCGGCAGCGATGCCTTCGATCTCCTCGAGCAGCGTCGCATCGAACGCGCCGATCACGTCGCGATACGGGGCAGCGCGCGCTTGCGCCTCGCGCCAGTCCATGCCGCAGTAGGCGAACAGGCGCGCGTAGGTGGCGATCGACCGTTCAACACGTGCCCTGGCCTGCGTCCCATGCTGTCGCCCGCGCTCGAACGCCGGACCCTTGACCTCGATCGTCGGAAACATTGCTCAATCCCCCTGAACGGTCAGATGCACGATGTGCCCGCCGGAGCGCTCGTCGCGCTCGAGTTTCAATAGGCCGCGGGTCTCGGCTTCCTCCAGTAGCGCGCTGAACGAACGGAAGCCGTAGTAGGTCTCGTTGAAGCCGGGCTTGCGGCGCTTGAGCGCCTGCTTG
>JBGOTT010000096.1:0-11833 GCA_041476585.1 Gammaproteobacteria bacterium | reverse complement strand
GTCCCGAACTTGCCGGTCGGATTGACCTTGAGCGTCGAGTTGTACAGATCCGGCATGTTCTTTTGGATCGTCTGCCAGATACCGCCGTCGAAATAGGTGTTGCCGGGCGAGACGCAGTTCACGCGGATGCCTTTGGCGACGAGTTGCCGGCTCAATCCCTTCGCGTAGTGGATCAGCGCAGCCTTGAACGCGCCGTACGAGCCGGCGGCAAAATCCACCTCGAAACCGGAGACGCTCGATATCAGCACGATGGAGCCGGCTGCCGACTTCTCGAGGAACGGCACGGCCGCCGCTACGGCATTGACGGCGTGCATCATGTCGGTGCGAAACGACTTCTCCCACGTTTCGGCCGAATCGCCGACGGCAAGCGCGCTTACATTGCACACCAGCGCGTCGATGCCGCCCAGCTCGCCGGCAGTCGAGGTAATCCACGCAGTCAACGCCGGTCCGTCGGCCACGTCGAGCGCGCGCCCGAAGGCCGTGACGCCTTTCGCCTTTAACGAGGTGACCGCCGCGGCAACCCCGTCGGCATTGCGCGCGCAGATCGAGACGTTCGCCCCTTCGGCGGCGAATCCTTCCGCGATGGCCCGGCCGATTCCCTTGCTGCCGCCCGTGACGACTGCCCGTTTTCCCTTGAGTCCGAGATCCATGTCAGTTCTCCCTGTTTGTGACTATCTTCTTTATCAGGCAACGACGCGCTCGGCGAACAGCGCATCGATCGCCGGGGCAGCATACCCCAGCTCGCCGAGCAGCGCCCGGCTGTGCTCGCCGATTGCCGGCGGATCGCTGCGCTGACCGAGGCGCTCGCCATCGAGTTCGAGCGGGAGTCCCGGAACACGGAATTCGTACCCGCGCGGATCGGTCGTCTTGATCATCCCGCCGCGGGCATTGAGGTGCGGGTCGTCGAACAGGTCGCGCGGCCGCGTGATCGGCGCATAGGGCAGGCCGATCGCTTCAAGTTTCTTCTCCAGCTCCGGTTTCGCGTAGCCGCGGAAAATCTCTCCCAGTCGTGGCAGCATCCACTCGCGCTCCGCCACCCGCTGGGTGTTGGTGCGCAGGCGCTCGTCGCCGGCGAGTTCGCCCGCGCCGAACTCGCGGCAGAACACCTCCCACTGCGTGTCGGTCACCACGCCGACGAACAACCGGTCGTTGTCCCTGGTGGCGAATATGTCGTACACCCCCCACGCGGGTTTCTTCACTGCCATCGGCGGCGGCTCCTCGCCGGTAATCGCGAGCTGCGCCATGTGTTGCGCGACGAGGAACACTGTGTTCTCGTACAGCGCGCTCCTCACCAGCTTGCCCCTCCCGGTCGAATCGCGCTCTCGCAGCGCGGCGAGAATCCCGATCGCGCCGAACATCCCGCCCATGATGTCGTTCACCGATGAACCGACACGCAACGGACGATCGGGCAAGCCGGTCATGTACGCAAGGCCGCCCATCATCTGCACCACCTCGTCGAGCGCCGGGCGATGCTCGTAGGGTCCGCTCAGGAATCCTTTCAGCGTGCAGTACACCAGCCGCGGATTGCGCTTTGACAGCGCGTCGTAGCCGAATCCGGATTTCTCGAGCGCCCCCGGCCGGAAGTTCTCGGTAAGAGCGTCGGCCGTGTCGATCAGCTTGAGTGCGATCTCGCGTCCTTCGGTGCGCTTCAGGTCGATCGCGAGGCTCTTCTTGTTGCGGTTGAAGATGGGATAGAAACCCGCGCCCGCTCCCATCAACCGGCGCGTGTTGTCGCCTTCGAGCGGCTCGACCTTGATCACTTCCGCGCCGAGGTCGGCGAGCACCAGCCCGCAGGACGGGCCCATCACCATGTGCGCGAACTCGACCACGCGCACGCCCTCGAGCGGCAACCGCGGCATCAGGCGGCCTGCCTGAATCCCTTCGGCAATCCCGCCACCGGCGTATGGCCGTAGACCGGCTCTTCGGGGATGGCGTGCACCAGCACCTCGCGCGCCTTGAACAGTTTTTCCAGGTCGATGCCGGTGGTGATGCCCATTGCCTCGAACATGAACACCAGGTCCTCGGTGATGACGTTGCCGCTCGCGCCCGGCGCAAACGGGCATCCGCCGAGCCCGCCCATTGAAGAATCGAAATTGCGCACCCCTTCCTCATATGCCGCGAGCGCATTGGCGAGACCGAGGCCGCGCGTGTTGTGGAAGTGCGCACCTTCGAGCTTCCCTCCGATCGACTCGCGCACGCGGCGGAACACGCGCTTCACCTGCGCCGGGTTCGCATAGCCGACGGTGTCGGCGAGCGCCACCGCATCGCAGCCCGCCTCGGCGAGCATCGTGGCGAACCGCACCACGTCGTCCTCCGGCACCGACCCCTGCAGCGTGCAGCCGAACGCGGTTGCGACCCCGCCCTCGATTTGCGGGCGCCGGCCCTCTGGAAGCGCATCGCGCAATGCGATGCATTGCTTCACCTGGGCAATCATTTCCTCGGGCGACATGCGCACATTCGACTGGCTGTGCGCGCGACTCGCCGAGACCGGGAACGTAACCTTGTGCGCGCCGGCTTCGAGCGCCCGCTGGAAACCTTTCACGTTCGGCGCCAGCGCCACCACGGTGAGGCCCGGAATGCTGCGGCCGTGCGCGACGATCTCGCCGGTGTCGGCCATCGCGGGGATGAGCTTTGCCGGGACGAACGAGCCGACCTCGATTTCGGTCAGGCCCGCGGCAGCGAGGGCGCTGATCCAGGCCTTCTTCGCCGCCGTCGGCATCAGGTGCTGCGCGTTCTGCAGCCCGTCGCGCGGGCCGACTTCACAGATCTGGACGTCAGGCTTTGCCATGGCGTGCTCCCGTAGAAAGGTCGATTCTAATCCTGCAGACGGCGCTCGAAGCTGCGCAGCGCGAACCCCGACAGCAGGCCGATCGCGGCGAGCGCGAGCATCGCTCCGAGCGAGGTCTCCCAGCCGCCCGTGCGCGATGCGGCCCATGCGATCAGGATCGGGATTGCGAACTGGCTCAGGTGAGAGGCCTGCATGACCATGCCATTGGTGGTGCCGATATGCTGCGGGCTGCGCGCGTGCACCGCCGTACCGGAAAACACCGCTGACGGAATCAAGCCGCCGAGCAAGGAGAAAACCAGCACCGAAGCGAGGCGCCACGCATCCGGAATCGAAGACGCGAAGATACCGAGCGCCATGGCGCCCATCGCAAAGCTGGCGCCCGCCATCATCGCCCAGCGCGGTATTCCGCGTTTCATCAGCACGCCGCCAAGCAGATTTCCCGGAATGTTCACGGCGACGAACAGCGCGGTAAGCAGCGACGCGCTGGTCGGGTCCATGCCGCGTTCGTCCACGACGAATGTGGGCAGCCAGACCATCAGGGAAGTCCACTGCCCGACGTAGCAGATGAAGGCGACGCAGAGCGCGAGGCTGCCAGGCCGCGTGACCGACTCGGTGAGCAACCGGATCGAGCCGACGCCTCCGCCAAACGACGGTGCAGGGACCTTGCGCGCGAGGAGCACCGCGCATACTGCCGTGCAGGCGGCGACTCCCAGCCAAAGGCTGCGCCAGCCGAAGCTCGCCAGCGCGAGCGGCGCGGCCAGCAGCGCAAGGGTTCCGCCGGTCGGCATGTAGGCGCTCCATAACGAAAACGCAGCGGGGCGGTCCTCCGGCCGCGTGGCTGCGACGAGCAGCGGTGCGGCGCCAACGGTGAACAGGATGAAACCGATGCCTTCGAGAAAGCGTGATGCGAGCAGCGGCACGAATCCCTGCGCGAGCGCGCCGATCAGGCCCCCACCGCTCATGGCTGCGAGGCCGATCAGTGCAAAGCGTTTCTGTCCGTAGCGGTCCGCCATGGTCCCGCCGAATACGCCGACGAGAGCACCGACCGCATACAGCATGGTCGCAACGAATCCGGATTGCAGCAGCGACAGGCCGAGGTCGGCCCGTAGCGCCGGCAGCGCGGGAGGAACCTTGCCGATGTGCGCGCCCGCGGCAAGCCCGCCCGCGAAGACCACCCAGACCGCAGGCCAGTTGGTCTGCGGCGTCACGCGGCCGTGACCGGAATCCTGAACTCCCTGATCCTTGATGCCCACTCGGCCGGGCCGCTCTGGTGCACCGACGTGCCCGCGGCGTCCACCGCCACGGTGACCGGCATGTCCTCGACCTCGAACTCGTAGATGGCCTCCATGCCGAGATCGTCGAACGCGAGCACGCGCGATTTGCGGATCGCCTTCGACACCAGGTAGGCCGCGCCGCCAACCGCCATCAGGTAGGCCGCCTTGTGCTTGCGGATCGCATCGACCCCGGCCGGCCCGCGCTCGGCCTTGCCGATCATCGCGATCAGGCCGGTCCTGGCCAGCATCATTTCGGTGAACTTGTCCATCCGCGTGGCGGTGGTCGGGCCTGCGGGGCCGACCACTTCGTTTCTCACGGGATCGACCGGCCCGACGTAGTAGATGACGCGGTTGGTGAAGTCCACAGGCAGCTTCTCCCCGCGCTCGAGCACGTCCTGGATGCGCTGGTGCGCTGCGTCGCGCCCGGTGAGCAGCTTGCCCGAGAGCAGCAGCGTCTGGCCGGGCCGCCAGTTCACGACTTCCTTCCGTGTGAGGCCATCGAGATTCACGCGCAGAGCTTTGGCGTCGGGCTTCCAGGTGACCGCCGGCCAATCGGAGAGTTTCGGCAACTCGAGGTGCGCGGGTCCGGAGCCGTCGAGGACGAAATGCGCATGGCGCGTTGCGGCGCAGTTCGGAATCATCGCGACCGGCTTGTTCGCCGCATGCGTCGGATAATCGAGGATCTTGACGTCGAGAACGGTCGAGAGGCCGCCCAGGCCCTGTGCGCCGATGCCAAGCGCGTTGACCTTGTCGTAGAGTTCGACGCGCAGTTCCTCGAGCTTGGACTCCGGGCCGCGCTTCTTCAGCTCGGCCATATCGATCGGTTCCATCAGCGCCTGCTTGGCGAGCAGCATCGCTTTTTCCGCGGTGCCGCCGATGCCGATGCCGAGCATCCCCGGCGGGCACCAGCCGGCGCCCATCGTCGGCACGGTCTTCAACACCCACTCGACGATGGATTCGGACGGATTGAGCATGGCGAACTTCGCTTTCGCCTCGGAACCGCCGCCCTTGGCCGCAACGTCGACTTCGACGGTGTCGCCCGGCACCAGCTGCACGTTGATCACCGCGGGCGTGTTGTCTTTGGTGTTCTTGCGCGTGAACGCGGGATCGGCGAGCACCGAAGCACGCAGCGGGTTGTCCGGGTGGAGGTAGGCGCGGCGCACGCCCTCGTTGACGATGTCATCGAGGCCCACGGTCGCATCCCAGCGCACGTTCATGCCGATCCTGAGGAACACGTTGACGATGCCGGTGTCCTGGCAGATCGGGCGGTGGCCCTCGGCGCACATGCGCGAGTTGGTGAGGATCTGCGCGATCGCGTCTTTCGCGGCCGGCGACTGCTCGCGCTCGTAGGCGCGGCCCAGCGCGCGGATGTAGTCGGCGGGGTGGAAGTAGGAGATGAATTGCAGCGCGTCGGAGATGCTCTCGATCAGGTCGGCTTGCTTGATGGTGGTCATGGGGGGAAGGCGCCAAAATCAGCGAGCAACTCTAGCATATGGGGTGCTCCGAAACGGTCCGCAGCCTGCGCGGCGGTGGCCCTGCGGGACGGGCGATTGGCATTACGGGGTGGAGCGGACACCGTCTGTACCGATGGTGAAGGTTGGTTAAGTCGCTCCGCCCGCAGTGTTGCCACGATAGATGGCCGCTTTCAGCCGGCCTTAGCCTTGCGGTTACCGAGGATTTCGTTGGCGTTGATCACCGCGTCGGCGATTTCCTCGGTCGTCACGCGCTTCACCATGGCTTGGTCGCGGATGCCTTTATAGGCCTCTTCCTCGGAGACTCCGCGCGTGTGCATCAGGATGGCCTTGGCGCGGTTAAGCTTGCGTTGCGCCGCCAGGCGCTGTTCCAGGCGGGCCACGTACTTGTCCTGATCGCACTTGCGCTCGACGATGTGGCGCGCTAGAACGATCGAGGTCAACAGGCCGAACGATTTGACCGGCGAGGCCAGCACGCCGCAGGCGTTGAGCCGAAGCACCGCCTCGATCGTGGTCGGATCCTCGTAGGTGACGACCGCGATGATCGGCGGGGTGCCCGGCCGCTTGAGCCACGGCAGGTCTATGCCCAGCACTTCCGGACGCATTGCGAAGAACACCAGATCGGCTTCTTCCTGCATCGCGACGGTCGGCGGCCAGAACGCTTTCACCTGGCAACCGATACGCTGAAGTTGGGCGCGCAGTTCCTGCCCGTC
Organism: Gammaproteobacteria bacterium; assembly: GCA_041476585.1. Classification (GTDB taxonomy): domain Bacteria; phylum Pseudomonadota; class Gammaproteobacteria; order Burkholderiales; family SG8-39; genus JADGRQ01. Next base: position 5,586 of record JBGOTT010000096.1, on the reverse strand, counting down.
CTGGTCGTCGGGGTGCATCAGCAGGACGCGCAGCGAGCGCAGCCCGCGCAACAGACGGGAGGTTCCGCTCGACGATTTCGTCGACATGCGGCGCTACCACCTATTGAGCACGCAAACGCACGCGCGCAGACCAGTCCCTCAGCGTATGCTCGACCAAGTAGGGGTCGGGCCGCACCCAGTGGGTAGCCTCTTCGAGAATATCGAACTGCCCGCTGGCGTTGACCCGCCCGATGCGCGGGCGCAGGTAGGTGTGATGATTGTCCTCGTCCATCCGCACCAAGCCTTGCGGGGCGAGGAACTCCGAGCCGGGCAGCACGCGCAGCAAGTCGCGCACGCTATCGGACTCCGCTTTGCGCAGGGCGCCGGCCAGCAGATGCGTCTGGAAGTACGCCGCCTCCCAGCACATATTTGTCACTATGTCGTCGCCGAAACGGCGCTTGCACGCAGCGACACAGCGCTGGTTCACTTCATTGGCGATGGACTGGAAGTACACCGCCGAGGTTATATGCCCCTCTGCGATGTCCGTACCCATCTGCTGCACTTCGGCCTCGCAGGTGGTCAAGCTCGCGATTGGCGTGCGCGTGGGATCGAGTCCCAACTCCGCGTAGGCCCGATAGAGAAGCTCCGTGCCGTCCCCGACCACCGTTGAGAAAATGAAGTCCGGGCCTTTGAGTTTGATCTTCTTGGCGACAGCAAGGTAGTCGTCCCAGGAGGCGTCCAGTGGGAGATAGTGCTCGGCAACTTTGTCTCCGCCCTTTTCCAAAATGAGGTCGCTCATGGTCCGATTGGACTCATACGGGTAGACGTAGTCCGATCCGACCATGAACACTCGCGAGCCGAACGTGCGCAGCATGAACTCGGCGAGTGGCACGCTGTTCTGGTTAGGCGCCGCGCCGGTGTAGATGACGTTGCGCGAGTACTCGAAGCCTTCGTACAGGGTCGGGTACATGAGCAGCGCGTTCCATTTCTCAACCACGGGAATCAGGGCCTTACGGGTGCTCGACATATAGCAGCCGAGAATGATGCGCACGCCGTCTTCGAGGATCAGCCGCTCGGCGAGTTGCTGGTATGTCACCGGACGTGACTCGGGATCGTAGCTCACCAACTGTAATGGGCGCCCGTTGATTCCTCCGGCCTCGTTGATCTCCGCAGCCGCAAGCATGGTTCCCATGCGCTCGGACTTCTCGATGACGGAAGTTACCCCGGTATCCGAGAAAAGGGTGCCGATACGGATCGGCTCTGTCGTTGTGGCTGTCATTGCATGAACGGCGCGTTTCAGTCACCTGCGAGTCGGAGGTAAACGGTACGAGCATAACTTCCTGCGAGCGGGCCGTCACGATGCTGCGGCCCAACCGCGAACCGAAGCCTGCTGCACCGGCCGGGACGCCCTTCCCTTGACAGAGGCGACAATTGGGGAATAGAGTAAATAGACTAGTTTAGGCTTAGGCAGACAAGGTTGTCTTGGCCTGAGTAATGGCGAGGAAGCCCACGTCGCGGACATTGCTCCGGGGGGTGGGTTTTTTTTTTGGGCGGACGCCGCAAGGCGTAACTACAATGGGAGAGGATACTATGGGCAAATCAAGCAGGCGGGACTTCCTGAAGGCCAGCGTCTTGACCGCGGCGGCAAGCACCATCCCTGCACCGTTCATCTGGCCGCGGGGAGCGCAGGCGGCGGATAGCATCAAGGTTGGCATTCTGCACTCATTGAGCGGTACCATCGCCATCGCCGAGGCGGCGATCGTCGATGCCGAGAAGATGGCCATGGACGAGATCAACGCCGCGGGCGGCGTGTTGGGTCGCAAGATCGAACCGATCGTAGAGGACGGGGCGAGCGACTGGCCGACGTTTGCGGAGAAGGCCAAGAAGCTGCTGGTCAGGGACAAGGTTCCCGCCGTCTTCGGCTGCTACACGTCGGCATCGCGGAAGTCGGTGCTGCCGGTCTTCGAGCAGCATAACGGCCTGTTGTACTACCCCACCTACTACGAAGGTCAGGAGATCTCGAAGAACGTCATCTATACCGCTCAAGAAGCGACCCAGTCAGTGGTCGCCGCGATTGAGTGGCTGGCGAAGAACAAGGGCAAGACGTTCTTCCTCGTCGGCTCTGATTATATCTACCCGCGTACCTGCAACAAGATCGCAAAGCCGACCATCGCGCGAGTGGGCGGCAAGACTCTCGGTGAAGAGTACGCGCCACTCGGCCACACAGAGTTCTCCTCGATCATCAACAAGATCAAGGCGGCGAAGCCGGACTGCATCTACAGCACAGTGGTGGGAGGCAGCAACGTCGCGTTTTACAAGCAGCTCAAGGCTGCCGGACTGTCAGGCGACAAGCAGGTGCTGCTCTCGACCGTGGTGTCCGAGAACGAGATCGACGGCATCGGCAAGGAGAACGCGGTCGGCTACTATGCCTGCATGGGTTACTTCCAAAGCCAGAAGAGCGCCACCAACGACAAGTTCGTCCAAGCGATCAAGACCAAATACGGCCAGAATCGCGTCGTCGGCGACCCGATGGAGTGCGGTTATACCGGCGTTTACTTCTGGAAGCTCGCGGTGGAAAAAGCCAAGAGCTTCGATGTCGCCAAGGTAGTGGCGGCGTCTTCCGATCTGCCGCTGGATGCGCCGGAAGGCAAGATCAAGCTGCACAAGACCAACCACCATACGTGGAAGCATGCGCGCATCGGGCGGGCGCGCGCCGACGGTCAGTTCGACATCGAGTTCGAATCGCCCCTGATCGAGCCGAATCCCTTCCCGAAACTGTAATAAAGAATCCCCTGCCCGAATCAATCGTTGGATTGAGCGGTTATGCGGCGCCAAGGCCGCATGACCGTTTTTTGCGATCGAAACAGTTCCGGAAGGCCCGAGGCCTTGTGAGTACCCGCAGAGACAAGAGGTCATGAGTCTGGATATCTTCCTCATGCAGCTCTTCGGTGGCATCAGCCTGTTTACCATTCTGGTGCTGATGGCGCTCGGGCTCGCAATCGTGTTCGGCCTGATGGGCGTCATCAACATGGCCCACGGCGAGCTGATGGCGCTCGGTGCTTACGTCACGTACCTGGTCGCTTGGGTATTCGAGCACTACCTGCCCGGGTTGATGGGAATCTATCTTTTCTTCGCTATTGCCGCCGCTTTCATCGTGACCTTCGCGTTCGGTTGGGTATTGGAGCGAGTGTTCATCCGTTTTCTCTATAAACGCCCGCTTGATACGCTGCTCGCGACCTGGGGGTTGAGCTTGGTTCTGCAGCAGACCTACCGCTCAGCGTTTGGCGCCCAGGAGGTCAGCGTGCCGATGACCGCATGGCTTTCGGGCGCGTGGGAGCCGGTGCCGGGCATTCAGCTTCCGCTAAACCGCCTGTTTATTGTCGCCCTGACCATCCTCGTTTCGGTCATGCTCTACTACATGCTGTTCAAGACGCGTTGGGGGTTGCGCATCCGCGCCGTGACGCAGAACCGGCAGATGAGCGGAGCGGCAGGCATCAACACCGATCGTGTGGACGCGACCACCTTTGCCGTGGGCTCCGGCCTGGCCGGCATCGCCGGCAGCGTGTTCACGATGGTCGGCTCAACCAATCCGTTGACCGGCCAGATCTATATCGTCGACTCCTTCATCGTGGTGGTGTTCGGCGGCGTGCAAAGTCTGCTCGGCACGTTCCTGTCGGGCTTTGTGATCGCCCAGACGCAGACGACCTTGGAGTTCATCCTGAGCGGCTCGATGGCGAGGGTCACGATCCTGTTGTTCGTGATCGTCGTCCTCTACTTCCGTCCCAACGGGCTGTTTGCCGCGAAAGTACGATAGTGAGCATCCGCGGCATCGCCAAACACGCCGAAGTTCTCGGCTACGTCGGTCTCGCCGTCGTGTTGCTGGCGGTGCTCCCTGCCGTTCTCGACGAATTTCGGCTGAATCTGGTCAGCAAGTACCTGTGCTTTGCGCTGGTCGGTGTAGGCATCGTGCTGGTGTGGGGCTACGCGGGGATACTGAGCCTGGGACAGGGCATTTTCTTCGGGCTAGGTGGCTACCTGATGGCGATGTTTCTGAAGCTTGAAGCCTCCGCGCCGGAACTACCCGACTTCATGGTCTGGAGCAGCACCGAAGTTCTTCCATGGTGGTGGGAGCCGTACCACAGCCTGACCGTCACGCTGGTTTCGATTGTCGTCCTTCCCTCGCTGCTCGCCTTCGTCCTCGCCTACGCCGTGTTTCGCCGGCGGATCGGCGGCGTGTACTTCGCCATTGTCACGCTGGCGCTGGCGCTGACGCTCACTGTGCTTCTGGTCGGGCAGCAGGGCTATACCGGCGGGGCCAACGGCATCACCGATTTCAAGACGCTCTTGGGTTGGAACATCATTTCCGACGCGGGCCTGGTGAACCTCTACTTCCTGCAGGTCGTCCTGTTGTTCGTCGTGATGGCCGCAGCCAGGTTCATGGTTCGCAGTCGCCTGGGCAAGATCCTCATTGCCGTGCGCGATAGCGAGGACCGGGTACGCTTCTCGGGCTACGACACGGCGATGTTCAAGGCATTTGCGTTCACTATCGGCGCGTTCTTCGCCTCGCTGGGCGGCGCCATGTATTCCATCCAGGTCGGACTGATCACGCCCACGCTGGTCGGTGCGGTGGCATCGATCGAAATGGTCATTTATGTGGCGGTCGGCGGACGACTCTCAATCGTTGGCGCGGTCATAGGGGCGCTTCTCGTCGGCTGGGCGAAGTCATTGATCTCGGAGAACTTCCCAGCTGTGTGGCTGTTCTTTATCGGCGCGCTGTTCATCATCATCACCATGTTCCTTCCCTCGGGGCTCGCCGGGCTACTGGCTGGCATACTCAACAACGGCGCCGAAGCCTCGGGTGACAACGCACGAGCCGCGTCGAATACGGCTGCGGGCGCGCGTGCCGAGACACCGCGATGAGCACAGCAACCCTTGTGGTCGAGAATCTGACCGTCGGATTTGATGGCTTCACGGCCGTCGACGGACTCAGCCTGACGGTCGAACGGGACGAATTGCGCTGCGTCATCGGCCCCAACGGAGCCGGCAAGACGACGCTGCTCGACATGATCTGCGGCAAGACCAAGCCGACGGACGGCTCGATCCGGTTCAAGGACTACGAACTGACCGACATGATTGAATACGAGATTACCAAGATCGGCGTCGGCCGGAAGTTCCAGAACCCCTCGGTGTACGAGGACCTGACGGTTCTGGAGAACTTCGAAATCTCCTACCCCAAACAGCGAGGCGTATTCGGGTCGCTCTTTTTCAAGCGCTCGCCCGAGCTGCAGGCGCGCGTCGACGAAGTGGCCGAGCGCGTTTATCTGCCGGACTGTCTGGGAATGAAGGCGGGAGTTCTTTCCCATGGGCAAAAACAGTGGCTCGAAATCGGCATGCTGCTGATGCAGGATCCGGAGCTGCTTCTGCTCGACGAGCCGGTCGCCGGCATGAGTGCAAGCGAACGCGAGCTGACCGCGGATCTCCTGAATAAGATCCGGGTTGGGCGGAGCCTGATGGTGATCGAGCACGACATGGTCTTCGTGCGCCTGATCGCGGACAAGGTCACGGTGCTGCACCAGGGCAAGCTCCTGGCCGAGGGCTCGATGGCCG
>JBGOTT010000095.1:0-11924 GCA_041476585.1 Gammaproteobacteria bacterium | reverse complement strand
GCGGCCCCACTGGCGCATGGTGCCCGCGCTCGGCACCCCCATCGGCCAGAACAGGAAGCGCTCGAGCCGTTCGCTGCCGGCCACCAGGCCGTCAGGCCCGTACAGGCTGCGCGTGCCGCCCCCCGGCAGCGGCAACGCGCGAAGCTCCTCCTCGTCGGCGAGCGCGTAGCTTTGGCCGGATACGTCGGCGGCGCCAGCCGCCACATCAAGCAGGTAATGGGTGCGCGTGGCAACGCGGACGCGCATGCGCGCATCCGGGGGAAGAGCGGCGAGCGAGGCCGGCACGAACGCCCATTCGTCGTCCGGATCGGGCGCCGCGAGCGGCTTTGCGCGAGGCATCGGAAAGAACATGTGGTAGCAGCCGCACGGATGGATGGCGTCGTAGACCAGCGGCTCGCCGTCGGGTGCGAGCGTTGCGCGCAAGACGATACCGTCGAGGGCGCCGCCAAGAATGTCGAATGCACCATCGCTCGGACGCTCTGGAAACCATCCCGTGTATACCAGCTGCAACAACGTTTGCCCGTGGTATCGCGTCCAGGCGACACGCCCGAAGAGCACCGGTCGCGACGTATCGACCGAGGGCGGCGCCCGCGCGTCGATTCGCGGTTGGCCGAGCCGGTCGTAATCGCCGGTGGTTTCGATTTCGAGCACCGGCGCGTACGCGCCAAGCAACCGGGCGCTCTGCTGCGCGGTGAAGCTCGGCACGCCCAGCGCATCGCGCGCCGCCGCACGCATGATCTCGGCCACCGCCTCGCGTGAAAGCTTCGTCCCCTCCGGCGAATACAACTGAACGGGCTGCGCAGCAGGCGCTCCGGAGGCCGCCGCGCGAAACGCCGCGGCCGCTTCGGCGTGCCACCTTTGCACGCCCGCGGAAAACGCCACGCGCGAAAGCGGATAGAGCCCGAGCGCGCGCTGCCATGTGGCATAGTCGTCAGGAACCTGCGCCGTCGCGCGCAGCGCGGCGATGCGCGCCGGCGCATTCAGGTCGGACGCGGTGAGCTGCCGGCTGCAGGCGTCGACGCGATCGAGCGCGGATGCTTTCGCGGCGACTTCCAGCGACGCAAGCGCAGCGTCCGGCAGGTTGGAGAGTTCCGCGGCCCGCGCAGCGCGGTCGAGTTCGCGCATGCGCTCGAGCCACGCCGCGAATGCGGCATCGCCCGTGGCCGAATCCCGGAACGAAGCGAGGAAACGATCGACGCGCAATTGCGGGAAACCGGCAATGCGCGTGGCCCCGGCATCGCGCACGCCTGCGGCTTCGACGGCTGCGTCGAACGCCGCCAACCACCGCTCGCATTGTCGATCGTCTGCGCCGCGCGGCGCAATGTCGCGCCGTGCAGCGTCGAACGACGCGCAACCTGCGGCCAACAATACTGTTGCCGCAACCACGCAGGCGCGCAACGGAAGGAAAACCATTCTCATCATTCCCTGCCTTTCTTACGGCGACTGCTTTGAGGGGTTGCGCCGTCGCTCGGCTTCGCGCCGTTCGATCTCGCGCACCATGCCGAGGAACTGATCTTCGATATTCGCGCGCACCAGAAGTTCACCGATCAACGGCGTCAATCCGAATTCGGGCTCGATCGTTCCGATCCAGCGCAACTCGATTCTGCTCCCCGCGGCTTTCGCCAGGCTTGCAACCTCGTAGCGACCGGTCAACTGGCGCAGGCTGCCCTTCACCAGGTGAATCGCGATCACCGACGGCGGGTACTCGGTGGATTCGACCAGCACGTCGATCGGATGCGAGAAAATCAGGAATCTCGCTTCGCCCTGCTGATGGACCACCGCCGTCGGACCGCGCCGCTCCACGACGCGGCTTACGCGCAGGCCGGGGATGAACTCCGGAAGCTTCGAGTAGTCAGTAAGCGTGGACCATACCAATGCGTGCGGCGCGTCCACGACCGCGCGCGCACTCACCTCCACCGCCTCGCCACGCCGCTGCGTCTCGACCGAGACTTCCTCGGCGGCGCCTGCCGCACACGCAAAAACTACGACCGAGAGTGCGGCAAGCTGCGCCTGCAGCCTCATGCCGGAGCGCGCGCGCGCTTCGGCAGCGCGAGGATGGCGTCGTGGTTGGACCACGAGAAACACTTCTCCGCCGCTTCGCGCCAGGGCAGCCACAGGTGCGCGAGATGCTCGCCGGGCGCGATCGTTACTGGGAGCCGTCCGGGGACTTCGAGGCTGAACACGTGCTCGGTGTTGCGCGTCACGCCGGGGCCGTAGCGGTGGCGCCATTGCGGATAGATCTCGAAAGTGTTGACCACGTTCCAGCGCGACAGGCGAAACGCCGCCGCGTCGATGCCGGTCTCCTCGCGCACTTCGCGCAGCGCGGTGGTCTCGAGCGGCTCGTCTTCGTGGTCGACCGAGCCGGTCACCGACTGCCAGAACCCGGGACGGCTGGCGCGCTCGAGCAGCAGCACATCGAGGGCCGGGGTATGCACCACCACCAGCACCGATAACGGGATCTTGAATCCGATCACCGCTCGGCTTCGTTGAACAGCGCCGGCAGCACCAGCGCGCCGCCCGGATCGTCGCACACCGCGAAGAACGGAACGCCTCGCTCGCGCCAGTACTGGGCGCAGCTGGCGAGCACGTCGATCAGCACGCCATAGTCGTCGGCATGCAGCGCCGCGAGCGTATCGGCTCCAGGCAGCAGCAGTACGTAGCCCGCGGCCGCGCGCCAGGACAGATCCGTGAGGCAATCCTCGAGCGCGTCCCAATTGCCGCCGAACCAGTCGGGGAACCCAAGCGATGCCGCGAACTGCCGCAACAGCGCGTCCTTGTCCGCCACGCCATCGAGCGAAACCTCGAGCAGCGCGAGGCCCGCTTCGCGCGCCGCCGTTCGCGGCACGCCCGCGCCGCTCACGCGGTAGACACCGGATTTCTCCGGATCGAGAAAGCGTTGCGCGAGCTTGCCCATGTCACTCCAGAATGCGCCTGAACGATCGGTAATGATCATTCGAATAGTAGAACTCGCCGCCCTGGCCCGCCACGATGCGCCGCGCGCCGCGGTCGCGGCTTGCGGGGGTCTTCACCGTGTACTCGCGGTAGTAGCCGCGCGGGCGCTTCGGCAGCAGTTGCTCGCGATTGCCGAACGGCGCACCGTCCTTCGGGTAGGAGAACGGGCCGCCGTTGCGGATCAGCGCCAGCATTGCGCGCGCTTCGGGTGGCAGCTCCGCACTGCGCACCTCACCGGGCTTCGAGAACGCCGCGGCCGGGAGCGCGATCGCGAACGCGAGGAGCAGCGCGGCGAGGCGCATTACGGCGTCGGAGTCCTCAGGCGGATGTGCAGGTCGCGCAGCTGCGCCTCGCCGACCGCCGAGGGCGCGCCGGTGAGCAGGTCCTGGCCGCGTTGCGTCTTGGGGAAGGCAATCACTTCGCGGATGGAATCGGCGCCGCACATCAGCGTCACCATGCGGTCCAGGCCGAACGCGATGCCGCCGTGGGGCGGCGCGCCGTATTGCAGCGCGTTCAGCAGGAAGCCGAACTTCTTCTGCTGGTCGGCGGGACTGATTTTCAGCGCGTCGAGCACCTTGGCCTGAACTTCCTGCCGGTGGATACGGACCGAGCCGCCGCCCAGCTCCGAGCCGTTCAAAACCATGTCGTAGGCCTTGGCAATCGCTCGGCCGGGATCTGCCGAGAGAAATTCCTCGTGGCCATCCTTCGGCGCGGTGAACGGATGGTGGCGCGCGGCCCAGGTCTTCGCTTCCTCGTCATACTCGAACATCGGGAAATCGACGACCCACAGCGGCTTCCAGTCCTTCGAGGCGAAACCCTTTTCGTGGCCGATTTTCGCGCGCAGTGCGCCCAAAGCGTCGTTGACCACCTTTTCCCTGTCGGCGCCGAAAAAGATCAGGTCGCCGCTTTTCGCACCGGTACGCTCGATGCTCGCCCCAAGCGCCGCTTCAGACAGGTGCTTGACGATGGGCGACTGCAGGCCGGTCTCGTTCAGCTGGCTCGCGTCATTGACCTTGATATAGGCAAGACCCTTGGCGCCGTAGATCTTCACGAACTCCGTGTAGCCGTCGATATCACCCCGGGTGAGCGAGGCGCCACCGGGTACCAGCAGCCCCGCGACGCGGCCGCCGGGCGCGTTGGCCGGGGCGCTGAACACCTTGAACGGCACGCCCTTCATCGCGTCGGTCAGTTCTGTCAGGACGAGCGGTACGCGCAGGTCGGGTTTGTCCGAGCCGTACAGGCGCATGGCCTCGGCGAATTTCATCACCGGGAAGGGGCTCGGAAGCGCGATACCCGCGGCTTCCTTGAACACGGTGCGGATGAGGCTCTCCATCAGGTCGCGGATGTCCTGCTCGCCGAGGAAGGAGGTCTCGACGTCGATCTGGGTGAATTCGGGCTGGCGGTCGGCGCGCAGGTCCTCGTCGCGGAAACACTTGACGATCTGGTAGTAGCGGTCGAATCCCGCCATCATCAGCATCTGCTTGAACAGTTGCGGCGACTGCGGCAGCGCATAGAACTGGCCGTTGTGAATGCGCGAGGGCACCAGAAACTCGCGCGCGCCCTCGGGCGTAGACTTATAGAGCACCGGCGTCTCGATGTCGATGAAGCCGTGCGCGTCCAGGTATTTGCGCGCCGCCATCGCAGCGCGGTAGCGCACCATGAGGTTCCTCTGCATCACCGGGCGGCGCAGGTCGATGACGCGGTGCTCCAGGCGCACCGTCTCCGAGATGTTTTCGTCGTCGAGCTGGAATGGCGGCGTGAGCGAGGTGTTGAGGATCTCCACCTCATGCGCCAGCACCTCGACCTCGCCCGAGCGCAATTCGGGATTGACGGTGCCGTCGGGGCGGCTGCGCACCTTGCCGGTGATCTTCAGCACGAACTCGCCTCGCACGCGCTCAGCGGTCTTGAACGCCTCGACGCGATCCGGATCGCACACCACCTGGGCCAGCCCCTCGCGGTCGCGCAGGTCGATGAAGATGATTCCGCCGTGGTCGCGGCGGCGGTGAGCCCAGCCCGCGAGCGTCACGCTCTGGCCCACCAGCCTGGCCGACAACTCTCCGCAGTAGTGGGTGCGCATCGGTTCAGGCTTTCGCGTTTCCGCTTTTTCCGTCATGCATCCTGCCATTCGTGCCGGGCGCCACCACGCCCATCGAGACAATGTACTTGAGCGCCGCGTCCACGCTCATGTCGAGCTCGATCACGTCCTTGCGCGGCAGTATCACGAAATACCCGCCGGTCGGGTTCGGCGTGGTCGGCACGTACACGCTGACGTAATCGCCCCGCAGATGCCGGGCGACATCGCCGCCCGGCGTCCCGGTAAGAAAGGCGATGGTCCACATTCCGGGGCGCGGCCATTCGATCAGCAGCGCCCTGCGGAACGCCTGACCGCCCGAAGAGAACAGCGTGTCGGAGACCTGCTTGACGCTCGAATAAATGGTGTTCACCACCGGAATGCGGTGCAGCAGGTCGTGCCAGAAATTCACCAGCCTCGCGCCGATGAGGTTGGCGCCAAACACGCCGGTGACGAATACGATCAGCAGCGTGAGCAGCACGCCCATGCCCGGGATGTGGAAGCCGAGCCATGCCTCGGTCTGGTATGCCGGCGGCAGCAGCCGCAGGCTTTGATCGAGCATGCTCACCACCAGATCGAGCACCCATAAGGTGATGACCAGCGGGATCCAGATCAGCAATCCTGTGATGAAATATTTTCTCATGGTGCACAAACAAAAGGCCCGGCGCGGCGGCCGGGCCGTTCAGACTGGGAAGTCGCGGCTCAGTTGACTGCCGGCGCGGCGGCCTTGCTGCCCGATTCGTTCTTTGTTTCGGTCTTGGATTCGGTCTTGGATTCGGTCTTGGTTTCAGATTTCGCTTCAGACTTCGTTTCAGTCTTGCCTTCGGCCTTGGCTCCGGCGTCGGCCTTGGTTTCGGCCGGCTTCGCCTTCGCTCCGCCCTTGAAATCAGTCGCGTACCAGCCGCTGCCTTTCAGTTGGAAACCTGCAGCGGTCAGCATCTTCGCGAAGGTCGCCTTGTTGCATGACGGGCACACGCTCACCGGCGGCTCGGAGAGCTTCTGGAGGTACTCCTTCTGAAAGCCGCAGCCCGAGCAACGGTATTCGTATATCGGCATGTGAGTTCGCTTGAACGGCGCAAATTATACCGCAATGCAGCATCTATGCGATTGATTTTGGGGCGGAAATGCGAGGTTTCAAGACGTCTCAGAAAGGAATGTCGTCTTCCATGTCGTCGAATTTTCCTGCCGGTTTCTTCACCGGGGCCTGCGCGTCGCCGCCAGCGCCTTTCGAGGCGGCGGGCTCGCGCGCCTCGCGCGGCTCGCCGCCGCCCTGCCGCGAACCGAGCATTTGCATGGTGTCGGCCATGATCTCGGTGGTGTAGCGATCGGCGCCGCTTTCCTTGTCCTGCCACTTGCGCGTACGCAGCCGTCCCTCGATATAGACCTGCGACCCTTTCTTCAGGTATTCGCCGGCGATCTCTGCGAGCCGTCCGCGGAAGGTGACACGATGCCACTCGGTCTCTTCCTTCTTTTCACCCGACGCCTTGTCCTTCCAGGTGAAGGTCGTGGCCACTGAAGCGTTGGCGAGCGCCGCGCCGTCCGGCATGTAACGCGTCTCGGGGTCGCGCCCGAGGTTGCCTACGATGATGACCTTGTTGACCGATGCCATGTTTGTTCTCCTCCGTTTACACGCCTTTGTGATCTAACGCCGCGCCCGCGTCCGCGTTTACACCGGGTCGCATGATCGCGCTGTCGCCGCCGATGGCCGGCAACGGGCCCATTGTGCCCGCTACAGCGAGCCACGCGAGCATCGCCGTCGCCCCCAGCATGTAGACCGCCGCCGCGCCGAAGTGACCGGCCAGCGCCCCCCCGGCAAGACCTCCGGCGAACAGCCCGAGCGTCTGCGTGGTGTTGTATGCGCCAAGGGCGGCGCCGCGCGCGTGCTCGGGCGCGATGCGCGATACCAGCGAGGGCAGCAGCGCTTCGAGCACGTTGAACGCCGCGAAGAACCCGATCAGCAGCGCGGCGATCCCGGCAAGCGGAGCGTGCCATGCCGCGAACAACACCTGTACCGCAAGCATCAGCGCGATCGCGCCGAGCATCACCCGCTTGTGGCGGCGCCTGCGGTCGGCCATCAGGATCGGCGGCACCATCAGCACGAACGACAGCATCACCACCGGGAGGTAAATCTTCCAGTGCGCCGCAACCGGCACGCCGGCCGCGACCAGCGCTGTCGGCACCACCACGAACATCGCCATCTGAACCAGGTGCAGCGCGAAGATGCCGTAATTGAGGCGCAACAGCTCCGGGTGCAGGATCGCGGCGCGTAGTCGCCCCCGCGACGCGCCTGCGGCATGATGGCTGCGCACCGGCGGTTCGGGCACCACGCCGAGCACCACGCCGATCGCGGCGATCGAGAGCACGCCGGTCATCGCGAACAGGCCGCCCATGCCGATCAGGTCGTAGAGGGCCGGCGCGGCGACCAGCGAGAACGCAAACGCGGCACCGATCGTCGCTCCGATCATCGCCATGGTCTTGGTGCGATGCTCTGCGCGCGTCAGGTCGGCGGCCATCGCCGACACCACCGAAGAAATCGCGCCGGCGCCCTGCAGGAGGCGGCCCGCGATCACCATGTGAATGTCGCTCGCCGCCGCGGCAAGAAAGCTCCCCGCGGCGAAGATGATGAGTCCGGCGATGATCACCGGTTTGCGTCCCCAGCGGTCGGAGGCGATGCCGAACGGGAACTGCAGGAGCGCCTGCGCGAGGCCGTACGCGCCGAGCGCGAGACCCACCAACGTGAGGTTGTCACCACCCGCGAGCGACGGGGCATGCACCGCGAACACCGGCAGGATCAGGAACAGCCCGAGCATGCGCAGGCCGAAGACCGCCGCAAGCGATGCGCCGGCGCGCACTTCGGTCGGGGACATGCGTTGCGGATGCATCGGGAGAGTGGAGAAGGACTGCGGAAAACGGTTATAGTAACAGGTTAACTTTTTCGGCCGGAGTGCGCTTTTATTCGCGCCCGAGCACTTGAATGGACACCCTGCGCATCCGCGGCGCGCGCACCCACAACCTGAAGAACCTCAATCTCGACCTGCCGCGAAACCGGCTGGTGGTGATTACCGGGCTGTCGGGCTCGGGCAAGAGTTCGCTCGCCTTCGACACCCTGTACGCCGAAGGCCAGCGGCGCTACGTCGAATCGCTTTCGGCCTACGCACGCCAGTTCCTGCAACTGATGGAAAAGCCCGACGTCGACCTGATCGAGGGCCTGTCGCCGGCGATCGCCATCGAGCAGAAGGCCACCAGCCACAACCCGCGCTCCACCGTCGGTACGGTGACGGAAATCCACGATTACCTGCGCCTGCTGTACGCGCGCGTCGGCACGCCCTACTGTCCCGACCACCAGCTCGCCCTCGAGTCGCAGTCCGTGGCGCAGATGGTCGATCACGTGCTCGCGCTGCCCGAGGATGCGCGCCTGATGATCCTCGCGCCGGTGGTCGCCGGCCGCAAGGGCGAGCAGATGGATCTGATCGAGGAGCTGCGCGCGCAGGGCTTCACGCGCGTGCGAATCGATGGCAAGGTGCATGAGATCGACGCCGCGCCGAAGCTGGCGAAGAACGTCAAGCATACGGTGGATGTCGTGATCGACCGGCTGAAAGTGCGCGCCGATGCCAAGCAGCGCCTCGCCGAATCCTTCGAGACCGCGTTGCGCCACGCCGACGGCCGCGCGCTCGCGGTCGAAATCGAGTCGGGGAAGGAACACCTGTTCTCCGCGCGCTTCGCCTGCCCGGTGTGCAGCTACGCGCTGCCCGAGCTCGAACCGCGCCTGTTCTCGTTCAACAACCCGATGGGCGCCTGCCCGAACTGCGACGGCCTGGGCTCGATCGAGTTCTTCGACCCGAGGCGCGTGGTCGCGCACCCCAACCTCTCGCTCGCGTCGGGCGCGATCCGCGGCTGGGACAAGCGCAACCATTTCTTCTTCTCGATGTTGAACAGCCTGGCGAAGCACTATGGTTTCGACGTGGAGGCGCCGTGGGAGATGCTCGACGATTCCGTCCAGCAGCTGATCCTGCAGGGCTCCGGCAAGGACAAGATCGCCTTCTACTACCTGACCGAGCGCGGCCGCACCACGGTGAAGGAACACGCGTTCGAGGGCGTGATCCCGAACCTGCGGCGCCGCTATCGCGAGACCGACTCGGTCGTGGTGCGCGAGGAACTGGCGAAATATCTCAACACGAAAATCTGCCCGGAATGCAGCGGCTCGCGCCTGCGGCGCGAAGCGCGCCACGTGAAGATCGCCGAGCGCTCGCTGCACGATGCCGAGTGCCTGCCGCTGAAGGAAGCGCACCGCTTTTTTTCCACGCTGCGCCTGCCCGGCGCGAAGCAGAGAATCGCCGAGCGCATCGTGCGGGAGATTGCTACGCGCCTCGAGTTCCTGGTGAATGTCGGGCTCGACTACCTCACGCTCGAGCGCTCGGCCGAAACGCTCTCGGGCGGCGAAGCGCAGCGCATCCGGCTCGCCTCCCAGATCGGCTCGGGGCTCACCGGCGTGATGTACGTGCTCGACGAGCCGTCGATCGGGCTGCACCAGCGCGACAACGCGCGCCTGATCGGCACGCTCAAGCATTTGAGAGATCTCGGCAACTCGGTGATCGTGGTGGAGCACGACGAGGAGGCGATCCTCGCCGCCGATTACGTCGTGGACATGGGCCCGGGCGCCGGCGAGGCGGGCGGCAGGGTAATCGCCGAAGGCCCGCCCGCGGCCATCCTCGCCGACGCCAACTCCCTGACCGGAAAATATCTCTCGCGCGCGCTGTCGATCGAGGTGCCGGGCTTGCGCAACCGGCCATCGGCGAAGAAGCGGCTGCGGATCCGCGGCGCGACCGGCAATAACCTCAAGGCCGTCGACCTCAGCCTGCCGGTCGGGCTGTTCGTGTGCGTCACCGGCGTGTCGGGCTCGGGCAAATCCACGCTCATCAACGACACGCTCTACGCCGCGGTCGCCCGGCATCTGTACGGTTCTTCTGCAGAGCCCGCGCCGCACCGGGCGATCGAGGGCATCGAGCTGTTCGACAAGGTGGTGAGCGTGGACCAGAGCCCGATCGGGCGCACGCCGCGCTCCAATCCCGCCACCTACACCGGGCTGTTCACGCCGATCCGCGAGCTGTTCGCCGGCGTGCCGGAGGCGCGCGCGCGCGGCTACGACGCGGGGCGTTTCTCGTTCAACGTCAAGGGCGGGCGCTGCGAGGCCTGCCAGGGCGACGGCGTGATCAAGGTCGAGATGCACTTCCTGCCCGATGTCTACGTGTCCTGCGACGTGTGCCGCGGCAAACGCTACAACCGCGAAACGCTCGAGATCCAGTACAAGGGCCGCTCGGTCCACGAGGTGCTGCAGATGACGGTGACCGAGGCGCTGGTCCTGTTCTCCGCGGTGCCGGCCATCGCTAGGAAGCTCGCGACGCTCGCCGACGTGGGCCTCGCCTACATCCGCCTCGGCCAGTCGGCGACCACGCTCTCCGGCGGCGAAGCGCAACGCGTCAAGCTCTCGCTCGAACTGTCCAAGCGCGACACCGGGCGCACGCTCTACATCCTGGACGAGCCGACCACGGGGCTGCATTTCCACGACATCCAGCTGCTGCTCGACGTGCTGCACCGGCTGCGCGACGCGGGGAACACCGTGGTGGTGATCGAGCACAACCTCGACGTGATCAAGACCGCCGATTGGGTGATCGACCTGGGCCCCGACGGCGGCGACGGCGGCGGGCGCATCGTCGCCGAAGGCACGCCCGAGGCCGTCGCCGGCACCAAAGGCAGCTACACGGGGCAATACCTCAAGCACGCGCTCGCGAGGCGTACGGACAAGCGCAGGGTGGCCTGACGCCCTCAAAATAGACTGAAACGAAAACCGAAACGGAACGGAACATCGGGAGGCTTCATGCCGGACAATAATCGCTCGCTCTCCATCACCTGGGACGATCCGCACGCCGCCTTTGCCGCGAGCAAGGGCCTGTCGGGCATCGAATACATGCACAAGATGATCGCCGGCGCCATCGCCGCGCCGCCGATCATGAAGCTGCTCGACTACCGGCTCGCCCGCGTCGCGCAGGGCGAAGCCGTGTTCGAATGCGAGCCCGGCGAACAGCACTACAACCCGATCGGCGTGGTGCATGGCGGGCTCGCCATGACCCTGCTCGATTCGGCGATGGGCTGCGCGGTCCACACCACGCTGCCCGTCGGCACCGGTTATACGACGCTCGAAGTAAAAGTGAATCTGGTGCGCGCGATCACCGGCGCCTCGGGGCTGATGCGCTGCATCGGCAAGGTGGTGTACGCCGGCGAACGCATCGCCACGGCCGAGGCAAGGCTCGAAGACGCCTCCGGCAAGCTCTGCGCGCACGGCACGAGCACTTGCATCATCCTGAACGGGAGTCGAGCACTCGAACGGAGGCCGCGATGAATGCCGAGCAACTCAAGGCGCTGCAGGCGCCGTTCAAGGACAGGTACCGCGCCGATCCGCGGGCAGCGGTGATCACGCTGCGAGCCAGCGGCAACGTAGGAGATGGCCTGAGTTGCCGCGTGGAAACGGGCAAGGCACTGATCGACGCGGGGTTGCATCCATCCGCCGGCGGCACCGGCCAGTTCGCCTGCTCCGGCGATATGCTGCTCGAGGCGCTGGTCGCCTGCGCCGGTGTCACGCTGGCGGCGGTGGCTACCGCGCTCGCCATCCCGCTGCGCGCGGCCTCGGTACACGCGGAGGGCGATATCGACGTCCGTGGCACGCTCGGCGTGGCGAAAGACGCGCCGGTAGGCTTCCGCGAGATCCGGTTGAGATTCGATCTCGACAGCGATGCGTCGCCCGAGCAGCTCGCAACGCTGCAGAAGCTCACTGAGCGCTACTGCGTCGTGGCTCAGACGCTGCGCCAATCGCCGCCGCTGACGATCGAGTTGCGGCAAACCGCCT
>JBGOTT010000094.1:0-11991 GCA_041476585.1 Gammaproteobacteria bacterium | reverse complement strand
CGCCTTCGGCATTCCGATGCAATTCGCCAAGGCCTACACCGAGGGCATCGGACGCCTCACGCAGGAGGACATCCGCTACGCCGAGCAGCTCGGTTACCGCATCAAGCTGCTCGGCATCACCAAGCGCGCGAAGCGCGGCATCGAACTGCGCGTGCATCCCACCTTGGTGCCGACGCGGCGGCTGATCGCCAACGTGGAAGGCGTGATGAACGCGATCCTCGTGAAAGGCGATGCGGTCGGGGCGACGATGTATTACGGCGCCGGCGCAGGCAGCCTGCCGACCGCCAGCGCCGTGGTGGCGGACCTGGTGGACGTGACGCGCCTGATCACCGCCGATCCGGAGCATCGCGTGCCGCACCTTGCGTTCCAGCCCGACCGCCTGTCGGCCGACCGGATCCTGCCGATCGGCGAGGTCGAAACCTCATACTACCTGCGCATGCGCGTGCTCGACCGGCCGGGCGTGCTGGCCGACATCACGCGGATTCTCGCCCTCGGCTCGATCTCGATCGGCGCGATGGTGCAAAAGGAGCCCGGGGAGGGCCAGCGCAGCGTCGACATCGTCATGCTGACCCATCTTGCGGTGGAGAAAAACGTCGATATCGCGATCGCGAAGATCGAAAAGCTCCGCACCGTGGTGGGCAAGGTGACGCGGATACGGCTCGAGGAATTGCTGTAGCGATGCGCTACGTCAGCACGCGCGGCGGCGCCGAAGCGCAGCGCTTCACCGACATCCTGCTGGAGGGGCTTGCGCCGGACGGCGGATTGTTCGTTCCCGCGGCGGTTCCGCGCTTCTCCGCGGGCGAACTGTCCGCGTTGCGCGGCAAGCCTTACGCGGATCTGGCCTGCGCCGTGCTGTCGCGCCTCATCGACGACATTCCGGCTGCGGACCTGAAGGGGCTCGTCGCGCGCACCTATACACGCTACGCGTTCGGCAGCGATGAGATTGCGCCGCTCGCTACGCTGGAGCCGGGCCTGCACATCCTCGAGCTGTCCAACGGGCCGACGCTCGCGTTCAAGGACATGGCGATGCAGTTCCTCGGCAACCTGTTCGAATACGCGTTGGCCAAGCGGGGAGCGGAACTCAACATACTCGGCGCCACCTCGGGAGATACAGGCTCGGCCGCCGAGTACGCGATGCGCGGCAAGCACGGCATCCGCGTGTTCATGCTCTCGCCGCACGGCCGCATGAGCGCCTTCCAGACCGCGCAGATGTACTCGCTGCAGGACGCGAACATCTTCAACCTCGCGGTACAGGGCGTGTTCGACGACTGCCAGGACATCGTCAAGGCGGTGTCGGGCGACGCGCAATTCAAGGCGCGGCGCAAGATCGGCAGCGTGAATTCGATCAACTGGGCGCGGGTCGCCGCGCAGGTGGTGTATTACTTCTGGGGCTATCTGCGCGCGACGCGATCGGACGCGGAGCAGGTCTCGTTCGCGGTGCCTACGGGCAACTTCGGCAACATCTACGCCGGACACGTCGCGCGCTGCATGGGCTTGCCGGTCAAGCAGCTGGTCCTCGCCACCAACGAGAACGACGTGCTCGACGAGTTCTTCCGTACCGGCCGCTACCGCGTGCGCGCGAGCGCGGAAGTGAAGGCGACCTCGAGCCCCTCGATGGACATCGCCAACGCGTCGAACTTCGAGCGCTACGTGTTCGACCTGGTCGGCCGCGACCCCGCGCGGGTGAAGGACTTGTGGAAACAGCTCGAACGCGACGGTTTTTTCGATCTCTCCGGCTCGGCTGATTTCGCGCGCGTGGCGGCAACGGGATTCGTTTCCGGTTCGAGCAGCCACTCCGACCGGATCGCGACCATCCGCCGAGTGTTCGAGCGCTACGGGCGGATGGTCGACACGCACACTGCGGACGGGATCAAGGTCGGGCTCGAGTATCGCGAGACCGGCGTGCCGCTGGTATGCCTGGAGACCGCGCAGCCGGCGAAATTTGCCGATGCGATCCGCGAGGCGCTCGGCCGGGAGCCGGTGCGGCCCGCGTCGCTGATCGATCTCGAAACGCGACCGCAGCGCTTCGAAGTACTGCCGGCGGACGCCGAGGCGGTGAAGCGCTATATCGCTGCGCACGCGCGCGCCGTTTCGTAGGGTTTGCTGCAGTGCGCAACAACTCCCCTTGGCACGTGACTTTGCGTGAAATATTTCACATATCCGGAGGCGAACACAGGAAAAATGCCGTGCCGGGCAGGCCAGCGCGCGTAAAAAGGGTGTAAGTGTTGACATTGCAGTTAAGCAAGTAAAGCTGGACGGAGACGCTACCGCATTGGCGACGCCCCCGCCGTGGCTGTTTGCCGGGGACGTATGACTGCCAAGCTGTTGATTTCGACGATCGCCGGATCCGGCGACGCTGTTCGCGACCTTCACCAAGGTGGACGGTTCCGCGTGAGGCCAAGATGAAACGCATCTCTGTCTCCCAACTCGTGGGCGCACTACTTGTAACCCTCTGCGGCATAGTGATGCTCGGATTGTGGTTGCAGCAGTTGCCCTTGGTGCAGGTGCTGCCGGACTACACGCCCATGGTGTTCAATACGGCCCTGTTCTTCGCTCTGGCATTGATGGAGCAATGAGACATGCGCGCAGTTGTACCGGGCAGCTCGGTGAGAGCGTCAAACGCCGGACGCGGGGCCCGCCTTGGTCGGTGCAAAGACGCCTGCGAGTGAGTGTGCCAACAGACGAGCGTCCGGTATTCCTGTCAACATCGCCCGCGGGCAGCGGCGATCGTCAGCTCGCGCTGGCGGTGGCGCTGGCATCCGTCGTGATCTTTCTCGCAGCAGCGCCGTTCGCGAAGGTCCCGCTGGCCCAGGTTACGGCCTTCATTCCGATCTACGAATCGGCGCTCGTGATCAACGATCTGATCACGGCGGTGCTGGTGTTCGGGCAGTTCAGGATCTTGCGCTCGCGGGCGCTGCTGGCGCTAGGCAGCGGCTACGTGTTCACCGCTTTCATTACCGTCGCGCACGCGCTCACTTTCCCCGGCGTGTTCTCGCCGACCGGTCTCCTCGGCGCCGGGCCGCAGACCACGGCCTGGCTGTATATTTTCTGGCATGGCGGCTTCGCGCTCCTCGTCGTCGCTTATGCGCTGCTCAAGAACGAGGGGCGGGAACCGATCGGATCAAGCGGCTTGCCGCGCAGCCGGGTCCGCGAAGCGGTTTTCTTCAGCGTTGCGGCGGTTCTCGCCGCCGTGTGCGGGCTCACGCTTTTCGCGACGGCGGGGCAGGGTGCTCTCCCCGCGGTTATGCAGGCTAACCGCATCGCCACCCAGGGGCAGATCATATTGTCGATCGTCTGGATGCTGAGCCTCCTCGCGCTGGGCGTGCTGTGGCGGCGACGGCCGCACACGGTGCTCGACCTGTGGCTGATGGTGGTGATGTGCGCGTGGATCTTCGATATTGCACTGTCTGGGGTCCTCAACGCCGGCCGTTTCGACCTCGGCTGGTATGCCGGCCGGGTCTATGGATTGCTGGCGGCAAGCTTCGTGCTCCTGGTGCTGCTGTCGGAGAACGGCTTGCTACACGCCCGACTCGTCGAGGCGTATGAAAGCGAGCGCCAAGGGCACCGGCGGGCGCAGGAGCAGAATATCGAACTGGCCAATGCCAACCAGGCGAAGGACCGCTTCCTCGCCAGCATGTCGCACGAGTTGCGCACGCCGCTCAACGCGATCATCGGTTTTACCGGCACGCTGCTGATGAAGCTGCCCGGACCGCTCAACGCCGATCAGGAAAAGCAGTTGCGCACGGTGCAGGGAAGCGGCAAGCATCTGCTGGTCCTGATCAACGACATGCTCGATCTCGCCAAGATCGAGGCCGGGAAGATCGAGTTGAATCTTGAGCCTACGGTGTGCCAGGACGTGCTCGAGGAGGCAGTGGCTTCGCTGCGCCCGCTGGCCGAGAGCAAGGGCCTGGAACTGCTGGTCGCAGCGCCCGCCACGAAACTGGTGGTGCAGACCGACCGCAGGGCGCTCAGCCAGATCGTCCTCAATCTGCTCAACAACGCGATCAAGTTCACTGAACGCGGCAGCGCGTGCGTCACGCTTGCCCGGCGCGAGGCGGGCGGAAAAGCCGTGATCGAAATCAGCGTGCAGGACACCGGAGTGGGCATCCGCCCCGAGGACCAGGCACGACTGTTCGGCGCCTTTACGCAGGTGGATACTGCGACCCGGCGCCAGGAAGGCACCGGTCTGGGGCTGCACCTGAGCCAGAAGCTCGCTGCGTTGCTCGGCGGAAAGATCACCTGCCGCAGCGAGTACGGCACGGGCAGCACATTCACTCTGCAACTTCCACAGGGGTGAGCCATGGCAACGCGCATTCTCGTGATCGAAGACAACGCCGCCAACATCGAGTTGATGACCTATCTGCTCCAGGCGTTTGGCTACGCGACGCTGACTGCGCGCGACGGCAAGGAAGGTCTCGAGGTCGCGGCGCGTGAGCGCCCGGACCTGATCATCTGCGACATCCAGCTGCCCCTGGTGAATGGCTACGACGTAGCGCAGCGGATAAAGCTTGATCGGGCGCTGTGCGATATACCCCTTCTCGCGGTTACTGCATACGCGATGGTCGACGAGCGGCAGAAGATTCTGGCAGCAGGTTTCGATGGCTATTTCCCCAAGCCGATCTCCCCCGAGACATTCGTCCAGCAGGTGCAGGCGTTCCTGCGGCCGGAGCAGCGCGCCGGCACGGCATCGACCGATTCCGCAACGAACAGCTCGCCGCCGCCGCCACGGCTACGCGGACGGAGTGTGCTCGTGGTGGACGACAGGCGCGTCAATCTCGATCTCGCGTCAAGCATTCTCGAAGGCTCGGGCTACGAATTGACTACCGCGCGAACCATGGGCGAGGCCCTGCGGCTCGCCCGCGAAGCCGCGCCCGACCTGATTATGTCCGATGTATGCATGGCGGATGGCAGCGGCTACGACTTCATCCAGGCGGTCAAGGCCGATCCCAGGCTGCGCTCGATTCCGTTCGTCTTCGTCACTTCGACAATGACCAGCGAGGCCGATCGAAGAAAGGGACTGGCCCTCGGCGCAGCAAGGTACCTTTTCCGCCCGATAGAATCGCAGGACCTGCTGCGCGAAATCGAAGCCTGCCTCGGCGAGGATCGCAAGGGCTGATCATGGCGACGATCCTCGTCGTTGACGACCGCGCCAGCAACCGCCAGTTCCTGACGACGTTGCTCGGCTATGGCGGCCACCGGCTGCTCGAGGCGGCGAACGGCGCCGAGGCGCTGGATCTGGTCCGCGCGGAGCGTCCGGATCTGGTGATCACCGACATCCTGATGCCGAACATGGACGGCTACGAATTCGTCCAGCATCTGAGAAGCGACCCCGTACTGGCGCCGACGCCGGTCATTTTCCATACCGCCACGTATAGCGCGCCGGAGGCCCGGATGCTGGCGCAGTCCTGCGGGGTCGCAATCGTCCTGCCGAAACCCTGCGAACCGCAGGAGATACTGGCAGCGGTGAACAAGGCGCTCGGCGTAGAGGTATCCGCTTCCGATTCAGCCGCCGCCGCGAAGCAAGCGGTTGCCGAAGCCCGCGAGCTGCCGCAGCTCGATGCCCCGGGCAGGCGATACATCAAAGACCTGCAGGCCGTGAAGCTGGAATTCGACGAAGTCATCGATCACAGCGCAAAGCTGATCGCCGAGCGCGATCTGGCAAGGGGGCTGTCGAAGCAGTTGTCCGCGAACGTTGACAGCCTGCAGCGCGTCATGTCGCGCCTGTCGGCGCTGATCGAAGTCGGCATGGAGATGGAGGCGGAACGCGACCCGGCAAAGATGGTCCGGCTGTTGTTCGCCGCGGCCTGCGACATCGTCGATTCGAAGTACGCCGCGGTCGGCGTATTGGACGACCACGAGCGGGGGTTCCGGCACGTTTACGCGAAAGGCATCGAGCCGCGCATCTTTCAGGCTGGCGACAATCGCCGCGCGGGTCTGCTGGGATCGTTGCTGTCACGCCATCGCGCGATCCGGGTGCGCAGTCCAGGCCCGGAAGCTGGAGTCGCGGGATTGCCGCCAGGACATCCCCGAGTGAGCAGCGTACTGGCGGTGACGATCGCGTCCGCGAACCGGGTATACGGCTGGATCCATTTCGCCGACAAAGCCGGCTCGGTGGAGTTCAGCGTGGAGGACGAGCGGCTCGCGAACATCATGGCGACCAAGCTCGCGCTGCTCTACGAGAATCTCGGTCTCTTCGACATCATCCAGCGTCATGCGGCGAAGCTGCAGATCGAAGCGGCCGAGCGCAAGCGGGCGCAGGAGGCGGCGAGCGCCAGCCGGGCGAGGCTGGCGGGAATCCTCAGTTCGGCGATGGACGCGATCATTTCCGTCGATGCGCGGCAGCAGATCGTGCTGTTCAACGCCGCGGCCGAGCGCATGTTCGGCCGCCGGTCCGCGGATGTGATCGGGCAGCCGCTCGACCCTCTGCTTCCGGAGCGATTTCGTGCCGCGCACCGCAGGCATCTTGACGAGTTCGGCAGTACCGGGGTGTCAATCCGGGGGGTGCAGGCGGCGGCTTTGAGCGGGTTGCGCGCCGACGGGACAGAGTTTCCGGTGGAAGCCACGATCTCGCAGGTCGATATTGCGGGCACGAAGCTCTTCACCGTCATCGTGCGCGACACCACCGAGCGCAAGCAGGCCGAGGAGCAGTTGCGCGAATCCGAGCGGCGCTTCAGCGACATGCTGGGCAACGTTCAGTTGGTCTCGCTGATGCTCGACCGCGAAGCGCGGATCACCTATTGCAACGATTACCTCTTGCATCTGACGGGCTGGCTGCGCGAGGAGGTGATTGGCCGTGACTGGTTCGAGCTCTTCATCCAGCCCGGGCGCGATGATTTGCATGAGGTGTTCGCGGCGCAGATCGCTGACTTGCCCGGTGCATGGCATCACGAGAACGAGATCCTGACCCGTTCCGGCGGGAGGCGCCTCATACGGTGGAACAACACGGTGCTGCGTTCGGCCGCGGGCGAGGTGATCGGCACGGCAAGCATCGGCGAGGACACTACCGATCGCAAGGAAGCCGAGGACAAGATCAAGGCCCTCAACCGCGTGTATTCCGTGCTGAGCGGAATCAACGCGCTGATCGTTCGTGTGAGCGACAGGGACGAGCTCTTCGAGGGGGCGTGCCGGATCGCCGTCGAGGCAGGCCAATTCCGGATGTGCTGGATAGGCTTGGTCGACCGGAACGCGATGAGGATCGTGCCGGTCGCCTCGGCGGGTTCGACACCGGAGCACATGACGTTCATCAAGAATCAAATATCTTTGGCAACGAACACACCCATCGGAGACAACTTGGTCGCGCGCGCGGTCAGGGAGAAAAAAGCCTTCTTCTCCAACGACACGCAAGACGATCCCGCGGTCCGGTTCAGGAAGGAACACGCCGAGAGAGGGACCCGATCGGTTGCCATCCTGCCGTTGCTGGTTGCGGATGAAGCGGTAGGCGTGCTCGCCCTGTATACGGAGGAGGCCGGCTTTTTCGACGAAGAAGAGATGAGACTGCTGGGTGAGCTGGCAGGCGATATCGCGTTTGCGGTCGACCACATCGAGAAGGCGGAGAAGCTCAATTACCTCGCTTTCTACGATCCGCTCACCGGGCTGCCCAACCGCACGCTGTTCCACGATCGGCTGTCGCACAGCCTGCATGCGCGCGGCGGAGAGGCGCCGTTCATTGCGGTGGTGTTGCTTGACCTGGAGCGCTTCCGGCACGTGAACGAGACGCTTGGCCGGCAGGCGGGCGACGAGCTGCTGCGCGGCGTTGGCGGGAGGCTGCTGCGCGCCAACGACACCGCCGCGCGCATCGGCAGCGACATGTTCGCGCTCACGCTCCGGGGCGCGCGCACGGCGGAGGAAGTGAACCGCTCCGTGGATGCGATCGTCAGGGCCTGCTTTCACGAGCGGTTCGCGCTGCGCGGCGAGGAGCTGAGCGTGGCATGCCGGATCGGCGTTGCGCTCCATCCCGCAGACGGCGCCGACGCCGAAACCTTGCTGCGAAATGCCGAGGCGGCCCTCCACCGCAGCAAACGCAAGGGTGAGCGCATCGTCTTCTATGCGCCCAAGATGAATGCGCGCGTGGCCGAGGCGCTGGCAATTGAGAACAAGCTGCGGCGCGCGCTGGAGCGGCAGGAGTTCGTGCTGCACTACCAGCCCAAGGTGAACCTCGCGGACGGACGCGTGACCGGTGTAGAGGCTCTGATTCGATGGCAGGATCCGGACGAGAAGGGCCTGGTGCCGCCGGACCGCTTCATCCCGATTCTCGAAGAGACCGGGCTGATCGTCGAGGTCGGGCTCTGGGTGATCGGGCGCGCTCTGAGCGACGTCGCCCTGTGGGCGGCCAAAGGACTCGCGGTTCCGCGTGTGGCGGTCAACGTGTCGGCGATCCAGTTGCAGCGCGAGAATTTCGTTGACCGAGTGATCGACGCCGTGCAGCGCTCGGGCGATGGCGCCGATGGTCTCGAACTGGAGATCACCGAAAGCCTGCTGATGCACGATGTGGATGCGAGCATCCGCAAGCTGTCGATCCTGCGCGGGCTCGGCATCCACGTCTCGATGGACGACTTCGGCACCGGCTACTCGTCGCTCAGCTACATCGCCCACCTGCCGATCGACACGGTCAAGATCGACCGCTCGTTCGTCAACGGGATGGTGGGGAACGCCGAGGATGCGACCATCGTCGGTGGCATCATCGCGCTGGTTCACTCGCTCGGAAAGGAAGTCATTGCCGAGGGCGTGGAAACATCCGAGCAGGCGCAGCGCCTTGCCATGCTCGGCTGCGACGAGGCGCAGGGCTATCACTACAGCCGGCCGGTGCCCGCCGCGCAGATCGAGGCGCTGATGCGCTCGGGCGGAACGCTGCCGGCGCTTCCTTCCGCATGAAGCGCGCGCTGGTCGCCTCGGTGAAATATCGTCAGGCGGGCCGCGCGCATCGAGGCGAGCGCGGGGCAGCCGGTATACTCGGCCGATTCAAGGCGTATCAGCGGTTGAGGGGCCGTCCGGACTGTCCATGCGAGTGCTCCGATACTTTCTTTACGCCGCCATGGCACTGGTGCTCGCCGGCGGCTGGGCATTGCTGTATCTACAGAGCCGCACCGTCGAGCTGAGCGTTGCGAGCGGCGCGCTCGCGACCTTGCGCGAACTGCGCGAGCTCGATTCGCGCTGGAACGACCGGCTGGTGAGCGCGCACGCGCTGGCGCCGGACAATCCTCCGGCGCAGCCCGCTTCCTTTGCGACGCTGCATGCGAAGCTCGAACAGCAGGCGCTCGCACTCGGCCGGGCACATCTCGGGCTCGAGCTCTCGGCGCTCAGGCAGGCGTTCGCCGAGAAAGCGGCGTTGCTCGAGCGCCACGCGGCCGCGCGCGCGCGCCTTGCCGCCGCCAGCGACGAGACGCGAACGCAAGCCGCCGCCGAGGAGGATCGGCTGTTCCAGCAGGCGTTTTTCAGTTCCACCGGACCGCGCCTGGACCTGCTGCATCGAAGCATCGAGCGTGCCTTCGACGATCTCGCCGACGAAGCCGACCGCTACCGCGTGCTGCTGCTGTTCTACTCGGCGTTCCTGCTCACGGTGCTGCTGTATCTGGCGTACCGCGTCTACGAGAGCGCAGCCGTGATCCGCAGCGTCAACCTGCAGTTGAAGCAAGCCAACGAGGGGCTCGAGCGCCGCGTCGCGGAGCGCACGGCCGAGCTGTCGGACGCGCTTGCGAAATTGAAGGACTCCGAAGCGATGCTGATCCAGAGCGAGAAAATGTCCTCGCTCGGGCAGATGGTGGCGGGCGTCGCGCACGAGGTGAATACGCCCCTTGCCTACGTGAAGTCGAGCCTCGAGGCGGTGCGCGGCGGGCTCGCGGACACCGCGCGCCTGGCGGGCGAAGTCGAGCAGCTGATCGCGCTGGTCGGCTCGGAGAGTCCGGACGAGGCACAGCTCGCAGCCCGGTTTGCCAGCGTGCAGGAACTGGCAGCCGGCCTGCAGCGCGGCGGCGCGCTCGCCCAGGTCGACACGCTGATCAAGGACGGTTTGTACGGTATTGCGCAGATTTCCGACATCATCACCAGCCTCAAGGACTTCAGCCGCCTCGACCGCGCCAAAGTCGCCGATTTCGATCTCAACGAGGGCATCGAAAGCTCGATCACCATCGGCCGCAATCTCCTCAAGCACCGCACCGTGAAGAAGCTGTTCGGGAAGATCCCCAAGGTGAGTTGCTCGCCGTCGCAGATCAACCAGGTGTTTCTCAACCTGCTCACCAATGCCGCGCAGGCCACCTCCGATTCAGGCGGCGTGATCACGGTACGCACCATGCTGCGCGACCCGGGCCATGTGGCCGTGGAAGTGACCGACAATGGCCACGGCATCGCCCCGGAACTGCTGCAGAAGATCTTCGATCCATTCTTCACCACCAAGGCGGTCGGCAAGGGCACCGGCCTCGGGCTGTCGATTTCCTACAAGATCATCGAGAGCCACGGCGGCCGCATCGAAGTCGCATCCGAGCTCGGCAAGGGCACGCGCTTTGTCGTCGTGCTGCCGGTCAGGGCGCCGGCGGATGCGCTGGCAGCCTGACGCTTCCATGACCGCGCCGCACCGCATCGGCAAGTACGTGATCGAGGCCGAACTCGGGCGCGGCGGCATGGCGGTCGTCTACAAGGCGCTCGACCCGGAGATCGGCCGTCAGGTCGCGCTGAAGGTCCTGTCCAAGGTCGAGTTCACGTCCTCCGGCGGCGGCAGCAAGCTGCTCGAGCGATTCAGGCGCGAAGCGCGGGCCGCAGGCAGGTTGCTGCACCCGAACATCGTCGGGATCTACGAGTACGGCGAAGACGAGGTGCATGCCTACATCGCGATGGAACTGGTGGAGGGCCTTTCCCTGCGCGATCACCTGCTCGCCGGCTGGCGACCCGACCTCAGGACGCTGCCCGAAGCGCTGGAAGACCTGCTCGGCGCGCTCGACTACTCGCACGCGCGCGGCGTCATTCACCGCGACATCAAGCCCGGCAACATTCTCATCAGCCAGATGGGCGTGGCGAAGATCACCGATTTCGGCATTGCGCGCATCGAACTGTCGCACCTCACCAAGGTCGGCGAGATCCTCGGCACGCCGTTCTACATGTCGCCGGAGCAGTTCAACGGCCAGCCGACCGACGAGCGCTCGGATGTGTATTCCGCCGCGGTGATCGTGTACGAGGTGCTTGTCGGCAAGCGGCCGTTCGAAGAAGGCCCGATTGCTCACCTGCTCAAACAGATCCTCGAGAATGCGCCGCCCGCGCCCTCGAGCGTCAATCCGGAACTGCCGGCGCAGATCGACGCGATCATGGCGAAGGCGCTCGCGAAGCGTCCCGAGGATCGCTTCCAGAGCGCGCACGAACTGCTCGACGCGCTGCACCAGGTGATGCCGCGCAAGCCGGAGCGGCGCGCGCTCGCCCGGGTGCCGGCCGAGCAGGCGCCGCCGCTTGCGCCGTCGGGTGCGAGGCTCGCGGGAAACGTCGGGGCGCTGCGCCGCGCCATAGGATTGAATGCGGGATTGAATGCGGGCATGAATGCGGGCGCAGAAGCGCGCGCAGGCGCGGTGGCGGGACAGGCACCGGCGGCCGCCGTGCCGAAGCGCCGCCTGCCGGCGGTGCTGTGCGTTGACGATGAGGAGCGCGTCCTCAACGCGCTCAAGTTCGTCCTGAGGGATACCTACGACGTCGAGACGGCCGCCAACGGCGCGCAGGCGCTCGAGCGCTTGAAGGCGCGCAAGTTCCAGGTGCTGGTGAGCGACCAGCGCATGCCCGGCATGCTCGGAGTGGACCTGTTGCGCGAAGCCCGGGCGATCGCGCCGGCCACGGTGCGCATCCTGCTCACCGGCTACTCCGACCTCGCGGCGATGGTCGGTTCAGTCAACGACTCCGAAGTGTTCCGATTCGTCAGCAAGCCCTGGCAGCAGGAAGACCTGCTCGCGACCATGGACGAAGCCGTTTCGGTCGCGATCGCGCTGGAGGCGAGCCCGCCGCCCGCCGCGGCCGCGGGCG
>JBGOTT010000093.1:0-12083 GCA_041476585.1 Gammaproteobacteria bacterium | reverse complement strand
CCTGGTGTACTGGGGGACGGGCAACGGCGGTCCCTGGAACGCCGAGGTGCGCAAAGGCGACAATCTCTACATCTGCTCGGTGATCGCGTTCCGTCCCAAGACCGGCGAGATCGTCTGGCACTACCAGTTCACGCCGAACGACCCGTACGACTACGACTCGGTCGATCCGGGCATGCTGGTCGACATGAAGATCGACGGCGCGATGCGCAAACTGCTGATCCAGGCCAACCGCAACGGCTTCTTCTACGTGCTCGACCGGACCAACGGCAAGCTTCTCGCGGCGAACCCCTACGTCAAGGTCAACTGGGCCGACCGCATCGACATGGCCACCGGCAAGCCGGTCGAGTCGGCGAAGACCAAGAGCGTGCGGGCCGGCGGCGACGAGGAGATCTTCCCGTCGATAATCGGCGGCAAGAACTGGAACCCGATGTCGTGGAACCCGGCGACCGGTCTCGCCTACGGCAACACCTTCAACATGAGCTGGCCGTACAAGCTCGCGAAGCCCGAGTACAAGCAGGGCGAGTGGTACCTCGGGATCGACTTCCGCGGCGTCAACATGCCGAAGGACGAGCCGCACGGCTACCTGTCGGCGATCGACCCGATGACCGGGAAGTCGAAATGGAAGACCGCCTGGCCCACCATTCCCAGCATGGCCGGCACCCTCTCGACCGCGGGCGGGCTGGTGTTCACCGGCGCCGCGACCGGCGAGTTCATCGCGTTCGACGCGAAGACCGGCAAGAAGCTGTGGCAGTTCCAGACCGGCTCCGGAATCATCGGCCTGCCGGTGACCTGGGAGCAGGGCGGCAAGCAGTATGTCTCCGTGGTGTCCGGCGCAGGCGGCGTCTGGGCGCTGCTCGGCGATACGCGCTTTGCGGGGGTTCCTGCGGGGGGATCGGTCTGGACGTTTGCGCTGATGAAATAGCATGTCGCGAGTAGTACGAAACGCGGCGCTGGTCGCCGCGTTTTTCTTTCCCGCAATGGCCGCATGCGCGGAGCCCGAAAACGCTGATCCTGATCAGGTTGCGCGCGGCCGCGCCCGTTACGTGCAGGTCTGCGCGCAATGCCACGGACGCAACATGGTGAACGCCGGGGTCGTCACCTACGACCTGCGGCGCTTCCCGCTCGATCAGCCCGAGCGGTTCCGGAATTCCGTAACCAACGGCAAGGGCAACATGCCGTCGTACAAGGGTGCGTTGTCCGAAGCGGAGATCGACAGCCTGTGGGCCTACGTCACGACGCGCGGCAAGCAGTGAAATCGCCAATTCGTCGCCCCGCGGCGTTGCTGTTCGCATGGATGTGCGCGTATGCCGCTTTCGCGCACGCGCAGGAGCCGCTCGCCGTCTGCGTCGCCGAGCGAAATCCGCCCTACGCGGCTCGCACCGCGGGCGTGGCCTCGGGTTTCGAGGTCAAGCTCGCCGAAGCGGTTGCGGCGGGCTTGAAGCGACCGCTCAAGCTGATGTGGTACGAGGTCGAAATCGAAAGGGAATCCTCGCCCACGCTCGAGGTCAACGCGTTGCTCTCGGCCGGCCTGTGCGAGCTTGCGGCCGGATATGTCCTGTATGAACCTGCGCTGGGTGCGCCCGCAGTTCCCACTTCGCGCACGCCGGATCACGACGGCGCGAAGCCGAAGCGACAACGGCCCTGGATCAAGCTTGGCCCTCTGATCGCCAGCGAGCCGTACCAGGCGTCGGTGTTGACCGTCGTGCTGCGCCCCGGACTGGACGGCGCGACGGTCGGTTCGCTCGCCGACCTGTCGGCCTTGCGCACCGGCACGGTTTCGGGGTCGCTCGCGGGTACGATCCTGATGTTGTACCGGGGCGGCGCGCTGCAGAACAAGCTGGTGAGCCTCGGCCGGCGGGATAATCCGCTGGCTGAACTCGAGGCGGGGAATTTCGATGCCACCCTGATCGAACTGAACCGTTTCGACGCCTACCGGATCGCGCACGCCGGCACGCGCGTCGCGGCCACGGGGTATCTCCTTCCTTTCCGCTTCAACCTTGGATTTGCCGCGCTGGAATCGAAGCGCGACCTGATCGAATCGGTCAACGCGATCCTGCGCGAGCTGCAGGGGCAGGGCCGCCTGCCTGAATTCGCCCGCGACGCCGGGCTCACCTACGTTCCGCCGCGCGCGCCGCTGATCCGGCCCGCAATCACGATGCAGGAATTGCGCAATGCGTCGGGCAGTTGATCGCGGCTCAGCGCACCAGCACGCCCCAGGGCAATTCGCCGACCGGAATTTCGCGCAGCACGCTTGCGCGCGCGGTATCGATCACGGACACGGAGTTCGAGCGGCCATTCGCGACGTACAGCTTGGCGCCGTCCGGAGTGATCGCCATGTTCCATGGCCGCTTGCCCACCGCAATGGTGGCAGTCACCTTGTCTTCGGGCACGCTGATCGCCATCACGGTGCCGTCGCCGCCGTTGGACACGTAAACCGCGCGGCCCGAGGGATGCATGGTGACGCCGTTGACGCGCGTTCCTGCGCGAATCGTGGCGAGCACCTTGTGGCTCGAAACATCGATCGCGTATACGGTGTCGGCCAGCTCGCAGGCGACGTAGGCGCGCTTGCCGTCGGGCGTGAACGCCATGCCGCGCGGGCGCGCGCCGACCTTGATCGAGCGCACCTGCTTGCGCTGAGAGACGTCGATCACGTCGACCGAGTCGGCCTCTTCGGCGCTTACGTAGAGCCAGCGGCCATCCGGACTGAACACGGCATGTTCGGGATTCTTGCCCTCGGTCTTGATGCTGAACGCAATAACGTTGGTGCGCGTATCGACGAAACTGACGCTGTTGGTGAGCTCGACCGCCACTACCGCCCAGATCCCGTCCGGGGAGATTCCCACGCCCTCGGGGGATTCGCCGAGGTCGATTCGCCCAATGGTGCGGCGCTGTGCAACATCGACGATCAGCAGTGCGTTGTTCGGCTGGTCGCTCACGTAGAGCGTGCGGCCGTCATTCGACGCGACCAGGCCGCGCGGCTTGGTTCCCGCGCGGATCTCGCCCGCGACCTGGTCGCTCGCGACGTCGATGAGCGTGAGCGTGCCGGATTTCTCGTTCGGCACGTATGCGAACGGGTCTGCGTGGGCGCGCAGCGGGGCGCCCGCCAGCAACACGACCAGCAACAGCGGCAACAGGCGATTCATGAGCAAGGGCCGATAAAATGGGTCGGGACGCATCTTACCGCGAACGGCTGCCGCAATTTGTTTTCGCCAGTGAGGGCCCTATGATGAGCAAGAAATTCCACCGCCCAACGGCGATGACGGACCTCGCGATCATCGCTGGCACGGTCATCGCCTTCTTCGTGCTTGCTGCGCATCTGGAATTGTCCGAGAAGGTCGCCGCGTGGGGTCGCAGCTACGAGCATTGGCAGCTCGACGAGTTGCCGTTGACATTGCTGTTGCTGTCAGCCGGCCTCGCATGGTTCAGCCAGCGGCGCTGGCGCGAACTGGTCGTGGAAGTACGGGCTCGAAGCGCAGCCGAAGCCGCGGGCGCGCGCATGCTCGAGCAGAACCGCCAGCTGGCGCGGCAGCTGATACAGCTGCAGGAGCAGGAGCGGCGCCATTTGGCGCGCGAACTGCACGATGAGCTTGGCCAGTGCTGCGTTGCAATCAAGGTGGATGCCTCGTCGATCGCGCACGATACCCGCGACCGGCTTGAAACCGCATATGTCTGCGCCCGCGCCATCGAGCAGACTGCCGATCATCTTCAGGACGTCGTGCGCAGCATGCTGCGCCGCCTTCGGCCGATGGGCCTGGACGAACTGGGATTGGCCGCGTGTCTCCAGGGCCTGATGGCCTCTTGGTCTGAGCGCCACGGCACGGCGTGCGTACTCAGGGCCGATGGCGTGCTCGACGGGCTCGACGAGGCAACCAACATCGCGATCTACCGCACCGTACAGGAGAGCCTGACGAACATCGCCAAGCATGCGCGCGCGAACCGCGTCGTCGTCGATATTCATCGGCCGGCAGCCGCCATGTCTGAAGGCGACTGCATTACGCTGCGCATCGATGACGACGGCGAGGGGATGTCTGCAGGCAGTACCCGCGAGGGCCTCGGCATTTTCGGCATGGGCGAACGCGTGCATGCGCTGGGCGGACGTCTGTCCGTCGCAGCCGCGCCGTCGGGCGGCACTCGCGTCGACGCCGTGCTGCCTCTCCCCGGCGGCATGAGGCAAGCCGCATGATCGGCATTCTGCTCGTCGACGATCACGCGATCGTGCGCGCCGGCTATCACCGCTTTCTGGAGCGCAGCGACGACATGCGTGTCGTCGCAGAGGCGGCGGATGCGGAGCAGGGCTATGCCTTGTTTTGCCGGCATGCGCCGGATGTCAGCGTCGTCGACCTGTCGATGCCCGGAGCAAGCGGATTCGACTTGATCCGCCGCATGGTCGCGCGCGAGTCCGCGGCGCGCGTACTCGCCTTCAGCATGCACGACGACGCGCTCTTTGCCACGCGCGCGCTGCAGGCGGGTGCCCGCGGCTATGTCACCAAGAACAGCACCTCGGATGCGCTCGTGGAAGCCCTGCGCTGTGTGCACGCCGGCCGCTCGTTCCTCAGCCCGGATGTGGCACAGCGGCTGGCACTGGGCAATGCCGCCGCCGACCCGGTGGCCGTGCTGTCGGCAAAGGAATTCGAGGTCTTCCGGCTGGTGGCCGAGGGGCGCTCGCTCGCCGAGGTGGCCGCGGTCTTGACTCTGAGCCAGAAAACCGTGGCCAATTACCAGACCCTGATCAAGGACAAACTCGGTGCCGCGACGACCACGGCGCTCGTCCATGTCGCGTTACGTCATGGCGTGATTCGGCCGCCGGCTTGAAGATGAGTAGGGCCTATCTCGGGAATTTCTCCCGATACAGGCGTGCGCTCGCTTGCTACCCTTGCCTGCTGACGCAAACAGGGATGGAGGAATCGCATCTTCGCACCCGGGTACTGTCGCAATCGTGCAATCGCCGTATCGCTGTGGTGTCTCGTCGGCTGCCTGCACACGCCATTCGCGGCGGCAGACAATCCCGCAGAGGCTCTGGAGAAGCCCGTGGTCGAAGTCATCGGCGTGACCCCCCTCCCCGGAATCGGGATACCGATCCGTGACGTACCGGCCAACGTGCAGATCTACACCAGCCGGGACATCCGCCAGCAACGTCAGACGAATATCGGCGAATACCTCGAGGAGAATCCGACCAGCGTCACCATCAACTCGACCCAGGGCAATCCGTTCCAGTCGGACATCAACTACCGCGGATTTACCGCTTCCCCGGTGCTTGGCACCCCGCAAGGGCTTTCCGTGTTTCAGGATGGGGTGCGCATCAACGAACCTTTCGGCGACGTGGTGAACTGGGATTTGATCCCGCAATCGGCGATTTCCAGCATCCAGCTCATTCCGGGTTCCAACCCGACTTTTGGTTTGAATACGCTGGGCGGCGCATTGGCGATCTATACCAAGAGCGGCAGCCAGTACCCCGGCGGTTCCATCGAGACCTATGCGGGTTCGTTCGGTCGAAAAGGTGTCGCCATGGAGTACGGCGGCAAGAGGGGAAACCTGGACTACTTCTTCACCGGCAACTATGTGAACGAGCACGGCTGGGCCGAGCACAATCCCAGCACTGTCCAACAGTTCTTTGGCAAGGTGGGTTGGCAGGACGAGAAGACGGATTTCGACGTCAGCCTCACGCTTGCGGACAACACCCTCCAGGGCGCCCAGACAATTCCTCTGTCGTTTTCTGAAAACACTCGCCAGGCCTATACGTTTCCGGACCTGAACAGCAACAAACTTTCTTTCCTCACCGTCAAGGGCAGCCGCTTCATCACGAATGAAATCCTCCTCGGAGGGAATCTCTATTACCGGAAGTACAAGAACGAGAACCTGAGCAGCAACGTCAACGGCGACTTCGACCCGATCGCGAACCCCGTCGAGGCGACCAACGACCGCTCGGTCATTGACCAGACCAGTTACGGTCTGGGGCTCCAACTGACTCTGCTCGGCGATCTGGCCAAGCTTGAGAATAGTTTCTCCATCGGGGCAAGCGGGGATATTGGCAATGCACGGTTCACCCAGGACTCGCAGACGGCAGCCTTTACCGCGGACCGGGGAACGGTAGGGACTTCGGATTTCGCCCAGGTGACCGACGCACGGACTCACAATCAGTACTACGGCGTGTTCTTCACGGATACGCTCAAGCTGGCCCAGGAATGGGCTCTCACCGCCTCCGGCCGCTACAACCGAGCGACCGTGAAGATCGAGGACCTGACAGGTGCAGCCCCCCTGTTAAACGGCCGACATACGTTCTCCCGGCTGAATCCGGCGATTGGCATCAATTTCACGCCGGGCGAGCGCTTGACCGCCTATGCCACGTACAACGAGGGCATGAGAGCGCCCACCCCAATCGAACTCACTTGTGCCGATCCTGCGGCACCGTGCAAGCTGCCCAATGGCTTCGTAGCGGACCCCGACCTCAAGAAGGTGGTGTCAAGAACTTTCGAAACCGGCGCCAGGGGCAGAATCGCAACGGATACGCGGTGGAGCGCAGCGATTTATCGAACCGAACTGACCGATGACATCCAGTTCATCAGTGCCGGCGGCGCCGCGGTCAATGCGGGATTCTTCCAGAACGTAGGCAAGACGCAGCGTGAAGGTCTGGAACTCGCACTGAGCACGAAACGGAATGCGTTTAGCGCCTCGGCCCGATACAGCTACGTAAACGCGAGCTTCGAGGCGCCTTTCGTCGTGAATTCACCGAGCAATTCGACCGCCGACGCCATCGGAAATATCCGGGTCCAGCCAGGCAACCGGATTCCCGGCATTCCGCAGAACAGCCTGAAACTGCGGTTTCAATACGATCTTCCGGAACATGCAACGCTGGGAGTAAATGTCATTTATAGCGGCAGCGTCTATGCGCGCGGCGATGAAAACAATCAGGACGCGAATGGCCGCGTCCCGGGTTACGCCGTCGTGAATCTCGATGGCCGGTACCGCCTTGCCAAAGGGTTTGAACTGTTTGCGCGCGTGGTAAACCTGTTCGACAGGAAGTATTCGAACTTCGGCATTTTGGGTCAGAATTTTTTCACTGGTCCTGGTCGCACTTTCGACGGCACCGATCCGGCCGCCGAGCAATTCCGTGGCCCCGGGGTTCCGCGCGGCGCATGGGCCGGGTTGCGGTACCAGTGGCTGTAGCGGATTTCAGGCGCAGGCTGCAAAACAGAGCAGCCGCACAAGTCTATTCTCCATCCTGTACTTTTACGGCAGCATGCGCTGGAATACGCCGTCCTTTTCCTGCAACAGATGTCGAAATGCGGCGGCGATGTGCACTGCAATCAAGGCTGCGAATAAATCGGAAGTATAGACGTGGATGCGGTTAAACAAGTAATAAATGGTCTTGTCTTCCCATCCCAGAACCGGCAGGCGGTAACCAAAAAATCTGATTCCGTACTTGGTGAAATTCGATTCGATGAAGCCGCTCAGCGTCATCACCACCAGGCAGACATAAAACAACAGGTGACTGGCCTTTGTAGCGTTGATCTGCCAGTTGGGCATTGTGCTCGGCAACGCGGGTG
The DNA here is from genome assembly GCA_041476585.1 of Gammaproteobacteria bacterium. GTDB lineage: Bacteria > Pseudomonadota > Gammaproteobacteria > Burkholderiales > SG8-39 > JADGRQ01. Next base: position 4,539 of record JBGOTT010000093.1, on the reverse strand, counting down.
CATTGTGGGTCGCGTGCCAGCAAATGAGCCACACTATGGGAACCGCAGCGACCAGACCGATGGATTTATGCAGATTATAAAAATAAGCTACCGGCGGAGTGCCTTTGGGAATTCCAACCATGTACCAGCCGAGAGCGCAAAGCGCGAAGACCAGCGCTACGAGCAGCCAGTGAAGCGCAATTGCGGAGAGCGGATATCTGGCCGGAGCAAAACTCATCTGGGCACGTACTGAAAGCGGAAGGGCTTATTTTGTCAGTTGGCCTATTTTAACGTCGTCGACGTGGCGACTGCGATCGTCTTTGCGAATTCATGTCGCAGCCGGGTTGAGGCACCTGGTCGCGCGCGACGGGTTTTTCCGCCGCAGCTGGTTCTGATTGCCCTGGACCCGCGCGCAGGCGATGCGCGGCGTGACTACTCCTTCGCGCCGGCCGCCCGCAGTCGATCTGCGCTCTGCGCGTGCCCTTCTTCAACCGCGATCGTCAGCGCGGATTTGCCGCGATTGTCGCGCGCCGCCGGATCTGCGCCGCGTTCGAGCAGCAGCCCGACCGTGTCGTCCTTGCCGTAGGCCGCCGCCCACATCAGCGCAGTCGCGTCGTTCGCATACCGGGCGTTCACGCCGATTCCGGCGTCGAGCAATGCGCGCACGCATTCGGTGTGCCCACTTCCGGCGGCGTAGACGATCGCCGTCTTCTGCACGCGGTCGATCGCGTGCAGGTCGGCACGGCTCTCGATTAGCAGGCGGACGACCTCGGCATGCCCGGAGAAGGCAGCGCTCATCAACGGCGTTACCCGCGCGAGATTCGCCAGATTGACGTCCGCGCCGCGTTGCAGCAAAAGCTTCACCAATGCCTGTTTGCCGTTTCGCGCAGCGAGGTTGAGCGACGTGTCGCCGAGCCGGTTGCGCGAGTCCGGGTTAGCCCCCTGGTCGAGCAACGCCAGGACCGAGGCCTCGCTGCCGCTGCGAGCGGCACCGAGCAATTCGAAATTGATGTTGCGCTGCGCCAATGCCGGCAACGAGGTGGCGAGGAGCACCGCCATCAGGAGCATCTTGCCGAGGGGGAGGGAGCTCATGTTTTGCTATCCTGCTGTCGCGGCGAATTAAAAATTGCGCCGAATCCGTGGCTACCATATATTATTACAAGCTTACAAGCGGAGCGATCAACGAGACTCCGCATGGTTTTCCTGTATTGGGTCCAGTTTTTCCGCCCGCATTGCCCTCGATCGAAGGAGACAATCATGAAATCGAAAAAGAAAGTTCTAATCGGATTGATTGACGGCGCTCTGTTTGTAGCGCTGGGCACCGCTGCTTCGCTCGCGTTGTCACAGGCCGGCGTGCCGAAGAACGTCTCGGTTTCGCAGGAGATGTTGAACGGCGCCGGAAAGCAGGAAGCGAACTGGCTCCACACGCACGGCAACTACGACCAGACGCGCTTCTACCCCGGCACGAAGATCAGTTCGAAAAACGTCGACAAGCTGCGGCCGGTATTTGTGTTCCAGACCGAGGTCGTCGAATCGATGGAGGTCGCGCCGATCGTGGTGGACGGCGTCATGTACATTACGACTTCGTACAATCACGTCTACGCACTCGATGCGTTGACCGGCAAGGAGTTCTGGCACTACAAGCACAAGATGGGGCCGGTCACGACGTTCTGCTGCGGGCCGAACAACCGCGGCGTGGCAATCTCCGGCGGCAAGGTGTTCATGGGCACGCTCGATGCCAAGCTCCTCGCGCTCGACGCGAAGAGCGGCAAGATGCTTTGGGAGACCCAGATCGCCGATCCAGAAAAAGGCTACAGCGAGACGATGGCGCCCACGGTCGTCGACAACAAGGTGCTGATCGGGACCAACGGCGGCGAATACGGCATCCGCGGCTTCGTGAAGGCGTTCGACGCGGACAGCGGCAAGCTGATCTGGACGTTCTACACCATCCCGGAAAAAGGACACGAAGGCGTGTGGGCGGTGAACGACGCCACCGGGCGCAACATGAAGCGCGACATCGCGGCGGAGAAGGCGCAGTTCGCCAAGGACAGTTCGTTTTATCAGACCCTCGGCGGCGGCGTCTGGATGAACCCGGCGGTCGACCTCAAGACGCGCACCATCTTTTTCGTGGCCGGCAATCCATCGCCCGACCTGTACGGTGCGGAGCGTCCCGGCGACAACCTGTACACCGACTCGATCATCGCGGTCAACCTCGATACGGGCGCCTACAAGTGGCACCACCAGTACGTCGCGCACGACGTGTGGGATCTCGACGCGGTGAGCCCGCCGATCCTAATCGACGCCAAGGACAAGAGCGGCAAGATGGTTCCGGCGGTGATTCACGGCGGCAAGACCGGCCATGTGTACGTGCACAACCGGGATACCGGCGCGCTGATCCGCTTCTCCGAGGCGATGATCCCGCAGGAGAACATGTGGGTGCTGCCGACTGCGCAGGGCGCGCGCATGCTGCCCGGTGCGAACGGCGGTGTCGAGTGGTCGCCGATGGCGTTCAATCCCAAGACCCGGCTCGCCTACGCGCTCAACCTGCACCAGCCGATGACCTACCATGTCGAAGCGGCCAAATATCCGGGCGGCAAGCTGTGGCTGGGCGGTGCATTCAAGGTGGTTCCGGGCGAAAAGCAGTGGGGCCGCGTCGCAGCCGTGAACGTGGACACCGGCAAGGTGACGTGGAAGTACGATACGGAGCAGCCGCTGATCGGCGGCGCGCTCGCCACCGCCGGCAACCTCGTGTTCTTCGGCGAAGGCAACGGCCTGTTCAAGGCGCTCGATGCAACCTCCGGCAAGCTGCTTTGGCAGTACCAGTGCGGCGCAGGCGCCAACGCGATGCCGGTCACCTACATGGTGAAGGGCAAGCAGTACGTCGCGATGGGCTGCGGCGGCAATACGCAGATCGACTTCAAGCGCGGCAACAGCGTATTCGTATTCGGACTGTAGGCAGATCGTTTGCTGCTGGAGGCCGCCTTACGGCGGCCTCTTTTTTTTTTCGGGGGAGCGCATAGAGTGCGACTTCGCATCGCCTTCGTCATGCCTGCCGCATTGGCGGCAAGCTTGAGCGTGCACGGGCTGGCCCAGGACCTCGAGGCGGGGCGCAAGAAAGCCGAGATCTGCGTCGCCTGCCATGGGCCGAACGGAAATTCGTCCCAGCCGGCCTACCCGATCCTCGCCGGACAGACTGCGCGCTACCTTTATCTGCAGTTGAAGGACTTCAAGGAAGGCCGCAGAACGGACCCGCAGATGGTTCCTTTCGTCGGCAACCTGTCGCGTGAGGACATGCTTGACCTGTCGGCGTTTTTCGCGGCGCAGAAATCGCGCGGCGGCAGCTTCAAGCCGGACCCTGCAAAGGTGGCCAAGGGACGGGACAAGGCCGCCGAAGTGCTATGCACCATGTGCCATCTCGGCGGCTTCATGGGGCAGAACGAGATTCCGCGCGTCGCGGGACAGCATTACGAATACGTGGTCAAGCAACTCAAGGAATTCAAGACCGCGCGGCGGACGAACGATGCGGGCAACATGGCGAGCGTATCGAAGATGCTCTCCGATGCGGACATAGACAATCTCGCGCACTACCTCGCGGACCTACATTAGGAACCACAGCGCGCAGGTCGCCGCCAGCGCGATCGAGCCGGTCCGCCCATCGCCCGGCCGAGTCCAGAGCTGCGCTGCTCCGCATTTCCAAGGATCTCCTTCTCGGCGCATCCTACCCATCCCGATCACGCCCAGCAATCGAGCCAACGGCATGGGAAAATCCGCGTGTATGCTGCACGTTGTAAGCCTGCTAGCCTTGCGCCGACTAATGCGGCATGCCGGCATCGGAGGGTAGAACCATGCACCGCCGTGAATTTCTTGGAACTCTTGCCGTCTCGGCGCTGTTTTCAGGCGCCACCGGACGCGTTTTCGCCAACCCACCGAAGGATGCCAAAGCCGTGGAAGCTCTCCAACAGAACTGGAAGGATCTGCTCGCAGCAGGCACCCAGGTTCCCTCACCTACTGAAACGCTCAAGCGCCCGAACCCGGAGTGGCGCAAGCTGCTCGACCCGCAGGCGTACAACGTGCTGCGCGAGGAGGGCACCGAGCGCGCGGGCGCGAGCCCGCTCGACAAGGAAAAGCGCGCCGGCGTGTTTGTCTGCGCCGGCTGCGGGCTGCCGCTGTTTACTTCAGCGATGAAATTCGACAGCGGCACCGGCTGGCCGAGTTTCTTCACGACCATCCCGGGCGCGTTCCAGACCAAGAAGGACTTCAAGATCATCCTGCCGCGCACCGAGTATCACTGCGCGCGCTGCGGCGGCCATCACGGCCACCTGTTCGACGACGGGCCTGCGCCCACCGGGCTGCGCTACTGCAACAACGGGGTTGCGCTGCGCTTCATCCCTAAGGACGCCAAGGCCTAGCCGTACAATAGCCGCCTTCCCTGGAGGGAGGTCGCATGCAGCGTTTTTTCCGCTTCACCCTGGCCGCGATCGCGGCATTGGCGTCTTCGCAGGCGCACGCGCAGGCCTACCCGTCGCGGCCGGTGCGCATCATCGTTCCGTTCGCGGCGGG
>JBGOTT010000092.1:0-12091 GCA_041476585.1 Gammaproteobacteria bacterium | reverse complement strand
GTGACGCTGATCTCGGCGCTGATGACCTGCATGGGCGGCGTGCTTTACGCGCAATACCAGGCGTACGTGAATCCGGAGACCGTGTCGGGCCTCGGCATCTCGCTGCAAATGGTGTTCGGGGCGATCGCCGGCGGCATGTTCGTGCGGCTGGGCCCCACCGTCGGCGCAGTGTTCACGTTGTTGCTCGCCGAGGGCCTGAGGCTGTGGTTCGGCAACCAGTACCATGGGCTCGACGGGACGGTGTACGGCCTGATGCTGGTGCTGTTCATCATCTACATGCCCAAGGGCATCCTCGGCGCGGCGACGCAGGCGTGGGAGAGGCGGCGCGGCGGGGTGGTGCGGGCGGCTTAGGACACGGCGAGCGAAACGTGGGTCAAGTACTTTTCATTTGCACCGGCAACATATTCCGCAGCCTGACCGCAGAGTACGCGCTGCGTGATGCCCTGCTGCCTCGCCGGGACGTTCTCGTCTCTTCGGCCGGCACCGACGATTTCCCTCATGTGGTGAGGGCGAATGTCCGCGACTATCTGCTCGCAAAGGGAATTGACGTGCGAAACCATGAGCGAAGGACGGTCACGCGGGCGCTGCTCGACGGCTCCCGCCTTGTGATCGCGATGAGCACCGACCATCGCTCGATATTAAAGCAACGGTTCGGAATCGAGGCTCTGCTGTATACCGAGGCTTGCGGCGGCATTCCGGAACCCTTGCCGGACATTGAAGAAGTTGTTGCGGACTGTCAGACCAACACTCCCGCGGTCGAAGCCCATGTTCGGCGCACCATCGATCGGATCGTCGCGCTCGCTCCGGAGATGGTGAAGCGAATTGACGCGCTACTGGAGAGATACGGCCCGCCTCTGCAATGAAGAAAGCCGTGCGGTCGTCAGACTTCGATTTCTTCCATCATATCGTGCGCTCGACGGCAACCTCGCGCAAATCCATCTCGTACTCCAGCCCAGCAATCGGCGGATGGCAATAGTGCCAGGCGAGTCCCGCGGGCGCCGCGGCGCAGGATCTCGTCGCCGAGGAAAGGATGCAGGTCGCGCACCGTGTAGACCTGCGTCGCGCCCGCCCTCGGGCCATTCGCCGCTGCCCGCGACGACGAAGGATTTCGGCGTGTTGGACGGAACCGTGTAGCAGAACGCGTAGAACGAAGGTTCGGTGGGTGGGTCGATTTCTGGCGCGACGTAGCTCTGGTTGAAATCACTGAAGCCGCCGAAGGAGAACGGCTTCGGCGAGCGCAGTTCCGCCGCGCACAAGGCGGTCAGGGGCCGTCCAATCGACTTCAAATGGTTGGCGATCTTCTCGAATCCCTGCAGCATCGGCAGTGGCCGCGCGAAGCGCGCGCGCTCGATGGCGAAGCCGGGCAGCGCGACGACGCCCGCGGAGTACGGAAACACGCCTTTCAGGAAAGCGCAACCGACGTCCGGAAACGGAATCAAGTCTGACATTCGATTCTCCTTGCGCCGCAACTTTACAGCGCCGGGTGCATCGGCAACACTGCGCGCTCGCATGTCGGACAAAATCTTCAGGAATTCCTTCTGGTACGCCGACGCGCCCGCCGCGCCGGCGACGCAGGCGCTGGAGGGCGAGGTCACCGCCGATGTCGCGATCGTCGGCGCCGGCTACACCGGATTGTCATGTGCATTGCACCTCGCCGAGCGCGGCGCGCGCGCGATCGTGCTCGAGGCGGACGAGATCGGCAGCGGCGCGTCGGGGCGCAACAACGGCGAGGTGATTCCGGCCTTCTCGCGCATCGAGCCCGACGCGCTTGCCGATACCACCCCGTCCGGGCACGGCGGGCGCGAAAAGGGAGAGCAGCTCGTGCAACTGGTGGCGGACTCCGCAGCCTTCACCTTCGATCTCATCCGCAAGCACGGCATGGATTGCGACGCGCAGCAACGCGGCTGGGTCCAGCCCGCGCATACGCCGGGCCGCGTGAAGCTCGCCGAGCGGCGCGCGGCCGCGTGGGCGAGGCGTGGTGCGCCGGTAGAGATGCTTGATCGCGCAAGTACTGAGCGCATCACCGGCTCGCGCTTCTGGTACGGCGGGTGGCTCAATCGCAGCGGCGGCCGCGTGCAGCCGCTCGCCTTTTGCCGCGAACTGGCGCGCGTGGCGATGGCCCGGGGCGCGCAGGTGTTTACGCGCAGCCGCGCGCTCGCGCTGTCGCGGCAAGGCGGGCGCTGGCGAGTCTCGACGCAGCGCGGCGCGGTCCTCGCGGAGCGCGTGGTGATCGCCACCAACGCGTACTCCGACGGCCTGTGGCCCGGACTTGCGCGCACGATTTTTCCGATCAACAGCTACCAGATGGCCACCGCGCCGCTGCCCGATGCGGTGCGCGAGACGGTCTTGCCCGAAATCGCGGCGTGCTCGGACACACAGGGCGACCTGCACTTCTTCCGGCTCACTGCCGATGGGCGGCTGGTCACCGGTGGCGGGCTGGTGTTCCACTACGATTACGCGCAGCGGTTGCGCAGGCGGATCGGCGAGCGCGTGGCGCGCGTATTTCCGCAGGTCGGCGCGCCGAAGTTCGATTCGATCTGGCACGGCTCGGTCGGCGTCACGCTCGACGCCCGGCCGCACGCGCATGAACTCGCGCCCGGCGTGCTCGCGTGGCTGGGCTGCAACGGACGCGGCATCGCGCTTGCCACCAGCGTGGGCGCGCAATTCGCGCGCGCCTGCCTCGGCACGCCGCTCGCGCAACTGCCGCTGCCGTTCTCGCCGGTTTCGCCGGTCGCGGGGCACGCGATCGGCAGGCGCATCCGGTCGATTGCGCTGGCCTACTACCGTTATCGCGACAAGCAGGAGTTCAAACCATGAAGCGCAACCGGATCGCGCCGCTACAATAGCGCGTGCCCGAAATCCTTGCCCTGTTGCTGCTCGGCGCCGCCGTCGCGGTGTGGATCGACGCGCTGCGCGCGCGCGAGGCCGCGCTCGAGGCGGGCCGCATGGCCTGCGAGCGCTACGGCCTGCAATTGCTCGACGATACGGTGGCGTTCGCGCGGCTGCGCCTTGCGCGCGATGAAGACGGCCGACTCGGGCTGCAGCGCCTGTACACCTTCGAATTCAGCGAGAACGGATCGAATCGCCGCAGCGGCGCGATTCGCGTCCACGGCCGCCGCGCCGAGGACGTGCAGCTCGAGCCGTATCCGCTCCACTGATGGAAAAATGGCTGGCGGGCCGGGTAGCCGGCCAGAAGCGCTGGACGCAGAGGCTGCTCAGCCTGCGCATCGAGGCGCCGGTCGGTGCGTATGAAGCGGGGCAGTTCGTCAAGCTCGCGCTCGAGGTCGATGGCGAACGCGTTGCGCGGCCGTACTCCTTCGTCAATCCGCCGGGCGTGCAGCCGCTCGAGTTCTACTGCAACATCGTCGCCGAGGGGCCGCTCACGCCGCGCCTGGCCAGGCTGGACGCCGGCGATCCGGTGTTGGTTGCGAACAATCCGTCGGGGTTTCTGGTGCTCTCCGAAGTCCCCGCGTCCGAAAATCTGTGGATGATTGCGACCGGCACCGGTCTTGCGCCGTTCCTTGCCATCCTCGGCACCGAGACGCCCTGGGAGCGCTACCGTAAGGTGGTGCTGGTGCATGCGGTGCGCACTGCCGACGAACTGGTGTATCGCGAACTGCTGGACGAAGTCGGGCGCCGCCGCGCCAGCCAGTTCGCCGCGGTTTCGTTCGTCAGCCGCGAGGCCTGCGATTTCGCCCTTGCCGGGCGCGTTCCCGCGGCGATCCGCGACGCGCGCCTGCAGAAGCGCGCCGGGGCGGCGCTGTCCGCGGCGGCCTCCCAGGTGATGCTCTGCGGCAATCCGGACATGGTGAAAGACGCGATCGCCGCGCTGGCCGAGCGCGGCATGAAAAAGCACCGCCGCCGCTCCCCCGGCCAGATCACGGTGGAGAACTACTGGTGAGACGCCTCGCATGGCTGGCGCTGGCGGTTCTTCTGCTCGCCGGTTGCAGCGCGGTCCAGCTCGGCTACAACTCGGCCGATACGCTGTTGCGCTGGCGCGGCGAGCAGTATTTCGACTTCCGGGGCGACCAGTCCGAGGCGTACGCCGCGCGGGTCGCAAGCCTAATGCGCTGGCACCGCGCCAACGCGCTGCCGGAGTACGCAAAATCCGCGCGGGACGCGGCCCGGCGCATCGAGCGCGGGCTGTCGCGGGAAGACCTCGTTTGGGGTTACGATTCCGTCCGTGGGCACATCAGAACGGCCCTGCGCGCGGCGGCCGGCGAGGTGGCCGAATTGCTCGACCAGGTTACGCCGGCGCAGCTCGAGAACCTCGAGCTGCGCTTCGTGCGCGACAACCGCAATTTCGAGAAAGAGCAGCTCGCGGGAACGCTGGAGGAACGCCGCGCGCAGCGCATCAAGCGCAGCGTGGAGCGGCTGGAGGATTGGGTGGGGGAACTGAGCAGCGGGCAGCTCGAGCGCGTGCGGGGTTACGGCGCGCGCGCGCCGATGACCGCGGAATTCCGTGATCGCGAACGCAGGCGGCTGCAGCGCGGGCTGCTCGAAATGCTGACGGCGCGCGAGGCGCGCGAGCGACTGGTGGATTTTGCCGTCCACTGGGACCGAAACCGCGAGTCGGAGTTCGAGCGGGCGAACCGCGCGAATCTGGAGGAGTATTTTTCGATGCTGCTCGACCTTGACCGCATGCTCACGCCGGCGCAGCGCGCGAAGGCCGCGCAGCGCATGCGCGCGCTGGCGGAGGATTTTGCGATGCTTGCGCGGGAAATCCGGTGAACGAGCGGGTGAACAATCTCCCCGGCGCCGCGGTTGATCCCGGACCGGGCTACGCCGGACGCACGCGCTACACGCAACTCGAGTACGAGGCGGTGCTCGCCAACGCGTCGATCGGGATCGCTTTTACGCGCGACCGAAAGTTTTTCCTGTGCAACCCGAAGTTCGCGGAAATGTTCGGCTGGGGGCAGGGCGAGTTGATCGGCCAGTCCGGCGAGGTGATCTACCCCTCCGCAGAGAACTATCAGGCGCTGGGCCAGATCGCCGTTCCGGCGCTCTCCGCGGGCAGGCAACTCGACCTCGAATGGGAGATGCGGCGCAAGGACGGCTCGACCTTCCTCGCGCGCATGATCGCAAAGGCGATCGACCCGGAGAACCCGCGCCAGGGCACCGTCTGGATCGTCGAAGACATCACCGAGCGCAAGCGCGCCGCCGACGAGGTCAACCGGCTGTTGCGCGAGCAGGACGCGATCTTCGAGACCGCTTCGATCGGCATCGCGTTCGTGCGCGAGCGGCGCATCCTGCGTTGCAACCGGCGCTTCGAGGAGATTTTCGGCTACGCCGCGGGCGAGATGGCGAACGCGCCGACGCGCGTGCTGCACGCCGACGAGGAAGTGTTCCTCAAGCTTGGCCGGGCCTATGAGCAGTTCGCCAGGGGATTGGCGCATTCTGAAAACGTCCCCGCGCGACGCAAAGACGGCGGGCGCTTCTGGGTGCGTCTCACCGGGCGTGCGGCCGATCCCGCCGACCCGATGCAGGGATCCGTCTGGACCGCGGAGGACATCACCGAGCAGAAGCGCGGCGAAGAGGAAATGCAGCGCATGGTGCTCGAGCAGCAGGCGCTGCTCAACAACGTGGTGATCGGCATCTGCTTTGTCCAACAGGGCAAGGTGCTGCGCTGCAACCGCCGCCTGGAAGAGCTGTTCGGCTATTCCCCGGGCGAACTGCTTGGCGTCTCGACGCGCGTAATCTACTTCACCGACGAGGAGTACGCGGCCGCGGCGCGGAACTACCGCGATCTCGATGATGACCGCACCAACACGCACGAGCAGTTCCTGCGCCGCAAGGATGGCTCGGGGTTCTGGTGCCGGCTGTCCGGCCGTTCGGTCGGGACCGGCCGCTCCGAGGGCGGCTCGGTGTGGCTGTTCGAGGACATCACCGAGCGCCGGCGCGCCGACGAAGCGGTACAACGTCTGCTGCGCGAGCAGAACGCGATTCTCGAGAACGCGCTGATTGGCATCGCCTTCCTCAAGGACCGGGTGATCCTGCGCTGCAATCAGCGGTTCGAGGAGATCCTCGGCTACGGGCGTGGCGAATTGCTCAACCGATCGACGCGCGTCATGTTCGAAAGCGACGCCGATTTCGAGCGCAGTGCCGCGGACTACCAGCGCATCCGGTCGGGCAAGGTCTGGCAGGGCGAGCGCCGCCACGTGCGCAAGGACGGGACCGTGTTCTGGTGCAGCGTCTCGGCGCGCGCGGTGCAGGCGGAAGTTCCGGCCCAGGGCGCGGTGTTCCTGTTCGAGGACATTACCGAGCGTCGCGACGCGCGAAAGCGCATCAAGCGCGCGCTGGAAGAGCAGCAGTTGATTTTCGACAACGTCACGGTCGGCATCGCGTTCGTGCGAAACCGGATCATCCAGCGCTACAACTCGCGCATGGCTGAGATGACCGGGTACGGGCGCGACGAACTGGTCAACAAGAGCGTCGAAGTGCTGCACGCGGACCCCTCCGATGGTCGGGACGAGGGCGAGCGCGCTTATGCCGAGACGCAGCCCGGCGGCATGTTCGTCGCCGAGCGCGCCTACCGGCGCAAGGACGGCGAGGTGTTCCGGGGCCGCGCCACGGGGCGGCGCATCGACACCGGTGACGACGAGCAGGAATGGATCTGGAGCTTCGAGGACGTCACCGCGCAGCACGCGATGCGCGAAGGCCTGGTGCGCTCGCGCGACGAGCTCGAGCAGCTGGTCAGTGAGCGCACCGCCGAACTGCAGGCCGCCAACCGCAAGCTCGAATCCGAGATCGGCGAGCGCGTGCAGGCCGAAAACCTCGCCAGGCACCTGGCCGACCACGACATGCTCACCGGATTGCCGAACCGGCGCATTCTGGAGGACCGCCTTACCCAGGCGCTCGCGCTCAGCCAGCGCAATCGCAAGCAGACCGCGGTGATGTTCGTCGACCTCGACCGGTTCAAGCACATCAACGATTCGCTCGGCCACGCGGTGGGCGACGCGCTGCTGAAGGAGGTCGCCGGACGCCTGTCGGGGCAGTTGCGCGACGGTGACACCATCTGCCGCATCGGCGGCGACGAGTTCGTGGTGGTGCTTCCCGAGGTCAAGCGCGCCGCGGACCCCGCCAACGTGGCGCAGAAGATCATCGAGAATCTTTCGCTGCCGTTCATGATCGAGGGCCACGAGTTGACGATCACGCCGTCGCTCGGCATCAGCGTGTATCCGGACGACGGTCGCGATGCCGAGACGCTGATCCGCAACGCGGACGCCGCGATGTACCACGCCAAGGAGATGGGACGCGCGAACTACCAGTTCTTCACCGAGCAGATGAACCTGACCGCGAGCCGGCGGATCGCCCTCGAGGGCGAGCTGCGCCACGCGCAGCAGAAGGGCGAGTTGCGGGTGTTTTACCAGCCGATTGCCGAGATCGGCACGCGTTCCCCCGTATCGCGCGAGGCGCTGCTGCGCTGGGCGCATCCCGCCAGGGGGCTGGTGGTGCCGGGCGAATTCCTCGGCGTCGCCGAAGACATCGGGCTGATGTACAGGATCGGCGAGCGGGTGCTGCAGTCGGCCTGCGCCTGGACGATGGGGCTCGAGCAAGCGCGTCGCATCCCGGTTTCGGTCAACCTTTCGATGCGCCAGTTCAGCGACCCGCGCCTGATCGAACTGGTCGGCCGCGTCCTGAAGGACACAGGCCTTCCCGCCGGCCTGCTCGGGTTCGAGATCAAGGAATCGACGTTGATTCATCAGACCGACCACACGCTGGCGACGCTGCGCAAGTTGAAGGACATGGGGGTGACGCTGTCGGCGGACGATTTCGGCACGGGTCAGTCGAGCCTCGCGTTCCTCAAGCGCTTCGCGCTGGACCGGGTCAAGATCGACCGGTCATTCATCGCCGACTTGCCCGGCAATGCAGACGATTGCGCCGTGGTCGCGGCGATCGTGGGGCTCGCGCACCACATGAAGCTGCAGGTCGTCGCCGGCGGCGTCGAGCGCGAGGAGCAGCTCGCTTTGCTTGCCGATTACGGTTGCGACCTGGTGCAGGGATATCTCATCGGCGAACCGGTGGAGGCGGAGAGCGCTGCATAGCCGGCGGCGTTCCAGCCGATAATGCGGCGGTGAGCAAGCCGCTGTTGCATTTTTCGCACGCCAACGGGTTCCCCGCACCGGCCTATCGCGCGCTGTTCGAGGGGCTCGAAGATCGATTCCGGATCGAATCCATCGAAGCGCTCGGCATGGACCCGCAACATCCTCCCACCGAAGGCTGGAAGCTGCTGGTCGCGCAGCTGATCGAGCGATTCGAGCGCCATCGAAAACCCGTGCTCGCGGTCGGCCATTCGCTCGGCGGCTATCTCTCGTACCTCGCGGCGGTGCGCCGACCCGAGCTGGTGCGCGCCGTGATCCTGCTCGATGCGCCGATCATCGGCCCGATCAAGGGACGGCTGCTCGGCGCGACCAAGCGTTTCGGCATCGTCGATCGCGCGACCCCCGCGGGCGCGACGCGCGACCGGCGCAGCGCCTGGGCCAGCCTCGCCGAGGCCGAACGCCACTTCCGCACGCGCAGGCTGTTCCGTCATTTCACGCCTGAATGCCTGCGCGATTACGTGCGCCACGGACTCACCGAGCGCGACGGAGCGCTGCACCTGAAGATCGATCCGGCGATCGAGTACTGCATCTACCGCACCATCCCGCACGGCATGCACCGCTATCTGAAACACCTGCGCGTTCCGGCGGGCTTCATCGGCGGCGCGGATTCGAACGTGGTGAAGCGCACCGGCCTCGCGCCGATGCGCGGGCGCTTCGAGTTCATGCAGCTGCCCGGCGGGCACCTGTTTCCCTTCGAGCATCCGCGCGAGACGGCCCGCGCGATCATCGAGATGGCCGAGCGGCTGGGCGCCGCCTGATCGCGGGGCTCCTCAGATCGAGCGCTTGCGCTTTTCGGCGAGCAGCATCTCGGCGCCCTTGATGTTCATCTCGACGCCGAGCATGTTGGGGTTGACTTCGAGAGCGCGCTTCCAGTACTGAATCGCCTTTTCGTACTGCTCGAGCTGGAAATAGATCTGTCCATAGCCGGCAAGCGCGCCGAAGTGGTACGGGTTGCGTTTGATCACCTCGTCGCAATCGGCGATGGATCGTTGGTACTCGCCCGCGAGGTAGAGCACCGTTGCGCGGCGATTCCAGCCCTCGGCGAAGCCGGGTTTGCGGCGGATCACCTCGCTGAAGGTGGCGATCGACGCCTTGTGCCGGCCTGCCTGCATCTCCTCGACACCGCGCGCCATCAGCCGGTCGATCTCGGCGTCGCCGGACCGGCTCCACAGCAGCCACAGCCCCTGTTCGGCGAAGCCGCGCACGAACGGGCTCTCGTCGGTAAGGCGTTGCCGCAGGATCTCGTCGTCGGCGGGCGTGCCGTGATTGGCGATCCAGGTCACGGCGCGCGCACGCTGCGCGGCGTCGGCGTCCGCAAGGCCCTTGAGGGCTTCCGCGCGGTTCGAGTAGGGGCCGGACTGCGCGAGCACGGCCATGCTGCAGAGCAGCGTCAGCAGGAAGACAGCAAGGCGTGGCATAGTTGGCACCTCCTGAATCTGCAGTCCGGCATGATCCGTACCTGCAGATCAGGCCGGGAGCAAGAATGCCGCGCCCCGCAGCAATTCGCAAGCCAGAGGAGGCTCGAATCATGAAACGCAGTGCAGGAATTCTCGCAATACTTCTGCTGTCCGGCGCCGCGCGCGCGTTCGCCGCGGGCGGGGGCGACACGCCGACGCGCGGCGAGGCCGCCGCGCCCGAGGACCCGGTCATCGAGGCGGCCAGGGCAGCCATCGCGAAGAAGGACTGGGCGGGTGCCCAGAAGGGTCTGATGGATGCCCTGATGCGCAATCCGCAGAGTGCCGACTACCACAACCTTTACGCTTACACGACGCGCAAGGGGCCCAACCCCGACATGAACGTCGTGTTCAAGCACTACAACGAGGCCCTGCGCATCGATCCGAAGCACCGCAACGCGCACGAGTACATCGGCGAGGCCTACCTGCTGGTCAACAATCCGGCCAAGGCGAAGGAGCATCTCGCCACGCTCGACCGGCTGTGCTTTTTCGGCTGCGAGGAATACACCGACCTGAAAAAAGCGGTCGCGGAGTACGAGGCGAGGCAGAAGCGCTAGTCCCCCAGCAACGGAAACGCGCTCAGCACGCCGGGCACGCAGACCGGCGGCGCCGCGCACAGGTGCCCGGGTTTCAACTCCGCCAGCGACGTCACCCCGAGCAGACCGAGGCAGATGCGCATCTCGTCTTCGAGGATTTCCAGCGTTCGCACCAGCCCTGCGACGCCGCCGGCCGCCAGCCCCAGGCACGCGAGCCGGCCGAGGCCCACGCAGCGCGCCCCGAGCGCAATCGCCTTCACCACGTCCGAACCGCGCATGAAGCCCCCGTCGACCCAGACTTCGGCGCGCCCGGCCACCGCGGCGACGACCTGCGGCAGCACCGCGATGCTGCCGAGTCCGTGATCGAGCTGGCGCCCGCCATGGTTGGAGACGTAGATCACTTCGACGCCGTGCTCCACGGCGATTGCCGCATCCTCGGCGCTTGCGATGCCTTTCAGGATGAGCGGCAGGTCGTGCCGGTCCTGGAAGCGCCTGACCTGAACCCAGGACAGTGCCGCCTGGAACTGCGTGCCTTTCGCCGCGTCGGCGCGCCAAGGCTTGACGTAGCGGGCAACCAGATCGCGTTCGCGCCGGCTGTAGCACGCGGTGTCCACGGTCAGGCAGAAGGCGGCATATCCGTTGTCGCGGGCGCGCCGCACCCAGTCGTCCACCCAGGCATCGTCTCCGCGCACGTAGAGCTGGAACACGCGCAGCGCGTCCGCGGCTGCCGCAGTTTCCTCAAGCCCCGGAGCGCACACCGAGGAGAGCATCTGCGGCACGCCGAAGGCCGCGGCCGCGCGGGCGGCCGTGGCCGCGCCGCCGTCGACCAGGGATTCCATGCCGCCCACCGGCGCGAGCAGCACAGGCAAGCGCACGGGCCGGCCGAGGAAGGCTGAGCTCGCATCGACGCGGCGCACGTCGCGCAGCACGCGCGGCCGGAACGCGATCGAATCGAGCGCCAGACGGTTGCGGCGCACCGTCGTTTCAGTTTCCGCTCCGCCGATCAGGTAATTCCACGCACCCGGCGCGAGCGCGCGCCGCGCGGCGGCCGCGATCTCCTGCAGCGTCAGGAAGGTTTCGGAATCCGTTGCGCGATCGTTCATCGGCTGATGCGCATCAGGTGAAATACTGTCCCGGCGCAAAATCCGCGAGCGGCCTGCCGCTGGGTTTGAGGATCGCGTTGACGCGCGCCACCGTCGCGCCCGCGACGCTCATGCGCCCCTCGGTGAAAATCACGCTCTTCCCGGCGCGCAGCACCTCGGCGCGGCCTTCCAGCCAGTCGCCCTGCTTCACCGGAGCTACGAAGTCGATGTCCAGACTCACGGTGAGCAGGAACTGGCCGAGCTTCGTCTGGATGTTGGTGCCGAGGAGCAGCAGCATGTCGGCGAGCGTCGCGACCATGCCGCCGTGGCATACCATCATCGGGTTGCAGTGCTTTTGCTCGCACAGGAAACCCATTACGAAGGCGCCGTCGTCGATCCGGCCGTAGAGCGGACCGTTGGCTTCGATGAAAGGGTTGCGCGGCAGGTTGAGGGCGCGGAAGCCTTCGGGGATTGCGGTGGGCATGTTGGGTCGCGTGGTTGAAAGGAGCGATCGTAACGCTTGCGTGGGTGATGGAGGGACGGTGTTTCGCGGGTTGCGGTGGTGCGGCCCGGTCAGAACGGCACCAAGAAGCTTCTTGAGCGCTACGACGAGCGCCTTGTCCGCGTCCGCTATCTCTACGAAAAGCAAAGCCGCCGGCGCCACACGACGGTCGAACTGATCGTCGAATCTCGGGAGTGGATGCCGCGCGTGCGGAAACCTCGGCGACGCGATGACGATGCCGTCATGGTGCGCATCTCCTGGCACGAGGCCGACCTGCGCGAGCGCGCAAAGCGCCTCGGGGCGATCTGGCGTCCGGCGCAGAAGCTGTGGGAGATCACGTGGCACGATGCGAAGCGGCTGGAGATTGCCGATCGGGTGGTCGGCGGCGGATCGACACGAAGTGGCGAGTCTCTAT
>JBGOTT010000091.1:0-12192 GCA_041476585.1 Gammaproteobacteria bacterium | reverse complement strand
CGAAAGCCGAGCGGCGAGCGCGGCCCGCGTCATACTGCGGCGGCAGCCAGACCCCGAGCTTGCGCACGTACGGATCGCCGAGCGGGTTGCCCTTGAGGATTTTCGAGCTGTGCTCGAGGACGACGAGGGTGCCCGCAGTTTCCTTTCCTAGGCCTTTGGGGCGTTTCAGTGCCATGGATGGACTCCGTCTCAAGGATAATAGCTTTGCAGATGTCGGAGATCGTTCTCGATAAGGTGACCAAGCGCTTCGGCGGAGTGAAGGCTGTCGATGAGGTGAGCTTTCGCGCCGAGCAAGGCAAGTTCGTGGTGCTGCTCGGGCCGTCGGGCTGCGGGAAATCTACGCTGCTGCGGCTGATCGCGGGGCTGGAGGAGGTCGGCGAGGGAAAGATCCACATCGGCGGGCGCGACGTGACGCGCCTGGAGCCGGACAAGCGGCGCGTGTCGATGGTGTTCCAGTCCTACGCCCTGTTTCCGCATCTGACGGTGGCGGAGAACATCGTGTTCGGGCTGAAGGTGCGGCGGATGGCGGCGCCCGAGCGCACGAAACGGCTCGAGCGCGTGGCGGAGCTGGTGGGGCTCGCGCAGCAGCTCGAGCGAAAGCCGCAGCAGCTCTCCGGCGGGCAGCGCCAGCGCGTCGCGCTCGCACGCGCGATCGTGGCGGAGAACTCGATCTGCCTGATGGACGAGCCGCTCTCCAACCTTGACGCGCAGCTCCGCCACGGGATGCGGGTGGAGATCCGCGCGCTGCAGCAGCGCCTCGGGATCACGGTGGTCTATGTCACGCACGACCAGGTCGAGGCGATGAGCATGGCGGACCGCGTGATCCTGCTGCGCGAGGGGCGCATCGAGCAGGAGGGATCGCCGGCGGAGCTTTACGCGAGGCCGGCGACGACGTTCGCGGCGCGCTTCATCGGCACGCCGGCGATGAACCTGGTGGCCCTCGAGGATGGGATGAAAGGCGGGTCCTTGGGCGCGGTGATCCGGGGCAGCCAGGAAGTCGTGCTCCCGGGGCGCGGCGCGGGGCGCACGCTCGGAATCCGGCCGGAGCACATCCGGCTGGTGGACGCGGGCGGCACCGAAGGCGGAATTCGCGGAACGGTCACGAGCGCCGAGTATCATGGCGCGGACACCGTGGTCACCACGCAGGTCGGCGAGGAGTCGCTCCTCGTGCGCGCGCCCGGGCAGGTGGCGCTCGCCGCGGGTTCGCGGGTGCGCCTCGGCTGGGAGCCGGGGGCGGTGCATATTTTCGATGCGCAGAACGGAATGCGGGCATAGATTCTCAAAAGGGAGAAAGCCATGAAGAGGCTCATCGGTCTGGTATTCGCCGCGCTGCTTGCGGCATCCGTCACCGCAAATGCGGTCGAGCTGACGTTCTACTACCCGATCGCGGTCGGCGGCCCGCTCACCAAGGTGATCGACAACCTGGTGGCTGGCTTCGAGAAGGAGAACCCCGGCATCAAGATCAACGCCGTCTACGCCGGCAATTACGACGACGCGCGCATCAAGGCGCTCGCCGCGCTCAAGGCCGGGCAGCCGGCGCAGATGTCGGTGCTGTTCTCGATCGACATCTACGAGCTGCTCGAGCAGGACGCGATCGTGCCCTTCGACGACATCGCCACCGCGCCGGCCGACAAGGCGTGGCTGAAGGCCTTCTACCCGGCGCTGATGGCGAACGGCACGCACAAGGGCAAGGTGTACGGCATCCCGTTCCAGCGCTCGACCATCGTGATGTACTGGAACAAGGATGCGTTCAAGGAAGCCGGGCTCGACCCGGAGAAGGCGCCCGCCAGCTGGAACGAGATGACGCAAATGGCCGCGAAGCTCGTCAAGAAGGACGCGAGCGGCAACGTGCAGCGCTGGGGCGTGATGGTCCCGTCCACCGGCTACGCGTACTGGATGTTCCAGGCGCTCGCGCGCGAGAACGGCCAGGACCTCATGAACAAGGACGGCAACATCACCAACTACGCGCACCCGGACGTGATCGCCGCGCTGCAGTACTGGCGGGATCTCGGCGCGACGCACAAGGTGATGCCCGAAGGCACGGTCGAGTGGGGGACGCTGCGCCAGGCGTTCACCGAGGGCAAGACGGCGATCATGTGGCACACCACGGGGAATCTCACCGCGGTGAAGGACTCCGCCAAGTTCCCGTTCGGCGTCGCCATGCTGCCCGCCTCCAAGCAACGCGGCTCGCCGACCGGCGGCGGCAACTGGTACATCTTCAAGAAGACCACGCCCGAGGAGCGCAAGGCGGCGCTCGCGTTCATCCAGTGGATCACCGCGCCCGAGCGCACCGCCGAGTGGAGCATCGCCACCGGCTACGTCGCCACGCGGCCCGACGCCTACGAGACGCCGAAACTGAAGGAGTACGTGCAGGGCTTCCCGGCCGCGGCGGTCGCGCGCGACCAGTTCAAGTTCGCCACCGCCGAGCTCTCGACGTTCCAGAGCGGCCGGGTGAGGAAGCTGCTGGACGACGCGATCCAGGCCGCGCTCACCGGCGCGAAGCCGCCGGCCGAGGCGCTGAAGGCGGCGCAGCAGGAAGCCGAGAGGCTGCTGAAACCGTATCGCTAAGCCGCAAGCGGCGACCACCTTGGGCGCGATGCGGCACGTCTACGGCTGGCTGCTGCTCGCGCCGGCCGCGATGCTGCTCGTCGGCTTCACGCACTACCCGGCGGCGGCGACGCTCTTCGACAGCCTGTTCTCCACCGGCACGGTGGCGCGGCCTTCGCGCTTCGTGGGGCTCGCGAACTACGCGGCGCTCGGCGAGGACCCGATCTTCTGGCAGGTGCTCGCCAACAATTTCTGGTTCGCGCTCGGCACCATCCCGACCTCGATCGCCCTCGCCCTGCTGATGGCGATCTGGGTGAACGAGCAGCTCCCGGCGCGCGCGCTCGTGCGCATGAGCTACTTCACGCCGACCGTCCTGCCGATGATCGCAGTGGCGAACCTGTGGCTGTATTTCTACACGCCGCAGATCGGCCTGCTCGACAAGCTCACGGGGCTCGTCGGCGCGCCGAGCCACAACTGGCTCGGCGACCCGCACACGGTGATGGGCTGCCTGGTCGCGATGACGGTCTGGAAGGAAGCGGGCTTCTTCATGATCTTCTACCTCGCGGCGCTGCAGTCGCTGCCGCCCGAGCTGGAAGAGGCGGCGAAGCTCGAGGGCGCCTCGCGCTGGACCTTCTTCCGGCGCGTGACCTTCCCGCTGCTGATGCCGACCACGCTGTTCGTGCTGGTGAACGCGACCATCAACTCGTTCAAGCTGGTCGACCACCTGTTCATCCTGACCAAGGGCGGGCCGGACAACGCCTCGAACCTGCTCCTCTACTACATCTACCAGGTCGCGTTCAGCTTCTTTGACACGGCTTATGCGGCGACGCTGACGGTGGTGCTGCTCGCGCTCCTCGCCGGGTTCGCGGTCGTGCAGTTCCAGCTCATCGAGCGGCGGGTGCATTACCGGTGAAGCACCCCCTGGAAACGGCGGCGGCGTGGCTGCTCGCCCTGCTGTGGCTCTCGCCCCTGCTCTACGCCTTCTGGGCGGCGTTCCACCCGGCGGCGTTCGCGACGCACTTCGATCCGCTCGCGCCGCTCACGCTCGCGAACTTCGAGAAGGCCTGGAGCTACGCGCCGTTCGCGCGCCACTTCGTCAACACCGTGGCGCTCGTCACCATGATCCTCGCGGCGCAGCTCGTGCTGTGCACGCTCGCGGGCTTCGCCTTCGCGCGCTTCGAGTTCGCCGGGCGCGAGATCGCCTTCGCGCTGGTGCTGGTGCAGCTCATGATCATGCCCGAGGTGCTGATCGTGGAGAACTACCGCAGCATGAGCCGGCTCGGCCTGGTCGACACCATCCTCGGCATCGGCCTGCCGTACATGGCGAGCGCCTTCGGAATATTTCTGCTGCGCCAGACCTTCAAGACGATCCCGCGCGAGCTCGAGGAAGCGGCGCGCGTCGAGGGCTGCTCCTGGCTCGGCGTGCTGTGGCGCGTGTACGTGCCGCTCGCGCGCCCGACCTACCTCGCCTACGCGCTCGTCTCGGTGAGCTACCACTGGAACAACTTCCTCTGGCCGCTGGTGATCACCAACTCGGTGAACACGCGCCCGCTCACCGTGGGGCTCGCCATCTTCGGCGCGCCGGAATCGGGCGTCGACTGGTCGGTGATCAGCGCCGGGACGCTGATGGCGGTCGCGCCGCTATTGGTCGCGTTCCTTCTGTTTCAGCGGCAGTTCATGCAGTCGTTCATGCAGGCGGGGATCAAGTGACTCCGCAGAGCGGCGTTCAATGCGCATGCACCCGCACGCGCGGCTCGGCCTTCAACGAGCCTACCACTCGCGCCAGCCGGCGAGGAGCGGGAAATACAGTCCGCAGCGGACCTTGCCTCCAAGCGCGTCAGCGTATCTCCGCAACTGGGGCGCATACCGCTCCTGCTCCCGCCCGAGGAAAGCTTCAATGTCTGCCCCCTCGTGCGTGCTTGTCTTGTAGTCGACGACCCACTGCTCCCCTTCCCGAGTCACGAACAACCGGTCGATCACGAGTCGCCGCCGCTCGCCGTCGATCAGCGCAACCAGGCGATGCTCCGTGTATGCATGCTCATGCGGACCGAGCAACCAACGCCCCTTTTCGTCATTGAGAGCGTTCGCAAGCGCAGCAAGTACGCGATCCGAAGCCCATGGCAACTCGGAAACCGATACCCCCCTCCCCGCAAGCGCCCCTCGGACTGCCTCACCCATCCCCTCAACCCGCTTCTCATCCCACCCAACCAGTGCATCGTCCCCAATCCGCTGCAACCACCGATGCACCACGCTCCCTACACGCCGTGCGGCCTCGCCGACCCAGGAGAATTCGATGTCGTCCTGCGGACGCGCCTCATCGACCGGCGGGGTCCAGAGCACCGACGGTGGTGCAGCGGGCAATTTCCAGTCGGAGGAAAGGCGGATCAGATCCTGGTTGGGTAA
Organism: Gammaproteobacteria bacterium; assembly: GCA_041476585.1. Classification (GTDB taxonomy): domain Bacteria; phylum Pseudomonadota; class Gammaproteobacteria; order Burkholderiales; family SG8-39; genus JADGRQ01. The sequence goes on along the minus strand of JBGOTT010000091.1, from coordinate 7,242 downwards.
TACGCGATCAGAAACACCACCTCCGTCGCGCAGCGGCGACTCCTCGTCGGAGTGGAGAGAAGCAAACTGTTGCTCCACCACCGGCCAGAGTCCGGCGAGGAGCGAATTCTTCGACGGCTTCCCGCTCTTCGCGCTGACCCCTCCGAGCAGATGCAGCCGCAGCTTCGCGCGCGTGGCGGCAACATAGAGCAACCGGGCAGCCTCATGCCCCGCGCGCTCGGCATCGAGTTTCTTCACGCACGCGTAGATCGGATCGTCATCCGCCCCCGTTTCCTCGATCGGCGCGACCAGCAATTCCTCCCTCTCCCCCCCGGGGCGCTCCATCCACAGGAACAGCCTCTTGTCTTCCCCGCGCGGCACGCGCCCCAACCCGGGAACGATGACGTGGTCGAACTCCAGGCCCTTGGCCTTGTGGATAGTCATGATCTGCACGTCGTTCGCAAGCGCGTGCACGTCGGGCAGCGCCCACAGCTTCTGCAGCCGCTCCTCGAACGCCGCCAGGTCGGCGATCGCGCCCGCTTCCTCCGCTTCCTCCAGCGCATCGAGGTAGACCGCGGCATCCTCGAGATCGGTCTCGTCCTCGACGCACGCCGGGCCGCCGAGTGAGAGCCATGCCGCCTCGACCCGGTCGCGCAAGGAACCGCGCAAGCGGTTTGCGAGCGCCGGGGCAAGGGCGGAGCGAACGCGGGTCAAGCGGGGGAGACTGGAATCCTGCATCAATTCCCAAATCGTCTGGGTCCCCGCCTGCGCGTGGACGACAAGAGCATGGAGTTCGGCGAGCGTGAGGCCGCACCAGGGGGCGCGCAGGACGGCCAACCACGCGAGGCGGTCGGCGGGGTGCGCGAGCGCGCGCGCGAGCGAGTGCAGATCCTGCACCACCGGGCGGCGGTCGAGCGAAGTGATCTCCACGGCACGGAAGCGCAGGCCCACGTCGCGCAAAGCGGGAACGATTTCGGACAGGTGCGCGCGATTGCGCACGAGGATGGCTACGGTTGATTCCGGCTCTCCGCTCCTCACCCGTGCAACGAGTTCGGCCACACGCTTCGCCTCGGCTTGCGTTTCGCCGTTGCAGAACGGATGCACCGTGACCGGATCGCCCGGAAGCGCCGCATGCACGGCGGTCGAATCGGCATAGGGCACCGCGCCCGCGGCGGCGTCTTCGCTCTCGGGCATGACTCGCGCAAAAGCCGCGTTCACCCACTCTACGATGCCCGACTGCGAGCGGAAGTTCGCCTTCAGCCGCACGCGCTCCACGTCCACCTCGCCCAGGCGGCCGCTCGTCCAGGTCTTCAGGAATTCGCCGACTTCGGCTTCGCGGAAGCGGTAGATGGACTGCATCGGATCGCCCACGGCGAACAGCGTGCGAGCGTCGCCCGGCTCCCAGCCGGCGGTGAGCCGCGCGATCAGCTCGTACTGGCTGATGGAGGTGTCCTGGAACTCGTCCACCAGCAGGTGGCGGATGCGGTAATCGAGCGCGAGCGCGAGGTCGGTCGGCGCTTGGTCGGTGCCCAGCGCGTCGAGCGCGCGCCTGGAAACCTCGGTGAAGTCCACCTCGGCACGCGCCTGGAACACGAGCTCGAGCTGCGCGAGCGCGAGCTTGAGCAGCGGCTCGAGCGCGGTCAGCACTTGCCACTGCGCGTCCGTGTAATGCTCTGGCGGCGCATCCAGCAGATCGGAAAGCGCTTCGCGCAACGGCTCGTTCGCGCAAAGCGCCTCGGCCTCTTTCGATCTCTTGCGCCAGCCGCGATCGGCCTTGGTGAGCAGGGACTGCGCGAGCGCCCGCCATCCCGCCACGTCCGCCGGCGCATCGCCCGGGTAGAGCGAGCGCGCGCGCGCAGCCAGGCGCGCGCCCTCGCTCGCGAGCGCGGCTTCGAGCGCCGCGCGGTCCAAGTCCTTCAAGTGGCGGATCCAGTGGTCGCGCCGCTGCAGCATGTCGGCCAGCAGTTCCTCGACCCGGGCCGCATTGTTGTCGAGGTGCCCGAGCAGCCGCGCAGCGTGGTGATCGAGTGTCGCAGGCTCGAGCGTGGCGCGCGCCGCCTCGAGGTAGAGCGGGCGCGCGTCGTCGACGATCCCGGGCTGCGCGCCGAAGCGCGACAGCATCGGCATCTGGCGCGTGAGCGACGCGCACAGCGCATCGATGGTCTGGATGCGCAGCCGCGCCGGGTTCTGCCGCAATTCCCAGCGGTCCTCGGCCTTGCCTTCGGCGAGCGCGCTCAGCACGCGCTCGCGCATCTCGCCCGCCGCCTTCTTGGTGAAGGTGATGGCGACGATTTCTTCCGGATTCTCCACGCGCGCGAGCAGCGCGAGGTAGCGCTGGATCAGCAGCTCGGTTTTCCCCGAGCCCGCCGGCGCCTGCACGATGAATGAGCGCTCCGGGTCGAGCGCGCGGGCGCGTTCGGTCTGGTCTGGAAGCAGGGACCGGTCAGCCATTCTCGGCATCCTCCTGCGCGCCCGCCAGCCGCTCGTAAATGCGGCAAAACGGCTTCAGATCGCAATACTCGCAAGTCCCGCGCAATTCCTTCGGGTCGACTTCCGCACGACCGGCGGAGAAATCCCTCGCCAACCGGTCGATCTCGAAGCGCCAGAATGCGACCTGCTCCGCCCAGCCGCGTTCGGCGCGGCTGCGGCCCGCGCTCGCCGGTGTTTTCACGCCCGGCAGCAGATCCGCCTCGCGCGCGAGACCGACGAACTTCATGTCGCCGGCGCGCACCTGCGCAAAAGCCACTCCCGCCGCATCGGGCTCCGACGCGGTGAGGTAGAGCGGCAGCTGCGGTTCCTCGGGCCGCGCGCCGAGCATGCTCGCGAGCTTCGATTCGCCGGTCTTGTAGTCGATCACGATGCGCTGCCCGCCCGCGGTTTCATCCACGCGGTCGAGGCGCACATTCAATTTGAGTCCGCCGATCTCGAGCGCACGCTTGTCCTCGCTCGCGATCACCCTGAAATCGCCGCGCTCGCGCTCATGCGCGAGCCAGTCGCGCGCCAGGCGCACCAGCCGCTGCTTCTCGATTTCCGCGAATCGCCCGGCGAGGATCGTCGGCCTGTCGCGGCGCGCGCGCGCGATCGTTCCATCGGCGGCGTTGGCGAGGATGGCATCGAGCGCGGCCGCGCTCGTCGCATCGAGCGCCCGCTTCGTTTTCAGCTCGTTCCATGCGGACGCGAGCATGTGGTGAACCAGCGTCCCGCGCTCGAGCGCATCCAGCCCCGCATGCGGCGCTTCGATGTCCTCCGCACCAAGACGGTAAATCGCGAACGCGCGGAACGCACAGGCGGCCTGGTCCTTGAGGACCGACGCACCGCCCCGCACCGCCTCGGCCGCGCCAAATTCCGGACCTTCGATGTCGGTGATGCGTTCGAGCCTGCGCGATCGATGGATTGCGTCGCGCCAGGTATCAAAACGCGGCAGTTCGAGCGACCGAACCGCCACCTCGGCGATCAACGGACTCGCACCAAGCATGCGCTCGTCTTCCTGCAACGGATGCGAGAGCACCACTTCGGGCGCGCAGCCCAGCCATCCGGCCGTCAAGCGGCGCGCGACGGCGAGGTTTTCCGCAGGCGAAGCATTCGGCAGCTTCGCGTCGCGCTGCAGCGCGAGCGGCAGGAACGGATTTGGCCGCGGCGCAGGGGGCCAGGATTCGTCCGACAGGCCCATCACCCACAGGTGGTCGAACTCCATGCCCGCCGCCTCCAGCACGCCGAGCACCTGCACCGGCACCTCGGGCGTTTCGGGCTGGAACAGCGCCTCGAGCGCCATGCGTTTCAGCCGCGCGAGCGCCTCGCCGAAGCCCATCTTCGCGGTCACGCGCTCGAGGCGGGCGAACTGCGCGAGCAGCTCGTGCCATTTCCCGAGGGTCTGGTATTCATCCGAATCGAGCGCTCGCTCGCCCGGAAAACCGACCAGCTCGAGCGCCTCGGAAAACGCGCGGCCCCACGCGCCCGGCGATTGCGGTGCGAACAGACGCGCCTTGCGGAACTCCGCGAGCGCCGCGAGCTTCTGCGCCAGCACCGGCGCTTCGGACACGAGCGCCAAGAGCCGCTCCAGCGTGATCGAAGGCTCGGCGCGGCGTCGCAGCGCTCCGTCGAGCTTCGCGCGCGCCTGCGACTCGCTATCGCCTGCGGCGAGAAATGGCGAGCGAACCAGCAGGCTCGCGCGCTCGAACTCGATCTCGCGCCCGGCCAGATCGAGTGCGAGCAAGGCGTGCGCGGCGAGCGGCCAGGCGCCGAGCGGATCGCCGAGCGAGATGTTGAAGGGCAGCGTCTGCTTTCCTCCGCCCGGCAGCATCGTCTGCGCGAACACGCGGCGGATCGCGTTCTTCCGCTTGCCCAGATCCGGCACCACCACTCCGATGCGCATGTCATTCCCGACGGAGTTCTGCTCCAGCCGTGCCCGCGCCCAGCGCGCCGCCTGGCCGATTTCCTCACGCGCGTCGGCGCATGCGATGCGCATCGCCTTCGACCGGACGCTGCGCGGCCCGCAGACGCGCAACTCAGCGCCCTGTTCCCGGTACGCGTCGAACAGCGCCTGCTGCTGCGGCGTGACGATGTCGAAGCCGTACGCGACGAGCAACGCCGGCTTCTTCACCCAGGGATGCCCGAGCACGCCGGCGACCACTTCGGGCAGGCGGGCGCGGTCAGTCAGCCGCCCGTCATGCGTGCGCTTTTGATAGCGGCGCGACCACTCGGCAAAGGCCTGCGCGTCGTCATCGAGCGCCTGGCGCTTCAATCCGGGAACGAGCGCCCACGCGTGGGCGAGCTGCCAGGCCTCGCGCGCCAGCGCCGCGGTTCCGCTCACCGCAAGCAGGTCGCGTCCGCGATCGGCGCGGACGAGCTCCTCCCAGAGCTGCTGCTCTTCATCCGGCGTGAGCAGCGAGGGGAGCTGCGCGACCAGGTCCGAATACAGCGCGTCCTCGTACGCGCGTTCGACGAACGCGGTGAACGGCAGGATATCGGCCGTCTCCCAGACCTTGCGGCCCTGTGCGATCTGTGCGCGGTCGAACTCCGATGCCAGGGCCTGCGCAAGCCGCTGGTTGGGCGTGATGACGGTGATCCCCGCCGCGTGTCCTGCGGCGAGACGCGTGAAAAGTTCGGGCTTGCCGAGCGGCGCGAGAAGCATGCGCCGCATCATAAATCAGCAGCCTTACTCCGTCGCCGGATCTCCTGCCGGCAGCACGTCGCGAAACTGCGCAAACCGCTTCCACGCCGGGACGGGCGGCACGCGGCCTTCGCAAGGCGCGTAGGGCGAGAGCTCGACCGTCTGCATGCGATGGATGTAGCGCGGGCAGTTCGGAAAGATGCGCGCCGCGCGCACCCTGACCACGAGCTGCGCCCCGTCGAAGGACCCGATCAGCGGGTCCTTCTCGTCCAGCGTCGCGCTGCCGTTCACCCGCAGGCGCCGCGGCTGCTCGAAATCGAGGAACAGCAGACCCACCGCAGGATTGACCAGCAGGTTGCCGAGGCTGCGGAACATTCCGTTGCCGTCGTAGCTCGGAAAGGCGAGCGTCTGCGGGTCGACGACGCGCACGAACCCGGGCAGCCCGCCCTTGTAGGAGCAATCCGGCCTGCCCCCGTCATCGGCCGTGGCGAGAAAAAACATCGCCCGGCTTTCGATGAATGCGCGGTCCTCGTCGGTGAACGCCGTGCGCGAGAGCGTCTCGTGCAGGCGGTCGGCGAGCCGGCGCGTGTCGTAGCGGTCCTGCAGCGTACGCGCGCCGGCGTGGTACATGCGAGGCGCCTAGGCGAGGTCTTCGTGCAGGCAGAGGATGTTGCCCTCCGGATCCTGGAACCAGGCTGCCTTCTCCGAGCCGAGCACGCAGACATGCTCCACCGTCTTCAGTCCGGGCAGGTCGTAGTCGGCGAACTTCACGCCGCGGCCTTCGAGTTCGCCGATCGCTCTTCCGATGTCCGCGACCCTGAAGCTGAGTGCGGTGTGCTCGGCCTTGGTGCCGCCCGGGCGCGGAAACAGCGCAATCTCGGTGCCGCCGCAGTGATAGATGAATTTTCCGTCAGGTTTCTGCCCGAGCGGTTTGAGCTCGAGCTGTTTCTCGTAGAAACGGCGCGCGCGGTCCATGTCGATCACCGGCAGGATCACCGTCACCTGGTTGGCCTGCAGCATGAGGCACCTCCCGTAAATGAAACGCAACGCCTATACTTCTACTGCCCGGGCGACCGGCGGTGAATACGCAGGATTGCGCAGGCGGAGGGTGCACGATGGATCCGATGCACGAGTTGACGCGGCAGGATTACCGGGACGGCTGGCGCCTGGTGTGCGAGATGAGCGAGGCCGCCGGCAGCGCGGTGTCCTTCGCGCAGCACGGCACGCTGGAACTGCCGCGGCTGGTCGCCTCCGAGATCACCACGCTGTCGGTCTGCGATCTGGGACGCAACGTGCGCAGCGTCGTCAGCACCCCCGCGGGCGCGATCTCCGCCGCGGACCGCGCTGCGTTCGACCGCCACTTCGCCGAGCACCCGCTGGTGCGCTACCACGCCGGCCATCCGCAGGGCCGCTCGCACCGCATCAGCGACTCGTTGTCGCCGCGCGAGTTCCGCGAGACCGCGCTGTACGACGAGTACTACGGGCGCATCGGCATCGACCACGCGATCGCCGTGCCGCTGTTCGTGGACCAGAGGCTGCTGGTGAGCTTCGTGCTGAACCGCAACGGCCGCGATTTCAGCGACCGCGAGTGCGCGCTGCTCGACCTGGTGCGCGAGCCGCTCTCGGCGCTCTACCGCCACACGCTCGCGATGCAGCGTGCGCGCACGCCTAACGGCTTCGCCGCGCTGCCGGTCACGCCGCGCGAACGCGAAGTGCTGAGCTGGCTCGCCGGCGGAAAGACGGACCGGGAGATCGCCGAAATCCTCGGCATGAGCCCGCGCACTGTGCAGAAGCACCTGCAGCACATCTACGAGAAGCTCGGCGTCGAGACGCGCACCGCGGCGGTGATGCGCGCGATGGATTTGGGTGAACTGGGCGGCGAACTGCGGGGTGCGCGGGGAGCCTAGCAAACCGCGCGGACGGTGGGGCTGGACGGACCCGTCAGGGGGCTTGGCGAAGCGTCTCGAGCAGGGCCGACGCGTCGCGCAAAGCCTGAGTGCCAACCCCCTCGGTGAATCCGGCGCGCAGCGGCGCCAGCAGGTCAATCGCCTTGCCCCGCTCGCCCTGTTCCGCCCAGAGTCGCGCCAGGCTGGTGGCGGCACAAAGTTCCCAGGACTTTGCGCGCTGATGGCGCGCGTGCGACAGGGCGCCTG
>JBGOTT010000090.1:0-12228 GCA_041476585.1 Gammaproteobacteria bacterium | reverse complement strand
CCGAAGGTCACGAGCAGGCTCAGGATCGGGTCGGCCGTGTAGAAGCGGCGCAGCAGGAACCGCTCGAACAGGATGCCGAGCATGGCCACGGCGACCGGCGACAGGACGACCGCTGGGCCGAAGCCCAGATGTTTCGCGATTTCGACCGATGCGTACGCGCCGAATGCGTAGAACGCCCCGTGCGCGAGGTTCACCACGCCGCCGACGCTGAAGATCAGCGACAGACCCAGCGCGATCAGCAGGTAGTAGCCCCCGAGCACGAGGCCGTTCACCACCTGTTCCAGCAAGAACAGGAGCTGCATGCTCAATCCTGCAGCGCCTGCGTCCGGCGCAGGCCTACATCGCGCAGGTGTTCTGCTCTTTCGTCGGCGCGAGGAGTTCCAGCGGTTGGTTCGGCCCGGGAACGGCCCCCCCAAACTGGAGGAAGTCCCACTTGTCCTTCGCCTGGCCCTTGGGCTTGACGGTGAACGGGTAGGCCTCCTGCATCAGTTGATGGTCCCACGACCGGAAGTAGCCCTTGCGCGCCTTCAGGATGTCGAACTGCGTCTCTTTTTCGAAATAGGCGACCAGCTTGTTCGTGTCGATGGACTTGGTCTCGTTCATCGCCTGGGCCATCATCTTCAGCGAGACGTATTCGATCCACGCGTGGTTCTCGGGCGGCTTGCCGTGCTTCCGGGTGAAGGCCGCCACGAATGCCCTGGAGGCGGGGACGTCGAGGTCGTGGTGCCAGACGGTGGGCCAGATGCCGCCGAGGTTGCCCTCGCCCGCCGCCCAGGCGTCCGCCGTATTGAGGTTGAAGCCGGCGATCGGATAGGGCAGGCCGAATTCGGCGTACTGCTTGACGAAGTTGGTGACCTGGTTGCCGGCGAGGTTCGAGGCAACGATGTCCGGCCGCGCCTGGCGGATCTTCAGCAGGTAGGGGCTGAAGTCGGTCACGTCGGTGGCCACCAACTCGTCGCCGATCAGGTTGGCGCCGTTGGTGGCAAAGAAACTCTTGGCCGCCTTCGCCAGGTCGTGGCCGAAGAGATAGTCGGCCGTCAGGCTGAAGACGCGCTTGCCCTTCACCAGGCCATCGCGCAGCAGCGCCTGGCCCGCGGCATTGACCATCACGGTGACCGGAATGTCGACGTGGAACGTGTACTTGTTGCAGTTCTTGCCGCGCAGCGCATCCGATCGTGCGCCGATTTGCATGAACAGCTTCTTGTTGCGCGCCGCCACCTGCATGATGGTGAGCGCTGACGCCGAGTTGATCTCGCCCATCAGTACGCTCACGCCGTCCTGCTCGAACATGCGCTGGGCCTTGGTCGCGGCCGTGTCGGGATTGACCGAGTCTTCCGACATCACGTCCAGCTGCCGCCCCATGACGCCGCCGGCCCGGTTGATTTCTTCCTCGGCCATCTTGATGCCGAGGACGGCGTATTCGCCGAGCGCGCCGAGAAAGCCGGTCAGGGGCGTGAGATGCCCGATCTTGATCTTGTCGGACTGGGCACGCACGATCGCCGGGAACCCGAGGGCAAGCGCGCCTGCAACCGTGGCTCCGGCTTTCAACACCCTCCTGCGACTTCCGGAGGTCACTGCGGCACACCTGTTTTTGCTGGCGGTGATCATCTTCCCTCCTCCTCTCTCAAGTATTTCACAATGCCGGAGTTTATCTCACAATACCGCAACAACTTCAAGGCGAATCAAGCGACGCGGGTCGCCTTCTTTTCGTTGTATCCGAGCTGCGCGGAAATCAGCCTCGCCGCCTCGCGGACCTGCTGGGCCTTGCCCAGCAGCGATTGCAGCGAGAGTCGCCACACCGCGCCGGAGATGCCGACCGCGCCTGCTACGCGTCCCGCGAAATCATGAACCGGTACGGCGACGCAGCGTATCTCCGCGTCGAACTCTCCATCGTCGTAGGCAATGCCCTTGCGGCGCACCTCTTCGATCTCACGCAGGAGGGTGTCCCGCTCGACGATGGTTTTGGCGGTGAACTTGCGCAGCGGATCCGGGCCGAGGAACTGGCGGATCTGCGCGTCATTCAGCGCCGACAGCAGCACCTTGCCCAGCGCCGTGGCGTGCGCTGGGCGCTGCCCGCCGTTGCGGTCGACCATCTGCAGCAATCCCGATCCTGCTGTGCGCGCGATCACCACGATGTCGTTGCCCGAACGGATGGCGAAATGCGCCGCCTCCCTGGTCTCGCCCGTCAGGGTCTCCAGCACCGGCGTGGCGAGCGCGAGGAAGGAGTTCTCCTCCAGCGCGCCCGCGGCCAGCGTGAAGAGCTTCGCTCCGATGCGATAGCGCTTGGAATCGCGCACCTGGCTGACATAGCCGAGTTGCGCCATCGTCTTGACCAGGTGGAAGGTGGTGCTGTTGTGCAGCCCCACGGCCTTGCTGAGGTCCGCCAGGTTGATACCCTCGCGGTTGCGGGCGACCTCCTCGAGGATAGCGAAGGCGCGCTCGAGGGACTGGATGCCTCCGCGCTCCTTCGGCGCTACGGCCACCGCTTCCTCGGACACGATTTTCTTTTTGGTAGCCATTTTCTATTACAAGTTGAAAACCACGAGCCTCTCGTCTGTCATGTCGCGCATCGCGTAGTGCGGCCCTTCGCGGCCGATGCCGCTCGCCTTGATGCCGCCGTAGGCAAGCTGGTCGGTGCGCCAGGTCGAAGTGCCGTTGACGATGACGCCGCCCACGCGCAGGCCGCGGATGGCGTCGAACGCAACCGTTAGCGACTTGGTGAAGATCCCGGCATGCAGCCCGTACTGCTCGGCGCTGACGCGCTCGAACAGCGGCTGCAGGTCCGTGAATGGCTGCACCGTCGCGACCGGCCCGAAGATCTCCTCGCACACCACCTTCATCGCCGGGCGCACGTCGGCCAGCACCGTCGGCTCGAACGCCGCGCCGTGCCGCTTGCCGCCGCTCAGGAGCCGCGCGCCCTGCGACACCGCCTCGCCCACCCAGTGCTCAACGCGCTTCGCCGCGTTCTCATCGATCAGCGTGCCGATGTCGGTCTTCGGGTCGAGCGGGTCACCGAGCCGGAGCTGCTTGACGCGCGACACCATGCGCTCAAGGAAGTCGTCATAGATGCTCTGATGCACATACACGTTCTGGACGGAAATGCAGCTCTGTCCGGCGAGGCGCATCGAATTACGGGCGCACAGCGCCGCGGCCTCGTCGAGGTCGGCGTCCGCGCAGACGATGGTGGTGCCGTTGCCGCCCAGCTCGAGCGCGACCCGCCGCAGCCCGCTGGCGGCCTTGATCTCGGCGCCTACGCGGCTGGAGCCGGTAAAGGTGATGAAGTCCACGCGCGGATCCCTCACCAGCGCGGGCCCGACCGCATTGCCATAGAGCAGGTTCACGAACCCGGCCGGCGTGCCGGCGTCGGCGAAGAGCTCTGCGAGCTTGCTGACTACCCAGGGCGACTGCGGGGGTGCCTTCAGCACGATCGTGTTGCCGGCGGCGAGCGCCGGCGCGAACTTGTGGCACGCCAGGTTAAACGGCGCGTTAAACGGCGTGATGCCGGCGACGACGCCGACCGGAAACCGTAGCAGGAAGGCGATTTTTCCGGCCCCCATCGGGCTGCCGTCGAGCGGCACCTGCTCCCCCTGGATGCGGATAGCCTCCTGCGCGGACAGCAGCACGGTGTCCTGCGAGCGGACGACTTCGGCGCGCGCGTCGGAGATCGCCTTGCCGGTCTCGCGCGACATGATCTCCGCGATCTCGTCGGCGCGCGCAACCAGGAGCTGCGCCACCTTGCGCAGGATCGCCGCGCGCTCGTAACCCGGCATGGCGGCGGCCTTCGCCTTGGCGGCGGTCGCCGCCTTCAACGCTTCGTCGAGGTCCTGCAACGTGGATTCGGGCGCGCGCGCGATCACCTCGCCGCGGTACGGGTCGCGCACCTCGTACGTCTTCGCGCCCTCGCGCCACACTCCGCCGATCAGCATCTTGACCGTGGCAACCATGGCCCGACCTATTCGTCCTCGACCGGCGTGGTGACGACGATGAAGGTCAGGTCGGCGATCCCGTTGTTGCAGATAGAGTGGGAAACGCCAGGCGGAATGAAGATGACGTCGTGCTTGCGAACGATCTGGCGCTTGCCCTCAATCTCCATCGCGCCCTCGCCTTCCAGTACATGGTAGATCTGCTCCTGCACCCTGTGAGTGTGCGTCGCCACGTAGGCCATTGGCAGGTAGGTCGAGATGCGGTAGTCGACCAGGCGCGAACCCGTCGTTTCCGGCCGCACCAGCGGCTTGGACAGCGCGCCGCCGAAATGGCCGGGATACTGCTGCCATGGCGTCTCGACGACGTTGCGGATCACTGCGGCGGCCCTACTTCTTTTCTTTTTCATCGTTCTCACCTGATGTGTTTCTTGCCGAAGACCGGTTCCATATGCGGAATCGGCGGCAGCGCCCAGGCGCCGGTGCCCGGCGGGCGGATGTTGGCGTCGACGTGCACGTCGATCAGGCAGGGCTTGTTCAGCTTTACCGCGTGCTCGAGTGCGCCCTTGAAGTCCTGCGACTTGGTGACCGTGAGCCCCTCGACACCTGCCGCGCGGGCCCACGCCGCGAAATCCGGGTTGTAGGGCTTGCGGTCGGGCCCGTGATAGAAGGCGGTGCCGTGCTCGCGGCCCTCGAAATAGGCGTACTGCAGGTCGCGGATCGCCGCCCAGGCGAAGTTGTTCCATACCACCCACACCGCCGGAATATCGTACTCCACTGCGGTGCAGAGCACGTGCGACACCATCGTGAAGCCGCCGTCGCCGCAGATGGACACGCAGGGACGGTCCGGCGCGGCGAGCTTGGCGCCGAGGATGGAACTCGGGCCGAATCCCATTCCGGAGTAGCCCCAGGTGTTCAGCATGGTCTGCGGCTGGCGCGCTTCCCAGAACTGCATGAACCAGTTGTGGTGGATGCCGGAATCGAGTGAGATGATGGCGTCGTCCGGCAGCACGGCGCGGCAGTCAGCCACGATGCGCTCGGGCCGGATCGGCGTCGCATGGATTGCGAAGTTCGGCCGGATGTACTTCTCCCACTCGGCGCGCCATCCGGCGATCTGCGTCTGCCACTCGCGGAACTGGGTCTCACCGTCGATGCGGCGTGTTGCCGCCTCGCCGAGAAGCTGGCGCAAAAACGTGCGCGCGTCCGCGAGGATGCCGAGGTCCGGTGAGTAGTTCCTGCCGATCTCGGCGTGGTCGACGTCTACATGGACGAGCTTCGACGCCGGGATGTTCCAGGAGTAGCCCGGCATCCATGAAGACGACGAGCGGTCATCGAATCGCGCGCCGATCGCGATAATGAGGTCAGCGTGTCGACCCGCCTGGTTCGCCTGGTAGGCGCCGTTGCGGCCGATGAACCCCAGCGACAGCGGGTCGCGCATGTCGAGGCAGCCCATGCCGTTCGGCGAACTGATGACCGGAACGCGGTACGTCGTCGCGAATTCCGTCAGTTCCTTGCTGGCCTCAGACAGCGTCACGCCGTGGCCGATGAAAATGACCGGCCGACGCGAGGTCTGCAGCAGGTCGATCACTGTCCGGACGTCGTCCGGAGAGGCCCCGCTGCGGCGCTTGTCGAAGCCGTCCCAAGCCGGCTCGAGCGGGATGTCGGCCTCTTCCTGGAAGAGGTTGAACGGAATATCGAGGTTCACGGGACCCGGCCGGCCGCTCGTCATCGTGGTGACGGCCTGGCGCAGCGCGAGCGGCAGCATGTCGATGCGTGTGGGCTGGAAGCTCCTCTTGACCACCGGACGGATGACGTTCGGGAAATCGGCCTGATTGTGGCGATTCAACTCTTGGAAAGGCCCGCGGTTGAACTGCGAGGTCGGAACGTTCGCCGTGATCGCCAGCAGCGCGGAGGAATCGGTCTGTGCTACGGCGAGCGCCATGATGAGGTTCGCCGAGCCCGGTCCCGTGGAGGTCAGGGTCGCCACGGGCTGGTGCTTCACCCGGAAAAAGCCGTCGGCCATGTGCGCGGCGGTCTGCTCGTGGCGGGGCGAGACGAGCTTGATCTTGTCGCGCACCTGGTACAGCGGATCGAGCAGACCGACGTTGCCATGGCCGCAGATGCCGAACACATATGGCATCTTTTCCCTGACGAGGAATTCCGCTATGAGTTCGCCGCCCTTCTTCGTCAAAGTCTTGCGGGCGCCGTCGACTGTGGCCTCAAGGCCCTTTTCCGTCGGTTTGTTCATCTTGCTCTCCGTTATGTTGCGAATTCCGGTGCCGTTGCCGCCGGCCGGGCGCGAACCACGCGCGAACGGACGGCATGCAGCGCCGCTAAGTATCCGAAAGTCATGCCCGGCCCGAGCTGCGCGCCCGCCCCGGGATATTCCCCGCCCATGACCGATTGCATGTCGTTGCCGACCGCATACAGGCCGGCGATTGGCTTGCCCGCCGCATCGCAGACCTGCGCGTTCGCATCGGTACGCAGCCCGAGGCTCGTACCCAGCGGGGTCGGCTCGACGCGAACCGCATAGAAAGGCGCCCGCTCGATCGGGCCGAGGCACGCATTGGGCTTGTGCGCCGGATCCCCGTTGGCGCGGTCGTACACGTTCCCGCCTTTGCCGAAATCGCCATCGATCCCGGTCCGGGCGAAATCGTTGTGGCGGCGCACGGTGTCGGTCAGGCCCTCGGGGGCTACGCCAATTGCGCCTGCCAAGGCTGCGATGGTGTCTGCCGCGCGCAGGTATCCGCAGGCCAGATACGGCGTGAGACGCGGCGTCATCGGCCGGATCATGCCGAGGCCGTACTTCCGGACAAAGCGCCGGTCGCAGATCAGCCATGCGGGAACATTGGAGGTGCGGTACATGGCGCGCGTGAATTCGTGATACGACGCGGCCTCGTCCGTGAAGCGCCGGCCCGAGCGCCCGATCGCGACGAGCCCCGGTTTCGCCCGGTCGAGCACTATGTGCGGGTAGACCGCGGTCGTTCCGTCCGGCCGGGTCGCCACCGAGCTGGGAAACCAGAACGCGTTGTCCTCTCCCGACGGTCCCAGCACGCCGCCGGCCTCTTGGCCGAGCCGGAGCGTATCTCCCACGCAACCTTCGTAAGCGGCGGTATGGCGCGCGACCGGAGGGCGAAAATTCTTCTCGCGAAGGGCGGCGCTCGCGGGAAACCCGCCGCCGGCGAGCACGACGCCACGGCGGGCCCGCACTCGGATTTGCTTGCCGTCGCGCCGCACGACCGCTCCGCGCACCTCGTCATCGACGATGAGGCGCTCGGTCCCCGCCTCGCACCACACCGGGACCTGCCGGTCGAGGAGGCCCTTGAAAAGGCGCGCCACCAGCGCGTTGCCGAGCACAAGGCGCGTGCCGCGCGGATAGCGCAGTCGGTCGGCGAGGTAGCGCAGCACGAGACGCGCGCCGAGGAGCGTGCCATCAATAGATCTTCCCGCCCGGAGCAGCGTGGCCGCCTCGCCGCGCGTCACCATCATGCCGCCGGACAGCATCAGCTCGGGAAGCGGCCATCCGACGCGCACGAATGCGTCTCCGAGCAGGCGGCCATCGAACTCGGGGGGCTCGAGCGGCCGCATCCCGCTCGCCGCGCCGGGAAGGTTCTGGCGATAGTCAGGATGCTCTGGGTAGCGACGGAATACGAAACCGGCGTGCTTCTCGAGGCAGGCAATCATCGCAGGGCCGGCGGCGAGGAACACCTCGCGCAGCGCGCGGTCCGCCTTTTCGCCGACCAGCGCATCGAGGTAGGTGGCCGCTGCTGCATCGCCCGCCGGTGGAATCCAGAGCGTTCCGGATGAGCGCGCGCTGGTACCGCCTACGTGGGACGTGCTTTCGAGCACGAGGACGCGCGCGCCTTCGATGGCGGCCACGAGCGCGGCGGTCATGCCTGACGCGCCCGACCCCAGGACGACAAGGTCGAATTCGGCGTCAAATCCGTCCACGCGCAAGCCGCGCGGCTTCCCGCGCGGTCCGGTTCTCGGCGAACACAGCGATGGTTGAATATTTCATAATGCTGTAACTCAATTCATAATAGCAAAAACCGCCTACTACCGGAGCGGTAGCGAATCCCGCTTCGCGCGCTTGACAAATGATGTCGATAGGGCGGCGGTTCGCCCTGCGATGCGGCCGAATACGAGCGCCCGGAGCATGGCGACCGCGTTCGGCGCGGTCCCATGGAAATGCCCCGTGATTTCCCCTGCCGCGTAGAGCCCGCGGATCGGCCCGTCGACTCCGAGCACCCGCGCATCGGCGTCGGTTTCGATACCGCCGAACGTGTACGCGATGGCGCCCGCCAGCGGCCAGGCAAGGAAGGGCGCGCGGGCAAGCGGGCGCGCCCAGTTGGATTTTCGCGGCGACAATCCCGGTGCGCTCGCCAGCCCGTCCTTTCGCGTCGCGTCGAAGCGGGAGGTGTCGCCGGTGCACGCGGCGTTGTAGGCATCCACGGTCTCAGCAACGGTCGCGGCAGGAATGCCAAGCTGCGCTGCGAGCTCGGGAATCGAGTCGGCGCGGACCGGCGGCAGTTCCGAACGGATTGCGCGTCCGTACTCGGGAATGTCGAGGAGCGCAGCGTCGAGGATCGCGTAGGCGATGCGGCCGGGTAGCGAAAAATGAAGGTCGCGGGCGAACGTCTCCCAGGTCTCGTGGACGAGGCCGGCGCCCTCGTCGAAGAAGCGGCGGCCATTGCGATCGACGACGATGCCGTAGGGATACACCAGCACCACGGGCGCCGACGCATGGCTACGCGCATCCACCGGCTCGGCGTGCATGCCGTTCCAGTCGCCCGACCGGCGCGCACCCGCTTCCAGCGCCGCCCGGATTCCGGCGCCGTCGTTGAACGCGGTGCCGGGCGAGATCGGCCGCAGGCTTTCCGCACTGGGACCAAGGTACTGCCGCAGCATTTTGCCGTTGCCTTCAAAGCCGCCGCAGGCGAGCACCACCGCGTCGGCGCGCAGGACGTCCGGCGCAGTGCCGATCTGCACGCCGGCCACCCGTCCCGCATCGACCACGAGCCGGCGCAGCCCGCTTCCGTAGAGGAACTCGACGCCCGCGGCCTTCGCCGAACGCCAGAGCGCATCGAAGAGCGCGGTGCCGCCGCCGAGCGGCTGGATGCGGGCGGGTCCCTTGCTCAGGTAGTAGGGCGGACTGTGGAATTCGACCCCCTTGCCTTGCAGCCATCGCACCGTCGGCGGCGCTTCTTCCGCGAGGCGCTCGTAATAGGCGCGGTCCGCCCGGCCGCCGGATTGCGCGACGATCTCGTCCGCGAACCCAGGTTCCATCGCATCTGGCGCGCGCATGCGGAGGTTGGAGGGACTCCAGCGGCTGTTGCCGCCGCACGAGGTCTCGGGCGCCCGTTCGAGGACAGTCACGTGGACGTCAATGCCCCGCTCGCTCGCCGCCTCCAGCGCGGACAGCGCGGCGCAGAGACCCGCCGCCCCGTGCCCGACCACGACGATCCTGCTGCGCGCTGTGCGACGGACGCTTCTTAGAAACCCGGTCACCTGCTCTTCCGAAAAACTGGCTTCTTCATTGGCCCGATCCCCTCTGGTTGAAATCGGACTTCAAAGCATAACGCTACTAAAATTGGGGATCACGTCGGCCTCGACCCTCCTTCGAGGCCATTTCTAGACTATCCTTCCCTACCCACCCACGCAAAACCCGGATGAACCGAATTACCTATCGCCTTACTCGCCGATTTCTCGTTAGGAGCTAAGCCCATGAAGCCAGCAGTGTTCGATTACATCCGCCCGGGGTCGCTACCCGAGGCACTCGCGGCGCTTGCGCGGCACGGCGCGGCCGGCAAGATCCTCGCGGGCGGTCAAAGCCTCGTACCGATGATGAACCTGCGGGTCGTCAAACCCGAGGTGGTGATCGACATCAACCGTGTCCCCGGCCTCGGCGCGATTCGCGTCGATGGCGGTGAACTCGTAATCGGCGCGCTCGCACGTCACGCCGCGCTGCTCTCATCTGAACTCGTCAAGAAGCACTGTCCGCTAATGGCCGACGCCTATCCGTGGGTCGCACACGGGCCGATCCGCAATCGCGGCACCCTCGGCGGGAACATCAGTCACGCCGATCCCGCCTCGGAGATGCCGGCGGTGCTCGCCGCGTGCGATGCGAAGATCATCGCCAAGAGCGCGAAAGCGACGCGCACGATCGTGGCGAAGGAGTTCTTCGTTGCACCACTGACGACCACACTCGCCGCCGGCGAGATGCTGACCGAGATTCGCATCCCGAGCGCACCGGCCGGACAGGGTTGGTCGTGGCAAGAAGAGGCCATTCGCAAGGGTGACTTCGCGATGGCCGCGGTCGGCGTCACGCTTACGATCGCCGGCGGACGTTGCACGCAGGCGAGTGTCGCGATCGGCGGCATGGAGCGCGCCGGGGTGCGGCTCGCGAAGGTCGAGGCGCACCTCGTGGGCGTCGCGCTTGACGAGGCGCGCATCGCGAGCGCGGCGAAGCTGGCCGCGGAGCTCGTCCAGCCCGGCGATTCCTATCACGCCGACGCGCGCTACAAGCGCGAACTCGTCGAAGCTCTGACCGCCCGCGCCCTCACCACGGCCCGCGGCCGTTGCAAATAACGCTCCCGGGAGAAATCAACATGGCGGCATTTCCGATCAGCTTGAAGGTGAACGGCGCGGCGGTGAGCCGCACCGTGGAACCCCGTACGCTCCTTTCGGATTTTTTGCGTGACGACCTCGATCTGAAAGGTACGCACGTCGGCTGCGAACACGGCGTTTGCGGCACGTGCACCGTCTTGATCGACGGCCAGTCGGCGCGTTCCTGTCTCACGTTCGCGGTCCAGGCCGATGGCTGCGCGATCCGCACCGTAGATGGTCTCGCGCAAGGCGGGCAACTGAACCCGTTGCAGCAAGGCTTCTGGGAGAAGCACGGCTTGCAATGCGGCTTCTGCACCCCCGGCATGTTGATGGTCGCGACCGAACTGCTGGAACGCAATGCGAACCCGTCGACGGACGAGATCCGCGAAGCCGTATCCGCGAATCTCTGCCGCTGCACCGGCTACTACAACATCGTCGAATCCATCCAACACGCCGTCACCTTGATGAAAGAGGGCGCTAAATGACCACTACGATCCCCAAGCACATCCCCGCCGAGGGCTACATCCCGGCGAGCCGGCAGCAAGAGGCGCCGCAGAAGGCTTACAAGTGGATCGGCAAGAACCTGAAGCGCGTCGAGGACCCGCGCCTACTCACCGGTAACGGACAGTACATCGACGATATCGTCGTGCCTAAGATGGCGCATGCGGCAGTACTGCGCAGCGACCGGGCACACGCGCGGATCAAACGCATCGACACTTCGAAGGCGAAAGCGCTTCCCGGAGTGATTCTCGTCATGACCGGCGAAGACGCGAAGAAGGTCACCGGGCCGACCGCACAGTTCGCGAGCCCGCCGGTGGTGCAGTATTGCATCGCCGTCGATCGCGTGCGACACGTCGGTGAGGCGGTCGTGGCGGTCGTCGCCGAGAGCCGCTACATTGCCGAGGACGCGTGCGATCTCATCGAGGTCGAGTACGAGGATCTGCCGGTGGTCGTCGATCCGGAGGCTGCGATCCGTTCCAGCGGCGATGCGGTGCTACATCCGGAGCGCGGGCCGACGAACGTCGCGCATCGCCACACCTACACCTATGGTCCGATCAAGGATGACTTCGCGCGCGCCGACCTCGTGGTGAAGCGCCGCCTCCGCTGGGGTCGCTCCGGCGGTCAGCCGCTCGAAACCACCGGCGCGCTCGCGTCCTTCGAGCCCGGCAGCGGCAAGTTCACGCTCTACGCGAATAGCTCCTTTCTCAACTACGTCGGCTGGCTGGTCGGCGCATCGCTCGGTGTGCCGGCGGCGAAGCTCAACGTCATTCCGTGCGTGACCGGCGGCAGCTTTGGCTCCAAGCTCTTCACGCACAAGGTCATGACGCTCACCGCCACGCTTGCGCGCGCCGCGGGCCGCCCGGTGAAGTACATCGAAGACCGCATTGACAACACCACGAGCTGCGACAACCACGGTTCCGACCGCATCTACAACTGCGAACTCGCGTTGAAGCGCGACGGGACGATGTTGGCTCTGCGGTTCCAGGTCATCGACGACTACGGCGCGTATCTCCAGTTCGGGTACGGTACGCACGGCAACTCGCTGTGCCAAATCGTCGGTCCGTACCGGATCGGCAGCATCGAGATGGAACTGGTCGCGGTGCTGACCAACAAGTGTCAGCAGGGTGCGTATCGCGGCTTCGGCTCGGAGGTGACTAACTGGATGCTCGAGCGGATGGCCGATGCCGCCGCCGACGAGCTG
>JBGOTT010000089.1:0-12238 GCA_041476585.1 Gammaproteobacteria bacterium | reverse complement strand
CGGTCATCTACCTCTTCTTCGAAGACCTGAGGAATCGGTTCGGGCGACGCGGTCAGCGGCGAGACGCGCCGGTCGCGCTGCCGACCGGCGGAGCCGCGCTGCCGGCCGGGCCGGCTGCCCCGCTTCGAGGCGACTAGCTTGACGGATCTCCCGACGCCCTGCGTCAGGGATTGAGCTGCCGGTAAACCTGCGAAGCCACGGCGTAGAGGTCCTCGCGTTCCAACTCGCCGGACAATGCGTAACCGAATCCGCGGTCGATCCAGTAGAACACCCCGATCTTGCCTTCGCGCGCGTAGCGGAACGCCGTCTCGCCGCTCGCGCCGGGCTCGTTGCGCACGTAGAGCGTGAGCCGCCTTCCCGACTCATTCTGATACATGAACTGCGCCACCGGGCCGCTTTCACCCGGCAACAACCGTCCGCCCACCAGGGGAAACCCCGCGAGACGCGGAGCCCGCACGCTGCCGCCAAGCCGCTTGGAAAGCCACGCCACCAGATGCGCTTCCTGGTCAGCCCCGACCTCCACCGGATGGCGCACCTCGGGGGAATACGTCGCGTGCGCAACGGCGGCCTGGCGCGCGATGCCCGCAGTACCGCGTACCGTCGGCGAATTCCACGCATGCAACTGCCAACCCGCCATGCCCCCGACGGTGAGCCCGACCATCGCGCAGCCAGCCGCCACGCCCCAGCGCAACACGCGCGTGCGCGCCGCGCTGCGCGCACCCTCGGCCGCATGCACCAATCGCTCCGGCAGCGGTTCGTCGAGCACTCCGGCGTAAAGATCCCGCAATGCCTCGCGCTGGCTGCCGTAGGCGGCAATGCGCGATGCTTCCTCAGGACGCGCTGCGAGGTAGGCCTCGACATCGGCGCGCCGCGCCTCCGGCAACTGGCCGTCGACGTAGGCTTGCAACTCCGCTTCGGTGACCGGAATCTCGTCCATGGCTTCACTTCACCCGCTTGAGTTTCACTGCCTGCAGGTGGCCGTGCATCAACGCGCGCAAGCGCTCGCGGGCACGCGAAAGGCGCGACATCACCGTGCCCAGCGGGATGCCGAGCGTCGCTGCCATCTCGGCGTAGCTCATGTCCTCCAGCGCCACCAGAAGCAACACCTCGCGCTGCTCGACCGGCAAGGCCGCAAGCGCGCGCTCGAGGTCGCGCAGCTCGAGCGCACCGTTCTCCGTCGGCTTGCAGCCCGCTTCGGGCGCATCTTCGTCGAACTGCAGATGCTGTCGCGCACCGCGGATGCGGTTCACGTGGACGTTGTGCATCACCGTGAAAAGCCATGCGCGCAGATCGGTGCCGCGCTGCCACAGGTGGAGCCTCGTCCACGCGCGCTCGAGCGTATCCTGGACCAGGTCATCCGCACTCGATCGATCGGCAACCAGCGCCCGCGCGTAGCGCCGCAGGCGCGGAATCAGCGCGACGAAATCGCGAGCGTGCGTCACACCGCGATTATCGCCCAACCGACATCCAAGCTCAGGGGCGCGCGAGCTGCCAAACCTTGTTCACGCCGTCGCCGGTGCGGTCGCCGGGTTTCTGGTCCTTGATCCAAAGGTAAAGCGGTTTGCCCTTGTAAGCCCACTGTTTCGAGCCGTCATCGCGGGTGATCACCGTCCAGTCGCTGCTCGAGGCATCTTCGGCCGCGACTCGCAAGGGAGGCCAATTGATCGCGCACTTGTCATTGCATGCGCTCTTGCCGGCGCCCGCCGGATCGCGGTCGAAGGTGTAGAGCGTCATGCCGGCCCAATTGACAAGCACGCCGTCGGACACTTTGGCCGGCATCGTCACAGTCGAGGCGCAGGCCGAGAGGACGGCGGCGGTAATAGAAGCGAACAGGATGCGTTGCATGGTGCGGGGCTCCTTGGATTGCGGGAACTACATGCGGCCAACACCCCAGTCCAAGGACTTATTCCACGCCGATCGCCAATTCACTCGAATGCCGCACCCGCGACGCCGTTGCGGGTGCGACTGGCTTCGCGTTATTTTTTCACTTGGAAATCATCGTGGCAAGCCTTGCAGGCCTTGCCGACATCGCCGGCCGCCGCTTTCATCGCCTTCTCGTCGCTGGAGCGCGCGGCCTGCGCCAGCTTGCCGATTTCCTGGCCGGCCTTGTCGTAGGCCGCCTTGAACTTTTCCGGCTGCGACCAGATCTCGCCATTCGCGTCGGTGAAGACGGCAATCCTGGCTCCCGCCACGGGTTTATCGCTACCCGGCACGAAGAAACGGATTACGCCCATCGCCCACACCGATTCCAGCCGCAGCGCGTTGGCAACGAATACGTCCTTGTTGAACGGAATCTTTTCCTGCGCCATGGCGGAAATCGGGCCGAAGTTGATGGCGTTGACGCGCATGATGGACTGGCGGGCGCGGATCGCGTCCTCGGGCTTCATCTGAGCGTACGCGATCGTGCTCATACCGGCGGCAAGGGCAAGGGCAGTGCCGAGCTTGAGGAAATTCTTCATTCTCTTATCCGTTCAAATGGGTTGGGAAACGAGCAGCCACACTGCAATTGCGCTCGCGACGAATAGCCCCAGCGCGAGCCACAGGCTGGAAAAACGCAGCGCGATGATCGGCGCCCCCGGTGACCGCGCCTTGATTCCGGTAAACATTGCGCGGACGAGATTTTCGCCGCGCCCGAGCCAGTGGTAGATCACCGCGACCACGTGCAGCGCAACCAGTCCGTAAAGAATCTTGATGTTCAGCTTGTGCCATCCGGTGAGCCTGTCGCTCAGGTCCTTGCTGATGTAGCGGTAAAGCGGGCCTTCGGTGGAGATGTCGTCGTTGGCAAACAGGCCGGAACCCGCTTGGAACAGCACGGCAAGCAGGAGCACCAGCACCATCCATCCGCCCAGCGGGTTGTGGCCCGGATAGTGCGCAGGCCGACGCAAAAAAAGGCCTTTCGCGAACGCAATCACGCGTCCAGGCGAATACAGGAAATCGGTGAAACGCGCGGTGGTACTTCCGACCAGGCCCCAGACGATGCGAAACAACACCAGCGCGAGGATCGCGTAGCCGGAGCGCATGTGCCAGACCATCGCATTGCCACCGACCACACCCGTGACCACCGATGTCGTCATCAGAAAGACGAGCAGCCAATGAAATACGCGGACCGGCAGGTCCCAGACGCGCACGGATTGCGGTGGACGCTCATCCATTCAACTCTCCCGGGGCGAACAGGAGAAGTTCGGGGTTTATTCCACCCCGAACGAAGCGAGCACCCGCGCGGGCTACCTCAGTCCGGCAACGTACTCGGCGACCGCCTTGATGTCCTTCTCGCTCATGCGCTCGGCAACGCCGCGCATCATGCGGTTCGGATCGTTGGCGCGCTCGCCGCTCTTGAACAGCTTCAACTGAGCTTCGATGTACTCGGCGTACTGGCCAGCGATGCGCGGGTATTGACTCGGCACGCCGGAGCCGTCCGGTCCGTGGCAGCCGGAGCACGCAGGAATGCCTTTCGCGGAGTCCCCGCCGCGATAGAGTTTCTGCCCGGCGGCCGCGAGATCCCTGCTGCGCGCTGCAGCAGGCTTGAGCTTCTGGCCCGCGTAGTAGGCGGCAAGATTGTGCATGTCGGCATCCGACAGGCTCACCACCATGCCACCCATCACGGCGTTTTCACGTTCTGCCTTCTTGCCGCCCTGCGGCTTGAAATTGGCGAGCTGCTTGTGAAGGTACTCCGGAATCTGGCCTGCGAGCTTCGGGTTGGCCGGTGCGACGCTGTTGCCGTCGGACGCATGGCAAGCCACGCACACCTGGCCGGCGATCGTCTGGCCTTTCGCGGCATCGGGTTTCGCGGCCTGCGCGTGAACCGCGCCTGCGAGCCCTGCCAGGGCGACGGTCACAAGCCATGCACTGGCGCGTTTCGCCAGAGCTCGATCCATGCGTTTCTCCCTCGGTGCGCGTCGAAAAAACCGTTATTCTATATTAACTTGTCCGATGAACCTGCCAGTCGAATTCCAGCGCATCGAGTACCTCGCTTCGGCCGGCCGGCTGCAGGAAATGCCGATCGAAGGACCGCCCGAGATCGCCTTCGCCGGGCGCTCGAACGTCGGCAAGTCAAGCACCATCAACGCGCTTGCCGGCCGGCGGCGGCTCGCTTTCGTATCGAAGACGCCGGGGCGCACACAGACGCTGAATTTTTTTTCCTGGGCTGATCGTGCGCGCCTGGTGGATTTGCCGGGCTACGGTTACGCGAAAGTGCCGAAGGCCCAGCTCGCCACATGGAACGAGTTTGTCGGAGGATATCTCTCCGGCCGCGCGGCGTTGATCGGGGTGGTGCTGGTGATGGATGCTCGCCTGCCGGCGACGCCAAACGACCGGCAGATGCTCGCCTGGCTCGCTCCTTTCGCGCGCGCGCGCAACGTGCGTTTGCTCGCACTGCTTTCGAAGGCGGACAAGCTCACGCGCTCGGACCAGATGCGCGCGCTGGCTGTGGGCGGCCGCGCGCTCGCGGCGCTCGAGCTCGATACCGAATGCAGGCTGTTTTCCAGCCGCACCGGGCTGGGCGTCGAAGAGGTGCGCGAGGCTCTCGTCTCATGGCTCGCGCCGCATGGCGGAGCCGGAAATAAAAGGCCCCCGGTAAAGGGGATTCAACCGGGGGCGAAAGGCCTCAATTAGGATCAAGGCCCCCGCTCAGGGAGGAGAAGCGGGAGACGATCAAATCGTCTGCAGGTAAGATAGTCCGGTCGGGCAAAAAGTTCCCGTGTAAAAACTGTATTTGAATCCGTGGCTTGGCCCGAGAATTCACCCCGAGCAGATCATGGCTAATGCGCATCCCAGATGGACGAAACCGGCATGAATATCTACGGCAGCTTTCCCTCGGTGCGCATGCGGCGCATGCGGCGCGACGATTTCTCGCGCCGGCTGATGCGCGAGAACGTGCTGACCACCGACGATCTGATCTACCCGGTGTTCGTGCTGGACGAGCGCGACGTCGGTAAGGGCAAAGTCCAGGCAGTCGCCTCGATGCCGGGCGTCAAGCGCATGACGCTCGACAAGCTTCTGCCGGTTGCCGAGCAATGCGTAAAACTCGGCGTACCCGTTATGGCCCTGTTTCCGGTGGTCGAGCCGAAGAGGAAAACGCCGCGAGGCGAAGAAGCCTTCAATCCCAGGGGACTGGTGCCGCGCGTGGTCGCGGCGGTGAAAAAACGCTTTCCCGAACTGGGCATCATGACCGATGTCGCACTCGACCCGTACACGTCGCACGGACAGGACGGGGTCATCGACAATACTGGCTATATCCTGAACGACGTCACGCTCGACGTACTGGTAAAGCAGGCACTGGCGCAAGCGTCGGCGGGCGTGGACATCGTCGCGCCCTCGGACATGATGGACGGGCGCATCGGCAGGATCCGCGCCGCGCTCGAAAAATCAGGTCACATTCACACCAAGATCATGGCCTACTCCGCCAAATACGCCTCGGGCTTCTACGGACCGTTCCGCGACGCGGTCGGCTCGGCGGCGAACCTGGGCAAGGGCAACAAGAAGACTTACCAGATGGATCCCGCGAACGCGGACGAAGCGCTCTGGGAAGTCGGCCTGGATCTGGCCGAGGGCGCAGACATGGTGATGGTCAAGCCCGGCATGCCCTACCTCGACATCGTGCGACGCGTGAAGGAGGAATTCCGTGCGCCGACGTATGTCTACCAGGTGAGCGGCGAGTATTCAATGCTCGCCGGAGCGATTGCCAACGGCTGGCTGCCCGAGGACTGTGTGCTCGAAGCGCTGCTTGGCATGAAGCGGGCCGGAGCTGACGGAATACTCACGTATTTCGCGCTCGACGCGGCGAAGAAGCTGAAAGCCTAGCCGAATACCAGCGCGACTCCATGCGCCTGATCGGCGCCGATCGCGTAGGAACCGTCGGCAAGAGCAACCGGGTCGAATCCTCCCTTTCGCAGCACCTGCGCGGCGCGGGCGCGATCGACAACGCGGATGAACAACGCCGCAAGCAGCGGCCGCGGGCGCGCGGGCAGTGCGACGCCATGCAGACGGTGGCCGAGCTTCCAGCGAGTGGCGAGCGCGATCGGCGCACTGCCCGTCTCGACAAGCAGGCCTTCCTCTATATGCCGCGGCGCGACGCCGAATATCCCGGCGTAGGCTGGTGCCGTTGCCTCCGGATCCTCGACCACCACGGCCACCGCGGCAAGTCCGGTAGCCCCGAGCGCGTGCGCCTGGTACTCCGGCCGCCACACCACGTCGCGCGTGAAATGCTGGCAGACGAACATGCGGCAACCCGGCGTCTGTCCGGCCGGCAACTGCAGGATGCGAAACCGGGCATCGCGCGCACCGCCGGGCAGTTCCACGGGACGGGAGAAATCCACCGGCGCCGCAGCCTCGATCCCCGCATGTCGAAACGCCGCGTGCGCGGCGTCGGCGTCGTCGCTGGCGAGCGCGATTGCTGCAAGCCCATCTCCACTCGAAAGGAAATCGGTGAAGTACTGATTGGCCGGATGCGGCCGGGGCACGGCGAGAAGTTCGATGTAGTCGCGCCCGAACATGATGCAGTGATTCTGCGAACCGAGCGTGTGATGGCCGCGCGGCGTAAGCCCAAATCCCAACCGCGCGTAGGTGGCGCGCGCGCGCTCCAGATCGTGCACGCAGATGACGACGTGATCGATGCCGGCGACCGGACTATGCCCCACTTGCGAGTTCCAGCGTCTTGAGAAACCGCTCCGCGTTCTGGTAGCCGATCACGCGCAGGCCGCGGATCTCGCGTCCCTGCCCATCGAAGAAGACGATGCCGGGCGGCCCGAACAGCGAGAAGCGCTTGAGCAGTGCCTTGTGTTCGCTCGTGTTCGCGGTGACATCGGCTTGCAACAGCAGCATGCCATCGAGCTTCGCCTTCACGCGCGGGTCGGTAAACGTGAAGGCCTCCATCTCCTTGCACGACACGCACCAGTCGGCATAGAAATCGAGCATCACCGGGCGCCCGGGCGCAGCGATGCGCTGGTCCAACTCGGCCGGCGAGCGGACCGGTTCGAAACGTGTGCCGGTCGCCACCGCAGCTGAGCCGGAGGGCGCGAACAGTCCGGCCAGCGGCCGCAGCGGATCGCGAGCGCCCGACAATGCGCCGACGATAAGCGCCACGCCGGCGACCAGCGCCATCAGGCCGAGCGCCTTGCCAAGCCGCGCCCAGCCCGCAGCTCCCGCGGACAGCCGGTCGATCGCGCGCAGGAACACCCCGCTGCCGATCAGCAGCGCTGCCCAAGCGAACATCACCACCGCATCGGGCAGCACCGGCGAAACGATCCATACTGCGACAGCGAGCAGCAGCACGCCGAAAAACTGCTTTACGGTCTTCATCCAGGCACCGGACCTCGGAAGCAGCGCGCCCTCCGAAACGCCCACCGCGATCAGCGGCACGCCCATGCCGAGGGCCATCGCGAACAACGCCGCGCCGCCCAGTGCGACGTCCCTGGTCTGCGATATGTAGAGCAGGGCGCCCGCGAGCGGGGCCGCCACACAGGGACTGACGATCACCGCGGAGAGCACCCCCATCCCGGCGACCGAGGCAATGCGCCCCCCGGAGAGCCGTCCATGCACGTCGGCGAGGCGCTGGTGCAGAAATGCCGGCAGCTGCAGATCGTGAAAGCCGAACATGGACAGCGCAAGCCATACGAACACCAGCGCGAACGCGCCAAGCAGCCACGGGTTTTGCAGCGCCGCCGCCAGCAGCGATCCCGAGTACGCCGCAGCGATCCCGGCCGCCGCATAAGTCACCGCCATGCCAAGCACGTAAGCCGACGAGAGGGTGAGGGCGCGCAACTTGTTCAGGCCGCGCCCCTCGCCGACGATGATGCCCGAGAGGATCGGCACCATCGGCAGCACACAGGGCGTGAAGGCAAGCAGCACGCCGAAACCGAGGAAGCTCGCCAGCACCAGCCAGAAGCTCCCCCGTTCGAACAGCTCCGTAATATCGTAATCGGTCGACGACGCAGAGAACCGGGCGATTGGCGGCACGCTCCGCGGCCCCTGCGTGAGCGATGGCGCGCCACCGGGCGTGTATGCGGCGAGCTTCACCTCGGCGCTCATCTCCGTCGGTACGTAACACACGCCTACGTCCGCGCAGCCCTGCGAAGTCACCTTGAGCCGGAGCGTCTGCGGCGCCGCGTCGAGCCGCTCGACCGGCAGCCGGATCGCGACCGCCTTCCGGTAAGTTTCCATCCTGCCGAAAAACTGGTCTTCCTTCACGTCGCCCGGCGGGAACGCGGGCGCGCCGAGCTTCGCGCGCGCCGCGTCCTCGGGCGAGCCGAGCGCAAAACGGAACTTGTCGCGGTAAAGGTAGTAGCCGTCGGCGATCGCGAAACTCACTTCGACCATGCCCGCGTCGATCGGGCGCGTCGACATGCGGAACGCCTTCTCCGGCTCCAGCAGATCGTCGCTGCCACCAAACGGAAACGCGGCGGCGGCGCCGAATGCGAGGCCGGCCAACACGAGAATTTCGGCAAGGAATGCGATCGGGCGCCTGGGCATGGAGCAATACCGGTCGGGTTCAGGCGCGCGTCTGTTGGGCGACCCAGTCGAGATAGGCGGGCAGGCCGCGCTCCACTGGGACCGCGATGATTTCGGGAAGTTCATACGGGTGAGCGGCGCGGATCGCCTGCTCCAGGGCGGCGTAGCGCTCGCGCGTCGTCTTGACGAGCAGCGGGAACTCCTCGTCGTGCTGCACTTCCCCTTGCCAGCGATACACCGAGCGGCACGGCGAAAGAATGTTGACGCACGCGGCCAAGCGACCGTCGATCAGGGCTTCGGCGAGCTTCTCCGCCGCGGCACGGTCCGGGAAATTGGTCATCACCAGCAGCGTCATGCGGCCTCCACGCCGGAGGATACGCGATGCGGCACGCCGTCGTGCACTGTCGGGTAGGCCAGCCGTACATCGAGGAGCGTCTTCAGCCGCCGATTGTCAAGACGGCGTGATTCGCGCATGAATGAAAGGAGCCCGGCAGAGACGCGGCGCTCGGCCCCGGCGAGCGAAACCCTGGGCGGCCGCGGCAGGCCGTGCCGGTCTGCGACCAGATCGAACCAGTCGCCCATCTTGATCTGGCTGTCGTCGCTCGCGTTGTAGACATCCGCGGGTGCATCGGCTTCGAGCGCGCGCAGCGCGATCGTGGTCAGATCGTCCGCGTGGATGTGGTTCGTGTACACGTCCACAGCATCCTCGAGCACGGGCGTTCCGGAACGCAGGCGATCGAGCGGCAAGCGATCGGCCGCGTAGATTCCGGGCACGCGCAGCACCACCAACGCGATGCCCTGCCTCGAGCACCAGTCGGTGAGTCGCCGCTCGGCGTCCACGCGCCGCTTGGCGCGTGCGCTCTGCGGACGCGGTGGGCGCGTTTCATTCACCAACGCCCCGCCGCAATCGCCGTAGACGCCGCTGGTGCTGATGTAGGCGACGCGAGTTGGTAGAATCGCGCCTCGCTCGAGGGCGACCAGCAGCCGCGCGGTGCGCGCGTCGGCCTCGCCTTCGGATGTTGGTGGCGCGCAGTGGAGCACAGTATCGGCCCAGCCTCCAGCGCGCGCGAGCGAGTCGGAGCGGTCGAGATCCGCGACGAGCGGGGTCACGCGCGCGTGGATAGCAGCGCGGCGGGCCACGGCGCGCGCCTCGATTCCGGGTGGAAGCCGGTCACAGACGCGCCGAGCGATGTCTCCGTAGCCCACGATGAGCAGTCTTTGCATGCGAGTATTTTAGCGACCTGCCCCGATGCCTACCGTCACCCTCCAGCCAAGCGGCCACGTTTTCCACGTCGAAGAGGGCGAGGCCGTCCTCACGGCGGCGCTGCGGCAGGGTTTCATACTTCCGTACGGCTGCAAGAACGGCGCCTGCGGCACCTGCAAGGGCAAGATCATCTCCGGCAGCGTGGATTACGGCATCTACCAGGAGAAGGCGTTGCCCGCGGCGGAGCGCGAGGCCGGCAAGGCGCTTTTCTGCCAGGCCAAACCGCTCGGCGATCTGGTGATCGAGGCGCGCACCGTGGGCGCGGCCAAGGACATCCCGGTCAAGACCCTGCCCTGCCGCGTGCAGAGAATCGACCGGGTCACCGACGACGTGGCGATCCTGTTTCTGAAGCTGCCCGCCAAGGAGCGGTTGCAGTTCCTTGCCGGGCAATACATCGAGTTCCTGCTCAAGGACGGCACGCGGCGCAGCTTCTCGATGGCCAATGCGCCACATGACGACGAGTTGCTGCAAATGCACGTGCGCCACGTTCCGGGCGGCAGTTTCACCGACCACGTGTTCGCGAAAATGAAGGAACGCGACATCCTGCGCTTCGAAGGGCCGCACGGCACGTTCTTCCTGCGCGAGGATTCGCAAAAGCCGATCGTGTTCGTTGCCTCGGGCACGGGTTTCGCGCCGATCAAGTCGATGATCGAGTACGCGCTGAACAAGAATATTTCGCGGCCGATGACGCTGTATTGGGGTGCGCGGCGTCCGAAGGATCTCTACCTGAACGAGTTGCCGCTGAAGTGGGCTGCCGAACACCCGGATTTCAAGTATGTGCCGGTAATTTCAGAGTCGCTGCCCGAGGATCAATGGACCGGCCGTACGGGCTTCGTGCACCGCGCGGTGATGGAGGATCTGCCGGACCTGTCCGGCTGCCAGGGCTATGCCTGCGGGGTGCCAATTATGGTGGACACCGCGAGGTACGATTTCATTGCGCAGTGCAAGCTGCCGGAGGACGAATTCTTCGCCGACAGCTTTACCACTCAAGCAGATATCCCTCAGTCCCCGAAGTAGCGTGCGTTTAGGAGCGTTACGGCGAGCGACTCGTTCGCGTGCGCTATCTCCATGATCCAAAAAGCTGCCGGTGCCACACCACGGTCGAGTTGATTGCCGAATCCCGGGAATGGAAGCCGCGCCGGCGATACCCCCGGCGACGCGACGACGAAGCCGTTATGGTGCACATCTCGTGCAACGAAGCCGATCTGCGCGAGCGGGTCAAGCGACTCGGGGCGATGTGGCGTGCGGCGCGAAAGCTTTGGGAGATCACCTGGTGTAACGCGAAGCGGTTGGAAATCGCCAGCAGGGTGGTGGAGGGCTGATCGGCGCGATGCAGCGAGTTTCTATCGGTGGATATCTGTCGGCGGAAACCGATCTCTATCGGTGCCAATTTGCTTCTACAGGTAGATGCTTCTAGCATGCGATCCATACAGTTCATTGCATGTTAGGCAAACACTGGCACGGTGATGGACAAGCTCGACATCCTTCGCGAGATCAAGCGCACGGCAGAGCGGAACGGGGGAAAACCGCTCGGCGCGGCCCGATTCGAGGATGAAACGGACATAAAGGAGTCGGACTGGTTCGGAAAGTACTGGAGGAACTGGGGCGACGCCTTGCGTGAGGCTGGGTTCAGTCCGAATCAGATGCAGGCCCCGTTCGACAAAGAAGTTCTATTCACGGCGCTGCTCGGGCTTACTCGTGAACTTGGCCGGCTCCCCGCAAAGGGAGACCTTCTGCTCAAACGACGTCGGGATCCTGCGTTCCCCAGCCACAACGTCTTCTTCCGTCGCTTTGGCTCGAAGCGGCAGTGCGTCGCCAAGCTCACGGAGTACTGCGGCACGCAACCCGGATTCGACGATGTAGTCGCCATCCTGTCGCGCACGGCTCTCGCGCCGCCACGCGAGTCGTCGGATGACTCTTCCGCGGAGGGCGCCTTCGGCTTCGTCTACCTCCTGCGACATGGCTCACGTCGGCAGTACAAGATCGGCCGCACGAACAATCCGCTCCGACGTGAAGGTGAGGTTGGTGTTGAACTTCCAGAGAAGCTCGAACCGATTCACGTCATCAAGACGGATGATCCCGCCGGGATTGAAGCCTACTGGCATCGTCGGTTTGCCGAAAAGCGGTTGAAAAATGAGTGGTTCGCGCTGAACGCGGAGGATGTGCGTGCCTTCCGGCGCTGGCGACGGGTCTTCTGAGTGTTGCCTAACATGCGCATGCACCTGACAGAACGGCGACAACGGTTCCTGTTGCTCGGACGGTAGTCTGGCGCCGTTCTGCAGGTGATGCGCGGTCCGATAGCCACTCATAGCACTATGGCCGAATCACTGCCAATCAATGCCGAGTTTGTTGCGGCGCTGCTCGCCGAAGACGAGGTGGGCTCGGTCATTCGTTCGCACCTCTACGTTGAGGCTCAACTCACCGCGTTTTTGGAGCTGACGGTCGTCGAACCCGAGTTCCTCGCTGACCTTGATCTCAGCTATGCGAAGAAGGTCGAGCTTGCTTGCTGCCTTGGGTTTGACCCAAAGT
>JBGOTT010000088.1:0-12416 GCA_041476585.1 Gammaproteobacteria bacterium | reverse complement strand
TCGCGTTCGTCCAATTCGCGGCAGTCGTCAGGCGGTAGGCGCAGTATCAATTGATCGACTTCGGCTTCCGGTTGAGCACCGATAGCGCTAATCCTTCTTGTCCTCAGCTTAACGATCAAGTTAGAGAATGGTATCCCGCCCAACTGGAGGCTCAATATGGAACTGACTGTGGCGTCTATATTGAAAGTGCCCATGAACCAGTTCGAAGATTGGTACGATCAAAATGTGAAACTGGCTCACGCTGTGGCTGATCAACTGGATACTGATCTGCGGGGCTTCGCCAAACAAAGCGGATCCGGGCGGATTGCCTATTACAAAATTCGTGTAAAGGAAAAGCAAAGCTTCCTGGACAAAATCACTCGACTAAGAAACAAAACCGACTCGCTCGCCGAATTGCGAAAACGATTCGGAGATGAAACATTTCGTCCTCAGCAAATCATACGCGATCTGGTTGCTGCTCGAATGGTTTTCTATTTCGAACCTGATCGCGAGCTGGCATATGTGTATTTTCATACGTACCCAACTTTCCGCGTCGAGGAAGTTGAGCTATATGAAGTGCTGCCAGAAACCTCAGCGTTCCTCGATGAAAGCGTCCGGGGCTTGTTGAAGTTGATCCGTCTCGGCAACGAGAAGATCAGCCCAATACCTAAGGACTCGGGCTACGAGGCTATGCATCTCGCTCTCCGCTATAACCCAGCCTTCCTGAAGATTCGGCCAGCCAACGCGGTCCTTGGAGAGGAACTCGACCGATTTGACGAATTTTCGATCGAGATTCAAGTTCGCACGATGCTTCAGGACACCTGGGCGCAGGTCGAACATACGCTCTCGTACGCCGACCGCAAGCGACCCTACTCGGATCGCAACCCAGCAGCGTTAGCGGAGGATTTTCGGACTCAAAAGATGATTGCTAAAGCCTGCGAGCGATACCAGAACACTATCTGGCGTCGGTATAGACGCCTTCAGGATGTTCGCATCCAGCTTACCGGAGCGTCAATTTCGCTTGGCAACCGAATAACCCACTTTAGTCCGGATGAACAACGCGCCATATCTGAAATCAACTCCCGGGTCCTACCGATGAACCCAAGCCGTTCTGGAACCCTTCTAAAGGAACTCTTGAGCTTCGTTAAGGCTCTATCCACTCGGTATGGCTTCGACTTTCTCAAGTTCGAGATTCCCGACGAGGCAGAGAAATGGTCCAGGCAGCGTGTGATTCTATTGATATTTGGCTACCTAATGACATTCGGTTTGCAGAAAACGAGACTTCGCATTCACGGCCTCGTGGGTAGTGCGTTGAGCGCAAATCCAGGAGATCCTCGTATGACGGCCGTGGCCTTATTTGAGCACATCAGATTCTTGGATAAGTGGTTCAGGTCCGACACCGCTCCAGGTGGAAAGGAAGTCAAGCGTTCCTTCCATGACGCGCTAGTTCACTACAGAACTGCGGGCGCATATTTTGGCGAGTACGGATACTATCGGCGCGCGATAGACGTTATGGGCACCGCGGTTGAGGAGTACCTATCACATGGCAGGTTGTCACCCGACGACGACGTCGTTCTTAACGAGGCACATCTCCTGCGGAGACAAGCTGAGTATTATTGGGCGGCCTTCAACTTAGATGGGCGGACTAACGAGCTGGATTTAATTAAGGCATATGAGTTAATGGGAAAAGCTTGGCAGTCTGCGGATTTGCCAGAAGATCCGGATGCACAAAAACGAGAACGGCGCAAGATTCTATCGGGACTCCTCACAATGGCGTTCTTCAGATTTATTCATGGCGAGGACGGGTTTTACGCTGGCGAGCGTCTGCGCGAGGAAACGAACGCTCTGGCGAGTGCAGTTGGGCAATTACTGCGGGAAAAGGAAATCTCTGGCAAGGGTCACGCGATGCAGGCCCTAGCTGTCTGGCTCTGGCGTGAAAAAAGTAATGAGAGAGCGCTGGAGATTCTTGCGTCAGCAGAAGAACTCATAGCTAATAAGGCTAGGCATGAGTTCTATAAGGGAGTGGTTCAAGAGATTGCTGCGGTGATGACAAAGGTAGAGCGGCCGGGCGTACTTCTAGAATAGGGGTAGGCGCTCTGGCTTCTCCACTGAAGCTGAAAGTCCTGTCCCAGCAATGCGCCAGATGCTGGCAGTGGCGTGAGAACGTGCTTGCACGTCAGAGCTGGTCACTCGGCATCAGGCATTTATTGAAAATCGACCCTAGTGTTTGATTCGCAACTGATGCATTTTCTTGCGCAGCGTGTTCCGGTCGATGCCAAGCATCGCGGCAGCGAGGGTCTGGTTGCCTTCGGCATGGCCGAGCACGGTCTCGATCATCGGCTTCTCGACGTTCTGCAGCACCATGTCGTAGATCGAGGTCGGCTTCTCGCCGTCCATGTCCTTGAAGTAGCGCTCGAGCGAGCGCTTGATGGCATCCGATATTTCGTTGTTGCGGCTCATGCAGCCAGCCTCTCCCCGCTCTCGGCCAGCCGGTCGAAATAGGCGCCGACCGCGGCGATCTGTTCAGCGGCATTCTCAATTGCGTTGACGCATTTGCGCAATTCATCGCCGCCGTCCAGCCCTCGAACGTACCAGCCGATGTGCTTGCGCGCGATGCGCACGCCGCCCTGCGCGCCGTAGAACTCGTGGAGTTCACGCAGATGCTCGAGCAGCACCGTGCGGATTTCCGCGACGCGCGGTGCCGGCAGCCGCTCGCCGGTGGCGAGGTAATGCTCGATCTCGCGGAACAGCCAGGGCCGCCCTTGAGCCGCGCGCCCGATCATCAGGCCATCGGCGCCGGTGAATTCGAGCACCGCGCGCGCGCGTTCGGGCGAGGCGATGTCGCCGTTGGCGATTACCGGGATGCACGCGGCGGACTTCACCTGCGCAATCGTTTCGTATTCCGCGTTGCCCGCGAATCCGCAGGCGCGCGAGCGGCCGTGGATCGAGAGCATGCGGATCCCGGAGGCTTCGGCAATGTGTGCGACACGCAATGCGTTCGACCGGCCGCGGTCGGGCCCGGTGCGCATCTTCAGCGTAACCGGCACGTCGACCGCGCCGACCACCGCTTCGAGGATGCGGGCGACCAGCGGCTCGTTCTCCAGCAGTGCGGAGCCGGCCATCACGTTGCAGACCTTCTTCGCGGGGCAACCCATGTTGATGTCGATGATCTGCGCCCCGCGCCCGACGTTGTAGCGCGCGGCGTCGGCGAGCATGTGCGGGTCGGCGCCCGCAATCTGCACCGCGATCGGCTCAACCTCGCCGGCATGGTCGGTGCGCAGACGCGATTTGCGCGTTTCGCGCAGCTCCGGCCTTGCCGACACCATCTCCGACACGGCCAGCCCGGCGCCGAAGCGCTTGCACAACTGGCGGAACGGGCGATCGGTCACGCCAGCCATCGGAGCGACGAACAGAGCATTGCGCAGCGTGTGCGCGCCGAGTTGCATCAGTTGTGGCAAGCGGGTTTCAATCGAAGGGATGCGAATTCTATACGCTTTCGTTGCGGAAAAGAATCACGATCTGGCGAATTGTGTCGCGCGCGCAACAGCGCGGCGCGTGTGACTTTTTTCGCGCGCCGCGTACGAAAGTTCAGGGAAGCGTGGAGGCGCCGTAAGTCATGCGCCGCGCGAGGAACCGGCGCGCGGGGGGGATCAGATCGAACGCGGCGATCGCTGCGCCGCGCGTCGCGCAGGCGAGTGGATTGCTGCTGACGTACAGCGTTGCGAGCAGGTCGGTCACGCGCAGCGTCGCTGCCGCGTCGAGCCTGCGCATTCGCGCAAATCGTCCAAGCATTTGCGCGGACCCGGCCGCGGCGGGGTCCGCGAGGATGCAGCGCGCGAGATCCCAGGCATCGCGCAAGCCGAGGTTGAGTCCCTGGCCGGCCACTGGATGCAGTGTCTGCGCGGCATTGCCGATGTAGGCTGCGCGCAGCGCGATCCGCGAGGCGCGATAGCGCAGCGCCAGCGGCGCGCGGCCAAGCGATCGCAGCGCGGTGAACCGGCCGGCGCGCCGTCCGGCCGCCGATTGCAATGCGGCGAGAAACGCGCCCGCGCCGGCCCCGCCGAGCGCGTCCGCGGTGCGGACCGAGCAACCCCATACCACTGCATAGCACCCTGCCAGCGGCAACAGCGCAAGCGGCCCCTCCGCAGTGAAGCGCTCGTATGCGGTGCCGGCTGAAGCGGGTTCGCATTCGACCAGCGCGACCAGCGCTTGCTGGCCGTAGTCGCGGCGGAAGTTGTCTTCATCCGGACTGCCCTCCGCGTGCACCACCAGTTTTGCGTCGAGCACGGCGGTCTTGCCTTCTTGCGAATATCGCAGCTGTGCACAATCGGGTCCGGCCTGTGCCGAGTGGACTTCGGCCGGCGCGATCACGCGAATAGCGCGCTGTCGAACATCCTCGACTAGCTTTGCCGCAAGCGTTCCGTACTCGAGAACGTAGCCAAGTTCCGGCGTGCCGGTGTCTTCGGTCCCGATCAGCGTGCGGCCGAAACGTCCCGCCTGGGAAACGTGGATGCGCCGGATCGGCGTGTGCGCGAGAGCGCTCCACGCGCCGAGACGCTCGAGGATCAGGCGGCTGGAGTACGCCAGCGCGATGGGACGTGATTCAGGAGGTGATTCGGGCCGCCCTTCGCGTCCGGCCGGGGCGCCGCGCTCGATCAATGCGACCGACAACGGCGCTTGCGCCAGCGCCAGCGCGAAACACGCACCGACCGGTCCGCCGCCGATGATCGCGACGTCGCAGCGTTCAGTGCTTGCCATCGCGCATCAGCGCTTCGACATCGGCGACCGATTTGGCCGCGTTGCGCGTCAGTACCTCGCAATCCCCGTCGGTTACCAGCACGTCGTCCTCGATGCGAATGCCGATATTGTGGAATTCCTCCGGCACGTCGTGCGCCGCGCGGAGGTAGATGCCGGGCTCGACCGTCAGCGTCATGCCCGGTGCGAGCGCGCGCCAGTTGCCGCCGTGCTTGTATTCGCCCGCATCGTGCACGTCGAGACCCAGCCAGTGCCCGGTGCGGTGCATTTAAAAGCGGCGATAGGTTTCTTTCTCGAGCGTTTCATCGAGCGTGGCGCTGAGCAGACGCAGATCGAGCATGCCCTGTGCGAGCACGCGCACCGCGGCGTCGTGCGGCGCAATCCATGGGTTGCCCGCGCGCACCTGCCCGATCGCCGCCGACTGCGCGGCCAGCACCAGTTCGTAGGCGGCGCGTTGCGCGCCGGAGTAGCGGCCGTTGACTGGAAAGGTGCGCGTGATGTCGGCGGCGTAGCCGTCGAGTTCGCAGCCCGCGTCGACGAGCAGCAGATCCCCGTCGCGCAAGCGGGCATTGTTGTCGCGGTAATGCAGCACGCACGCATTGAGGCCACCGGCGACGATCGGCCAGTAGGCCGGGAATTGCGCGCCATGGCGGCGGAACTCGTGCTGCAGCTCCGCCTCGATTTCGTACTCGAAGCGCCCCGGGAGGACGGCTCGCATCGCGCGCTGGTGAGCGCCGGCGGAAATCCCGGCGGCGCGGCGCATCGTCGCGAGTTCGGCCGCGTCCTTCACGAGGCGCATCTCGTCGAGCAGCGTGCGCACGTCGTGAATCTGCGCCGGCGCCGACACGCCGGTGCGCGCCTGCGCGCGCACCGCGTTCAGCCAGCGCATCACGCGGGCATCCCAGTCGGCGTCCGCGCCGGGCGCGTAGAACAGCGACGGCTGGTCGGCGAGCAGCGTCACCAGGTCTTCGTCGAGCCGCTCGATCGCTCGCGCTTCGTCGACGCCGAACCGCTCGCGCGCGGCCGGCGGACCGTAACGGAACCCGTCCCAGATCTCGCGCTCCTCGTGTCTCTCCCGGCAGAACAGGATCGAGCGCGGCGACTCCCCGGCAACCAGCACCAGTACGGCTTCGGGCTCGGGAAATCCGGTGAGATAAAAGAAGTAGCTGTCGAAGCGATACGGGTATTGCGAGTCGCGGTTGCGCGTTCGCTCCGGCGCGGTCGGAATGATTGCCACCCCGGCGCCCATGGCGTGCGACAGGCGTTGCCGCCGCGCTGCGTACGCGGGCGCTCCGTGCGGAGGTTCGTTCATGTTCATTCCGGCATCCTCGTTCGTGCAGTAGCGGCACGCAGCCGCGCGTCGAGTGCGGCCAGACGCTCGGCGCTGCCCACGTCGGTCCAGGCGCCTTCGTACAACTCGCCGGATACACGCCCGGCGTCGGCCGCCGCGCGCAACAGCGGCGCAAGCCGAGCGCGCGTCCCCGGCGTCACCGAATTCACCAGTTGGGGGGAAATCACGGCCACTCCCGCGTAAGTGTAGCGCGGCGTCGCGTCGTTGCCGACTCGCCCTGCGTGCAGCGAGAAATCTCCGCCGGGGTGGAACGACGGATTGGCGACGAGCACCAGGTGGGCAAGGGCCGAATTCGATAGTCGCGCGCGCAGCGCCGCGAGCGGATACTCGCAGTAGACGTCGCCATTGACGAGCAGGAACGGCTGCTCGCCCAGGTGCGCGCGCGCCAGCGCGAGACCGCCCGCAGTTTCGAGCGGCTCGGCCTCTCTCGAATAGGTGAGCGACAGGCCCCATGCGCGCCCGTCGCCGAGGGACTGCTCGATCAGTTCGCCGAGGTGGGCGAGGTTGATCACGACCTCGCCGATTCCGGCCTCGGCCAGCCGCTCCAGATGCCAGACGACGAGCGGCTTTCCGCCCACCTCGATCAACGGCTTGGGGAGCTGGTCGGTGAGCGGGCGCAGCCGCTCGCCGCGCCCGGCCGCGAGGATCATGGCCTTCATGCGCGCGCGTCGCCGCCGGCCGATCGCTCGTGCAGCCGGTCAAGAAGCGCGGCGAGCGGATTCAACTCGCGATAGCGCCGGCAGGCGGCGAGCAGGTAGTCGAGCACCCGCGGAATGTCGGCGAGGTAGCGTCGCTTGCCGTCGCGGTGGCAGAGCCGTGCGAAGATGCCCGCAACCTTGATGTGGCGCTGCGCGCCCATCCACTCGAAATCGCGGTAGAAGTCGGCGAAATCCCGCGCGACGGGCAACCCGGCGCGGCGCGCCTTCTCCCAATAGCGGATCGTCCAGTCGAGCACCTGTTCGTCGTCCCAGCGGAGGTAGGCGTCCTTGAAGAGCGACGCAAGGTCGTAGGTGATCGGCCCGAATACCGCGTCCTGGAAGTCGAGCACGCCCGGGGACGGGTCGCACACCATCAGGTTGCGCGAATGGTAGTCGCGATGGACGTAGACCCTGGGCTGGGCGAGATTATTGGCGAGGATGATCGAAAACGCCGCCTCGAGGGTCTGGATTTCCGCGCCGGAAAGCGTCTGCCCGAGTTGCCGCGCGACGTACCATTCCGGGAACAGCCGCAGCTCACGCTCGAGCAGCGCCCGGTCGTACGCGGGCAGCGCGTCCGGCCGGCTCGCGAGCTGGATGCGCAGCAGCGCGTCGGTGGCCGCTGGATACAGCGCCGGGGCGCTGCCTGCGTCGAGACGCTCGAGGTAGGTGGTGCTGCCGAGGTCCTCCAGCAGCAGGAAACCCGATTCGAGGTCGGCCGCGTGTACTTGCGGCACGTGCACGCCGGCGGCCGCAAACAGCTTCGCCACGTGCACGAACGGACGGCAGTCCTCCTTGCCGGGCGGCGCGTCCATCACGATCAGCGAGGACTCGCCTTCGACGCGCAGGCGAAAATAGCGCCGGAAACTCGCATCTTCGGATGCCGGCGCGACGCACACCGCGCGCCCGGAAAAGCGCGCCGCGAGCCAGCGCTCGAGGGCTGCCCGGCGAGAATCATTGCTCATTGTGGGCGAAGCGCAGTCTGACGGCGCGCGCAAGTTTCGCGCGCGCGCCGCGACGGATGCCGGATTTGGATTGCGTAACCGGGGGAATTATGCGATTTTAGCACTCAAGCAATCCCCTTCGTTCCCTCCATGCAGTTCCATTTTGCGCGCTGGCGCGTGCCAGTTGCTGCCTTCGTGGCGGCCTTTGCGCTTGCCGGCGCCGCGCAGGCGCAGCTGCGCGCGCCGAAGCCCGGACCCACTCCCGCGGCGCCGCGCGAACCGGGCCCGACCACGATCGACGCGGATTACATCGAGGGCATCGGCGGCCAGGAAACGACGGCGCGCGGCAACGCGGAGTTGCGCCAGGACGACACGGTGATTTTTGGGGATTTCCTGCGCTACAACCAGGAGTTCGGGCGCATCGAGGCCGACGGAGGCGTGCGGCTGCAGCAGGGCAACGACCGTTTTTCGGGGCCCCGCCTGCGCTACGACAGCCGCAATCACACCGGCGTGTTCGAGGAGCCGAGCTTCCTGCTGCGCGGCGACCAGCCGGCGCGAGGCAAGGCCGAGAGAATCGAATTCCTCGGCCCAGGGCATTTCAGGATGAAGAACGGCACCTACACATCCTGCGAACCGGGGAACGACGACTGGCGCTTCGATATGGGCGAACTCGACATCGACTACGACACCCAGACCGGCACGCTGCGCAACGGAACGCTCAGGTTTTTCGATGCGTCGATCGGGCCGATCCCCTGGATCTCCTTCCCGCTCGAGAACCGGCGCAAGAGCGGGTTCCTCTCGCCCACCTACACGCAATCGACGCGAGGCGGCCTCGAGCTGTCGCTGCCGTTCTACTGGAACATCGCCCCGGAGCAGGATGCGACGATCACGCCGCGCTACATTTCGCGCCGCGGCTCGATGCTGCTAAACGAGTACCGCTATATCGACCCCCGCTACGCGGGCGAGATGCATTACGAGGTGCTGCCCAACGACCAACTGGCGCAACTCACGCGCACCGGTTTCTCGCTGACGCACAAGCAGACGTTCAGCCCGGCGCTGATGGGTTACCTCAATCTAAACAAGGTTTCCGACGACCGATACTTCGTCGACCTTTTCTCGAAAGTGAGCCAGACCTCGACCGTCAACCTGCTGCAGGAAGGATTCTTGCAGTACACCGGAAGCGTCAGCGGCACCGGGTACTACCTGCAAAGCCGGATACAGCGCTTCCAGACGCTGCAGGACCCGCTCAGCCCGGTCGTCAGCCCCTACCAGCGCGTGCCGCAATTGTCGTTTGGCACCGCGAAGAACGATATCGCCGGTTTAGGCGATGCAGTGCTGCCGA
The DNA here is from genome assembly GCA_041476585.1 of Gammaproteobacteria bacterium. Taxonomy (GTDB): domain Bacteria; phylum Pseudomonadota; class Gammaproteobacteria; order Burkholderiales; family SG8-39; genus JADGRQ01. Next base: position 3,350 of record JBGOTT010000088.1, on the reverse strand, counting down.
TCGAGTACGTGCGGTTTACGCACCCGACATTGGTGGAAGGGCAGCGCGTGGTCATGAATCCGACCTTCACCGCACCGATCGTCGCACCCGGCTACTTCATCACGCCGAAGGTCGGCTTGCATTACGCCGGCTACAATCTGCTGAACGCGCCCGCGGGGACCCCCGACCGCCAGTCGGTCTCGATTCCGTGGTTCAGCGTGGACAGCGGCCTGGTGTTCGAGCGCAACCTGAAGCTCGCCGGGGAGAGTTTTGCCCAGACGCTCGAGCCGCGGCTGTTCTACGTGCATATTCCATTCCGCGACCAAAACCAGATTCCGGTGTTCGACACCGGATTGTCGGACTTCAATTATTCGTCGATTTTCACCGAAAACCGTTTCGCCGGGGGCGACCGCTTCGGCGATGCCAACCAGCTCACCGCTGCATTGACCACGCGCCTGCTGGGATCTTCCTCCGGGCGGGAGTTGCTGCGTGCGACGATCGCGCAGCGCTTCTATTTCAAGAACGAGCAGGTCGGCCTCACACCCACTTCGGATCTGCGCACCTACGGAAGTTCCGATCTGCTCGCCTCGGTGGGCGGAAGGATTTCGCAGGCGTGGTCGTTCGAAACCGCCTACGAGTACAACCAACGGGAAACGCGCACCGAGCGCTTCAACGCCGCGATGCGCTACTCGCCTGAGATCGCCAAGGTCATCAACCTCGGCTACCGCTTCACGCGCGATACGCTGAATCAGGTCGACATCTCGGGCCAGTGGCCGTTGCGGCCCCGCTGGTACGCCATCGGACGCTACAATTACTCCTTCAAGGACGCGCAACTGCTGGAAGGCATCGCCGGGATCGAGTACAACGCCGGCTGCTGGATCCTGCGCGTTGTGGGGCACCGCCTCCAGGCGGCCACGCAGCTCGCCTCGAGCACATTTTTTGTCCAGATCGAACTCAACGAACTCGGGCGGATTGGCTCCGATCCGACCGACCTGCTCAGGCGCACGGTGGCCGGCTACACCAGCACCCGCCTGCAGCCGGACCAGCCGGTTCCGCTGAGTCTGCAGCCGAAACTGCCGTTTCCAATGGTGTACTGAGGTGCAGATGCGCAGGCCCGCCATGATGGCCTGCCTCGCGCTCGCGCTGGTGCTCGAATCGGCGGCGCACGGGCAGGGCCGCATCGCGCTGGTGGATCGCATCGTGGCGGTGGTGAACAACGACGTGGTAACCGCGTCCGAGCTCAACGAGCGCGTCGCCTCGGCGTTGCGCGAGCTGCGCCGGCAGGGTACGCCGCCACCGGAGCCGGGCGTGCTCGAGAAGCAGATGCTCGAGCGCCTGATCCTCGAAAAGGCGCAGCTTCAGCTCGCGCGCGACACCGGTCTCAGGGTCGACGACGTGCAGATCGATCGCGCCATCGAGCGCATTGCCGAAACCAACAAACTTACCTTGCCTGCATTCCGCAAGGCGCTGGAGGCCGACGGGGTTTCGTTCGAGCGTTTCCGCGAGGACCTGCGCCTGCAGATCGTGCTGACGCGTTTGCGCGAGCGCGAGGTCGAGGACAAGATCCAGGTCGGCGACAGCGAGATCGACCTGTATCTCGAGGAAGCGGGGGACGCAGATTCGAAGGCCGGAAGCCCCGGCGCCGAGTACAACCTGGCCCACATCCTGGTGCGCCTGCCCGAACAGGCCGCGCCGGAGCGGCTCGAGCAGGCGCGCGCGCGGGCCGAGAAGGTCGTCGCCGAGGCACGCTCAGGCGCCGATTTCGCGAAGCTCGCGGCGAGTTATTCCGACGGGGGCGATGCGCTTCAGGGCGGGGCGATGGGCTGGCGGCAGCAGGACCGCCTTCCCGAGATCTTCGCCGCCGCGTTGAAACAGCTGCGCCCCGGCGAGGTCAGCGGCGTGTTGCGCAGCCCGGCGGGTTTCCACGTGCTCAAGCTGCTCGACCGGAGAGGCGCGAGCGCGGCGATCGGGGGGGCGCCCGTGACGCAGACGCACGCGCGCCACATCCTGGTGCGAACCAACGAGATCGTTTCCGAGGCCGATGCACGCCGGCGTCTGACGGACCTGCGTGAGCGCGTCGTGACCGGCGGGGCCAATTTCGCCGACCTCGCGCGACTGCATTCAGAGGACGGTTCGGCTGCGCGCGGCGGTGATCTCGACTGGGTGTATCCGGGCGACACGGTCCCGGATTTCGAGCGGGCGATGAACGCGCTCAAGCCGGAGGAAATCAGCGAGCCCGTCAAAACCCCGTTCGGCTGGCACCTGATCCAGGTGCTTGAGCGTCGCACCGCGGACGTAAGCGGCGAGCGGCGCCGGTTGATGGCGCGCCAGGCGCTGCGCGAGCGAAAGATCGACGAGGCGTACCAGGAGTGGCTGCGCCAGCTGCGCGACCGCACTTACGTAGAGATCAAGCTGGAGGAGCGGTAGCCGCATGGGTTCTCGTTTGCCGGTGATCGCGCTTACTTCGGGCGAGCCGGCGGGAATCGGGCCGGAGTTGTGCGCCATGCTCGGCGCGCGCGAGTTCGCCGGACGGCTGGTCGTGATCGGCGATGAGGATTTGCTTGCCGAGCGCGCGCGCAGGAGCGGCGTGAATGTTCCGCTGCGGCGTTACTCGCGCGGTGCGCTGCCTGCGTCGGGCGCGATCGAGGTCGAGCACGTCCCGCTCGCGCATCCGGCGCAGGCAGGACGCCTCGATCCGGCCAACGGCCGCTACGTGCTCGCGCTGCTCGACCGCGCGATCGACGGCTGCCTGGCCGGGGAGTTCGACGCGATGGTCACGGCGCCGGTGCACAAGGGCGTCATCAACGATGCCGGGATCGCTTTCACCGGGCATACCGAATACCTCGCGGCCCGCACCGGCGTTCCACCCGCGGTGATGTTGCTGGTGGGTGGCGGCCTGCGGGTGGCGCTCGCGACCACTCATCTGGCGCTCGCGGAAGTTGCCGCTGCGATCGGGCGCGCGAGCCTCGAACGGACGATACGCACGCTGGATCGGGGCTTGCGCGAGCAGTTCGGGATCGCGCGGCCGCGCATCCTTGTCGCGGGCCTCAATCCTCACTCGGGCGAGAGCGGCTATCTCGGGCGCGAAGAAATCGAAGTGATCGAGCCGGTGGTGCGCGAGTTGCGCGCCGCCGGCCTCGCATTGGAGGGCCCGCTGCCCGCCGACACGCTGTTCCTGCCCGAGCGGCTGGAACGCGCCGACTGCGTGCTCGCGATGTACCACGACCAGGGCCTGCCGGTACTCAAGTACGCGAGCTTCGGGCACGGCGTCAACGTGACCCTCGGCCTGCCGATCGTGCGAACGTCGGTCGATCACGGCACTGCGCTCGATCTCGCGGGCACCGGCCGTGCCGACTCCGGCAGCCTCGAAG
>JBGOTT010000087.1:0-12586 GCA_041476585.1 Gammaproteobacteria bacterium | reverse complement strand
GGAGGCAGGATTCTTCCGCTATCTCACCAAGCCGATCAAAGTCAACGAGTTCATGGATGTGCTGGATGTGGCGCTGGAATTTGCGGGAAACCAATCTGCTAAGAGCAAATGAGGCGCTGCGGTTCCCCGCGCACGGGCGACCTTCTCGCACGGCTACCCCTGGGGCCTCAGCAGATGCGCGGCAACTGTTCCCCGCTCAGCCAGTCGACGATCCTGCGGCCGCCGAGCGCCGTCTGCATCTGTACGAAGCAGTTCGGGTCCGCGACCACCTCCCCGATCAGCGCCGCGTCTGCGCCGAGGGAATGCGCACGCATCGCGCCGAGGACGCGTCCGGCGTCCTCCGCCGCGCAGATGCATACGAGCTTGCCCTCGTTCGCCACGTAGAGCGGATCGAGCCCGAGGAATTCGCACGCGGCGGCAACCCCTTCGCTTACTGGCACGCGCGCTTCGTCGATCATCATGCCGACGTCGGAGGCGCGCGCAATCTCGTTGAGCGTGGTGGCGAGCCCGCCACGCGTCGGGTCGCGCAGCACGTGGATGCCGGGCGCGGTATCGACCATCGCCGCCACGAGTTCGTGCAATGCTGCGGTGTCCGAGCGCACGCTGCTGGCGAATTCCAGCCCCTCGCGGCACGCCATCACCGCCACGCCGTGCTCGCCGAGCGTCCCTGAAACGAGTATCCGGTCTCCCGGCCGCGCGCGCGCGCCGGCGATCTCGACGCCGTCGGGGATGACGCCGATTCCGGTGGTGGTGATGAAAACGCCGTCGCCCTTGCCCGCCTGAACGACCTTGGTGTCACCGGTGACCACGGGCACGCGCGCCTCGCGCGCGGCGCGCGCCATCGATTGCACGATGCGGCGCAGGTCGGCGAGCGCAAAGCCCTCTTCGAGCACGAAGGCCGCGGCGAGGTAGAGCGGACGCGCGCCCGCCATCGCCACATCGTTGATCGTCCCGTGTACCGACAGGCTGCCGATGTCGCCGCCCGGGAAGAACAGCGGCGAGACGACGTGCGCATCGGTCGCCATCGCCAGTCGCCCGGCAGGCACGTCGAGGCAGGCCTGATCGTTTAGCGCGCGCAGCCACCGGTTGTCGAATGCCTCGAGGAACAACTCGTCTATCAGCTGCGCCATGGCGCGGCCGCCGCTGCCGTGCGTCATGTCAACGCGCCCGTCGCGAAAGTCGAGCGGGTGCGACCAATCCTTGCGTGCGCGATTCATCGCGCTCACGCGGCGTCGCGGAAGCGGCCGTAGCTGTAATGCGCCGCGCATGCGCCTTCCGATGACACCATGCACGAGCCCATCGGACGCTCGGGAGTGCAGGCGGTGCCGAACAGCCTGCATTCCGACGGCCGTTTGCTGCCGCGCAGGATCGCGCCACACTCACAGGCTTTATGGTCGGGCGCCGAGCGTGCGGCAAGCCGGAAGCGTGCCTCGGCATCGAAGCCGCGATAGCGCTCGTTGAGCCGCAGCGCGCTCGACGCCAGCACGCCCAGGCCGCGCCACTCGAAGGCTTCGCGCAGCTCGAACACCTGCGCACAGAGGCGCTGTGCCTTGAGATTGCCGTCGCGCGTCACGGCGCGGGTGAACTCATTTTCCACCTCGGCGCGTCCCTCGTTCAGTTGCGCCACCAGCATGCGGATCGCCTGCATCACGTCGAGCGGCTCGAAACCGGCGATGACCAGCGGCTTGCCATAGTCTGTTGCGAAGCGCTCGTAGGGGCGGCTGCCGATCACGGTCGAGACATGTGCCGGTCCGATGAAACCATCGAGCGCAACGTCGCCGGCCTGGCTCGGTGAACCGAGAATATGCTCGATCGCGGGCGGGGTCAGCACGTGGTTGCAGAACACGCTGAAGTTGGCGAGACCATCGCGTTCAGCCTGCAGCACGGCGACGGCGGTGGCCGGCGTCGTCGTCTCGAAGCCGATGGCGAAAAACACCACCTCGCGCCGCGGATTGTCTCGCGCGAAGCGCAAAGCATCCTGCGTCGAGTAGACCATGCGCACGTCCGCGCCGCGGGCACGCGCCTGCATGAGGCTCATGCCCGCCGATGCCGGCAGTCGCAGGCAGTCGCCGTAGACGAGCAGCATGACCTTGTGCTCGAGCGCGAGCTCGATCGCACTGTCGATGCGTCCCATCGGCAGCACGCACACCGGGCAGCCGGGGCCGTGGATGAGACGGATGTTGGCGGGCAGCAGGTCGGCGATGCCATAGCGCGAAATCGCGTGAGTGTGGCCGCCGCAGAACTCCATGATGCGGTACTCGCGCGAAGCATCCGTCTCGCGCGCGATGGCGGCCGCAAGGCCACGCGCCGATCCTGCGTCGCGAAATTCATCGATGTACTTCACGACGCATCCAATCGCGCGAGATCCGCGAACAAACCGAGGGTGCGGTCGGCTTCCTCGCGGTCGAGCTTTTGCAGCGCGTAGCCAGCGTGCAGGATCACGTAGTCGCCCGCCTGCACGGCGTCCACCAGTGCCAGCGATACCCGTCTCCTTACGCCACCGAGGTCCACGATCGCCTGATCGTCGGATGTCAGCTCCAGCACCAGCACCGGCATTGCGAGGCACATGTTCAAATTTCCTGCGAGGCGAGCAGGGCGACCCACGCCTGACCCAAGCTCAATCCGCCGTCGCCCGGCGGAACCTGCTCGGCTTCCAGCACCGTCAGGCCGCGCGCGTCGAGATCGGCGCGCACGGCGGCCGCAAGTACGCGGTTGGCGAAACAACCGCCCGCGAGCGCGATATGCGCGACACCCAGGCGCGCTGCGGCGCGCACCGCCCAATCGGCAAGCGCCGCCGCCAGCGTCGCATGGAAAACGGCAGCGGCGCGTGCCGGCTCGCTCGACTCCGCCACATGCGCGATGACGGGACGAATGTCGAGACGATTTTCGTCGTCGATGCCGTAACCGCCGGCAAGCGGCTCAGCCGGGCCGTAATGCTCGGCGAGGCCTTCGAGCAGCATCGCCGCCTGTCCCTCGAACGCGCTGACGCCCTTGATGTCCAGCAATCCCGCGGCGGCGTCGAACCAGCGCCCGCAGCTCGAGGTCCACGGTGACTGCACGCCGCGATCCAGCATCTGCGCCACCGCTGGCGCGGCGGGACGGTCGAAGCGTCGCTTGATCTCGTTTGCGCGGCCGAGCGCATGCAGCGCAGCCGCGGCCATGCGCCACGGTTCGCGCGCCGCGCGATCGCCCCCGGGCAGCCGCAGCGGCAGCAGGTGACCGAGCCGTTCGAAGCGCGCGCCCTCGACGCGCAACAGCTCGCCGCCCCAAACGCCGCCGTCTGCGCCGAACCCCGCACCGTCGAGCGCAAGACCAACCAGCGGCCCGGTACAGCAGTGCTCGGCAGCCACGGAGGCAACATGGGCGTGGTGATGCTGCACGCCGACGAGCCGCAGTCCCCGCTGCCGCGAAAGCAGTGCGGCGAGGCGGCTGCTGTGGTAGTCGGGATGCAGGTCGCACGCGATAAGCTGCGGCTCGATCTTGAGCAGGCCGGCAAGGCGCGCAAGCGTTTCTTCCACCGCGCGGCAACTCGCCGCGTTGTCGAGGTCGCCGATATGCTGCGAGACAAAGGCCTCGCCGCCGCGCGTGAGACATAGCGTGTTCTTCAGACTGCCGCCGAGCGCGAGCACCGATGGTCCGCTGCTGCCGAGGTGAATCGCGCGCGGAGCATAGCCGCGCGCCCTGCGCAGAAATTGCGTGGCGCCACCGTGCCCGCAACGCACGACCGAATCGTCGCAACGGGTTACGATGCCGTAGTCGTATACCAGCAACGCATCCGCGATCGACCCGAGCCGCTCGATCGCTTCGTCGTTCGCGCGCACGATCGGTTCGCCGCCAGGATTGGCGCTCGTCATCACCAGTGCGAACGGCTGCGCGTTCGGCAGCCACGCGGTGCCAACGGGTCTGCCAGCTGCTTCATGAAACAGCAGATATTGGATCGGCGTGTACGGCAGCATCACGCCAAGCCACGCCAGGCCCGGCGCGACGCCGGCGAGCGCCGCGTCGCATCCGGCGAGCTTGTGCAGCAGCACGATGGGATGCTCGGTGGATTCGAGCAGCCTAACGGCTTCCACCGGCACCTCAGCGAATTGCCGCGCCGATGCGACGTTGGCGAGCATGAGCGCGAACGGTTTTTCTTCGCGCGCCTTGCGCTTGCGCAATCGGGCCACGGCATCGGCATTGCCCGCGTCACAGGCAAGATGAAAGCCGCCCACGCCCTTGATCGCGACGATCTCCCCGCGCGCGAGACGTGCGACGGTATCGGCAATCGGGTCCGCACAGTCAAGCCGGGTTCCGCCGGGTCCGAGCAGCGACAGCCGCGGACCGCAGTCGGGGCAGGCGATGGGCTGTGCGTGGAACCGTCGGTCGGCGGGAGTTTGATATTCCCGTCGGCAGGACAGGCACAGCGGGAACGCCGCCATGCTGGTGTTGGGCCGGTCGTAGGGAAGGCGCTTGGCGATCGCATAGCGCGGGCCGCAGTTGGTGCAGCTGATGAAGGCGTGGCGGTAGCGGCGCGAGTGCGGGTCGAAAAGTTCTTCGACGCAATCGCGGCACAAGGCCGAATCCGGCGCGATGCCGGTACGCGCCGGAGCGCCGCCGCAACTTGCTGCGATCACGAAGCCGTGCGCGCGGGGCTCGACTGGCGCGTCCTCGGCCTCCAGCGAAGCGATGCGCGCGAGCGGGGGTGCTTCGCGTTCTATGCGCGCGACGAGTTCCTGCACCGCCGACGGTTGCCCTTGTACCTCGATCTCGACGCCATGGACATCGTTGCGCACCCAGCCGGCGAGCGCGAGCTCGCTGGCGAGACGATGCACGAACGGCCGGAAGCCAACCCCCTGCACCACGCCGCGCACTGTCAGATGGCGGCGCACCGCGGCTGCTGTGGCACGAAGCGGATGCACGGGCGCGGCTACGGACAAGGCGCGTGCCTTGAGGCGCCGGCCGCCTCGTCGCGATTGGCCAGGTGGCGCTCGAGCCATGCGAGCCACGCCCGCATGCCTTCGCCCGAGCGCGCCGACACGCGCAGCACTTCAAGCGCCGGGTTCACCTGTTTGGCGTAAGCGGTGCACGCCTCGGCGTCGAAACCCACGTACGGCAACAGGTCGATCTTCGCGATCAGCATGAGCTGGGCGGCGACGAACATGTGCGGATATTTGAGCGGCTTGTCCTCGCCCTCGGCGACCGACAGAATCACGGCCTTGCGCGCCTCGCCGAGATCGAACGCGGCCGGGCACACGAGGTTGCCGACGTTCTCGATGAACAGCAGCGATCCCGGCGCCGGCGCGAGGTCCTCGATCGCGTGGCCGACCATGTGGGCGTCGAGATGGCAGGCGGTGCCGGTGTTGATCTGGATCGCGGGCGCGCCGGTGGCAAGAATGCGCTCGGCATCGCGGCTGGTCTGCTGGTCGCCTTCGATCACTGCGACCGGCACGCGCGGATCGAGCAGGCGGATGGTCTGCTCGAGCAGCGTGGTCTTGCCGGCACCCGGCCCCGACATGAGATTGAGCGCGAAGATTCCGGCGCGGGCGAGGCGGCGACGATTGCGCGCGGCATGGGCGTTGTTCGCGGCGAGCAAATCCTCGCCGACGCTCAGCGTGCGGCTGGCGCCGTGATCGTGTTCATGGTCGTGGCTGTGCGGCACATCGCCGCAGCCACAGGTTGTGCACATGCTTGCCTCGCTTGCGCTCGTTTCGCGAGCGAACTGTAGGTCGTGCGTGGCGCTCGCGTGTTGACCTGAATCAAAGCAACCCGGCGCAGCACCACCGAAACTGCGAATCAGGCGACTTCGATTTCCTTCACTCGCATCTCGGTGCCCGAGGTGACTTCGAGCGAGGCGCCGCAGTCCGGACAAACGCCCCAAGGTTCCTGCAGCGCCATGATTGTGTCGCAGCGCCGGCAGCGACCTGCTCCGGCTATCTCGACGATATCGAGTTGCGCGCCCTCGGCAAGACTGCTGCGCGTGACGGATTCGAAGCAGAAGCGTAATGCATCGGGCATGACGCAGGACAGCCGGCCGATCTCCAGCCGGATGACGGTGGCCCGCGTGAATCCGCTGCGCCGTACGCTCTGCTCGACGATCGCCAGCATGCCTTCGGCAAGCGACAGTTCATGCATCGGGCGGATCCTTCCACCGTGGTGGATTGCGCGTATCGAGAAATTCGACGGTGAATGCCACGGCGTGCTCGAGATTTCGCAACGCCGCGGCAGAGATCGGCTCGCCCAGCTCGAAGCGCTCGCCTCGAATGCCAAGCAGGTACGCGGGCGGTGGAGGTCCTCCGGTAACGCGCCGGTACACGTGCAGCAGGCCCTGCGGCGCGAGCGCGTGAGTCGTGTACGCGGTGTCTTGGGCCGGGAAGATGCGCTGGTACGAGAACGGCGCGTCTGCCGTGACGCTCGCATCCACCAGCACAACCCGATCCTGGCCTTGCATGTCCAGCGCATGCTCGATCTGCGGCTGATAGTCAGTCTGCAGCTCCAACTGCGGCCAGTCGGGGTGCGTGGCGCGCAGCGCGTCGATGCGCTCGATCAGGGCCGGACCGAGCGCGTCGTCACCGCGGCTGGGGTTGCCGTAGCCGAACAGCAGTACGCGTGCGGCCATGCTCGCGTCACTCGCGCGAGCCGCGCTGCAGAACGCTTCCCTGTGCGTCCACCAGCTCGAGTTCGAGCGGCATCTTGCCGAGCGCGTGCGTCGCGCACGACAGGCACGGGTCGAAGGCGCGGATCGCAACCTCGATGTGGTTCAACAGCCCCGCGCTGAGTTCGCGCCCGTCGAGGTACTCGAGCGCGACTTGACGGATCGCCTCGTTCATCGCCTGGTTGTTGTGCGTGGTCGCTACGATCAGGTTGGCGCGCACGATCTGTTCGTTCTCGTCGATGCGGTAATGGTGGATCAGCGTACCGCGCGGCGCTTCGATCACGCCGACGCCGCGCAGCCGGCGCTCGCCCCGGCGCACCAGTTCATCGAGCGACAGGTCGTCGTCGGCGAGCATTTCGCGGATCGACTCGGCCGCGTGCAGCATTTCGATCATGCGTGCCCAGTGATACGACAGCGGCGCATGGCGTACCGCCTCGTCGCGAAACCCCCGGAACTCGCGTCGTTCCGCCTCGGCGAGCGGCGTCGTGATGAAGTCGCAGTGACCGACGCGGGCGAGCGGCCCGACCCGGTACCAGCCCTCATCGGGGCCCATGGAGCGGATGAACGGAAACTTCATGTACGACCAGGGCCGCACCTCCTCGAACAGGTAGTCCCAGTAGTGGTCAGTGGGGACGTGATCGAATATGCTCTGGCCGCGCGCGTCGGTAGCGCGCAATCCGCCGTCATAAAGTTCCAGCGCCCCGTCGTCGCGCACCAGGCTGAGATAATTCGAGCGGTAGAAACCGAAGCGGCGGTACAGCGCCAGGTTCTGCTCGAACAGGCGCTTGACGATGCCCACGGCATCGTGGCTCCAGGCGACGATCTGGTCGATTTCAGCCGCGAGCAGCGCGCGCTCGGCGCGCGACAGGTTCTTGTTTACCCCGCCCGGAACGGAGCCGGTGCCGTGGATGCGTTTGCCTGCGGTGAGCCTGATCACTTCCTGTCCGTACTTGCGCAGCAGCACCCCGCGTCTGGCGATGTCGGGGTCCGCCGCGGCCACGCCGACGATGTTGCGCCTTGATGCGTCGGCGTCGAAGCCGAACAGCAGGTCGGGGGAGGCGAGGTGGAAGAAGTGCAGGGCGTGCGACTGCAGGAACTGGCCCATATGCATGAGCCGGCGGACTTTCTCGGCGGTGGGGCTGAGCTGGTCCACCCCGACGATCATGTCCATTGCCTTGGAAGCCGCGAGATGGTGGCTCACCGGGCAGATGCCGCACAGCCGCTGCACCAGCACCGGCACCTCCCAGTACGGCCGGCCCTGGATGAACTTCTCGAAACCGCGGAACTCGACGATGTGGAAACGTGCCTGGTGCACGCGGTTGTCCGCGTCGAGCAGCAACGTCACCTTGCCGTGGCCCTCGACGCGCGACACCGGCTCGATGACCACGCGTTTGAGGTTCTCGGGATGGGCAGCGGTCTCGAGCGCGCGGTCCATGTCAGTCGTAATGCAGCAGGTGCGGGTCGATGCCGGGTTCACGCCCGGCGATGAGGTCGGCGAGAAAGCGGCGGATGGCCTCGGCCGGCGGCGGACAACCCGGCAGGAAATAGTCGACGCGCACCACCTCGTTGATCGGGTGCACCTTGTCGAACGGCAGCGGGAGCTCGCGGTCGTTCGGCAGGCGATGGCCGAGCGTTCCTCGCTCGTACTGGTACACCTCCTGGAAGCAGGCCAGCAGATCGATGTTGTTGCGCATCGCCGGAATGCCGCCGGTGATGGCGCACGCGCCGAGCGCGATCAGCACCTTGCAATTGCCGCGGAATTCCCGGAGCACGTGAACGTTTTCGGCATTGCACACGCCGCCCTCGATGAGTCCGATGTCGCACGGCCCGCAGCGCTTGATGTCGGTCAGCGGTGAGCGGTCGAACTCGATGTGGCCGAGCAGCTCGAACAGCGCCTCGTCGATGTCGAGAAACGACATATGGCAGCCGAAGCACCCGGCCAGCGAGGCGGTCGCGACCTTGAGCTTGCGATCAGTCATGTTCGGTCTCCGGCCCGGGTGTGACCATGCTGATGGGCTTGAGGTCGAATACGCGCCGACCGATCGGCGTCGCGAAGCCGCGCCGCTTCGGCAGCAGCGCGCCGGTAGGGCAGACATCGACCGCGTGGTCGGCGACCGCAAGCGCGGTGTCGGCGAGCCGGCCGCTCGATGCATTGATGATGAGCCGTGCGCGGATGCCGCGTCCGCCGATCGCGAATACGTCCTTGCCGTCCGCGTCGCGGCTCGCGCGCACGCACAACTCGCACAGGATGCAGCGGTTGCGATCGAGCAGCACGTCCGCGTGCGAGGCGTCCACGTCGTGCGCCGGGAAGAAGTGCGGGAAGTGCGGATCGCGCATGCCGAGATGATAGGCAACCGCCTGCAACGGGCAGTTGCCGCTCTTTTCGCATGACGGGCAGAAGTGGTTGCCTTCGACGAACAGCATCTGCACCAGCGAGTGGCGATCAGCGTTGAGCTCCTCGGTCTCGCTCTTCACGCCGGCATTCTCGAACGCGCGGTTGGTGCAGGCCGCCCCGCGCCGGCCGCCGATATCGACGGTGCAGAGCTTGCAGCTGCCCTGCGGTCGGTAGCCTGGGTGGTGGCACAGATGCGGGATGTAGGTCCCGGCGGCGAGCGCGGCGTCCATGATGGTCTGGCCATCCTCGAATGGGATCGGCCGGCCGTCGAGCATGAAAGTCCGTGCGCTCATCGCCGCCCTATTCCTGTATGTGGGCCCAGGCATCTTCGCGCCCGGTGATGAGGCGCGCGGCCTGCAGCGCCGCGTCGAGATCGAACGCCGGCTCGAAATCGAGCACGCGCAGGTGCCGCTCGTAAGCGTCGGGAAATTGCTCCATGGTCTGCACCACCGGATTCGCCGCGGTGTGCCCAAGCCCGCAGTGGCTCATGGTGCGCAGGATGTGCATGATGCGGCGCATCTCCTGCATGTCGTACGCGGAGCCTTTGCCCGCCGCGAGCTTGTCCATCGTATTGCGCAGCAGCGACGTACCGACGCGGCAAGGGGTGCAGAAGCCGCAGCTTTCGTTGGCGAAGAAGTGCGTGAAGTTTCGCGCCACCTCGAACATGTCGCGATGGCGCGAAAACACCATGAATGCCCCCGCCGTCGGCAGATCCTCGAACGCGATGCGCCGGTCGAATTCCTTCCATGAGACGCAGGTGCCGGAGGGACCGCTGATCTGCACCGCGAGCGGATCGATCGCTCCGCAGTCGGCGAGCACCTGGCGTACGCTGACTCCGTAGGGATACTCGTAGATGCCCGGGCGCTTGCAGTCGCCGGACACGGACAGCAGCTTGGTGCCCGCCGACTGCGGCGTTCCCAACTCGGCAAACCACTTGCCGCCGCGCGATGCGACCAAGGCTGCACAGGCAAACGTTTCGACGTTGTTCACCACGGTGGGCTGGTCGCGATAGCCGCGGGTGTCGGGGAACGGCGGCCGATTGCGCGGCTTCCCGGGCTTGCCTTCCAGCGATTCGATCAGCGCGGATTCCTCGCCGCAGATGTAGGCGCCGGCGCCGCGGTGGATATGGATGTCGAAGTCGAAACCCTCGATGCCGAAAATGCGTTGGCCGAGCAGTCCCTGGGAACGCCGGCGCTCGAGGACCTGCGCCAGCGGCGCGAGCAAATGGCGATACTCACCGCGCAGGTAGAGAAACCCTTCGCGCGCACCGATCACGCGTGCGCACAACGTCATGCCTTCGAAAACCAGGTCGGCCCGGCTTGCCAGCAGCACGCGGTCCTTGAACGTGCCGGGCTCGCCCTCGTCGGCGTTGCACACGACGTAGTGCGCGCCGCCTCGCGCTCGGCGACACGAGGCCCACTTGGTGGCGGTGGTGTAGCCGGCACCGCCGCGTCCGCGCAGGTTGGATCGCTCGATCTCGCTGAGCAGCGCGTCGGCGCCGTGCGCGGCACTCGCGGCCAGCGCGGCCCCGGGCGTGAACGGCGAGGCGAGCAGCGCGTCGGCGCGTCGAATGTTGTCGGCGACTTCGAACAGCATGCCGGGCCACTGATCCAACGGCCGCTGCCCGCGCACGAGCTCCACGATGAGGTCCACGCGCGACTTCTCGAGCGCAGGCAGCGCGAAGCCGTTGACCAGCGCGGCGGGCCCCTGATCGCCGAGGCCGATATCGGAGGTGTCGTCGACGAACACCAGCCCGTCCTCGGACAGCTTGCCCGGCTCGACCCACAGGCGCTCGCACAAGTACCGCTTGATCTCTTGCTTGCCGAGGTGGCGGTCGACGATGTTGTCCGAGAACAGGAACTCGTAAGCGGCGCGTCGGCCTGGCCGGAAGAAGTGGTAGAAGGTCGAGACCGACTCGACTCGCGTGCGCGGTACGCCGAGCAGGCGCGCGAGCTCGTCGATCGCATGCGACGGGATGCCGCGGCAACTGTCCTGCACGTCATGCAGCATTTGCAGCAGATTCGCGGCGTCGTTACCGTGAGCGGCGATGATCGCGCTCAAAGGCACGGACACGGGGAACTCGGTTGTCATCACGGATCGCACGCCGCCTGTGGCGTGTGATTGTCATGATGGTCCGGCCGGTCGTGGCGGGATTGATCTAGATCAAGCGCGATCCCCGCACACACGACGAATTCTCGATTGCGGTCGCGGTTGCGTTTGGTCGGCAACAGGCACGGAGCCTGCGCGGAAGATGCAGTAGAGTATCCATGGTGCTGGTACAAAAACCCGGTCAGCTCAAACTCGGTGAGCGACACGACCTCCTGCCAATGCCCAGACTCATCCTGTCTGGCGCGCCAGACAATTCACGGAATTTGACGAGGGGCCCGGCCTTTTTTCATTGCCGGTGTTCCGGTTACAAATCCACCCCATCGGCCTTGAAGCGACTCCTGACGCGCCGCTCGATCTCGGGCTGGAGAGACTGGCCCCATTGCTGCCCGGCGGCCATGCCGTCCCGCATCAGCAGCGGCAGGGCTCGAATCGTCTTCTGCCCAAGCTCGGTCGAATAGAATTGAATCATTCCCTTGATGTCCTCATGCGTGAAATACCGGTGGTAGATCGGATAGACCAGCGCGGTGTATGCCGGGAGGCTATCCTTGATGACGCCGTTGATTTCATCGCGCATCGCGTCGATCAGTTTTTGCGGAAGCTCGGGCCGGTTGGCTTTCAGGGCCCGCGTCATCTGGGCAATCATCGCTTCGGCAAACTGCTGCCCAATCGCCATGGCCCCGGTCATGTCGAGAAGTTTCTGAATGTCGGCTTGTTTCTCCGCCGTCAGATCTTCCGACCGCGCGGGTTCGATGGATGCCGCGATCAGGCAGATGGTGGCGATCAGCAGTTTACGGGCCATCATGCGATCCTCCGTACGGGGAGCCTGCGCATACGTTACTCCCGTACGGTGCAGGAAACACACATTCCAATTGCGGCGCTGATGGGCGACAATCCCCCCGAATGAAGCGTGTTGACGACTTCCGCCTGAGACTCGGCAGCAAGGAGCTGTTGCCGATCATGACCGGCGGAATGGGGGTGGATATTTCCACCGCCGAGCTGGCGCTGGTCTCCGCGCGCCTCGGCGGCATCGGCCACATTTCGGACGCGATGGTCCCCACGGTTTCGGACCGGCGCTTCAAGACCGGCTTCATGAGGGAAAAGCAGAAGAAGTACAAATACAACGTCTTCAACACCGACAAGTCGGTGGTGCAGTTCGACCTCGAGCGGCTGGCCGAGGCGACCAAGCTGCACGTGGGCCGCACCATGGAGGCAAAGCGCGGCGACGGCCTGATCTTCGTCAACTGCATGGAAAAGCTCACCATGGGCAGCCCGCGCGACACGCTGCGCGTGCGCCTGTCGGCGGCGATGGACGGAGGCATCGACGGCATCACGCTGAGCGCCGGGCTGCACCTGGGGTCGCTAGCGTTGGTGCAGGATCATCCGCGCTTTCGCGACGTGAAATTCGGCATCATCGTCTCGTCGCTGCGCGCGCTGCTGCTGTTCCTGCG
>JBGOTT010000086.1:0-12655 GCA_041476585.1 Gammaproteobacteria bacterium | reverse complement strand
TCGCCCGCGGTCCCGAGCCTGATCTGCCTCAGGCGCGGCGCGCCCTTGTCGTCGATGACATAGGCCCCGGTCAGTTCGCTGCGCTGGAACACCGCCTCGCGCGGCACGAGCAGCCGCGGCGCGCGCCCGACCGCGAAATGCGCGCGCGCGAACACGCCCGGATAGATGCCGCGCGCGTCCTCGGGAAGTTCCAGCCGCACCCGGGTGGTGTGCGTGCGCGGGTCGGCCGAGGGCAAGACGGTCAGCTGGCGCACATCGATCCAACGGCCGATCGAGGGCACCTCGATGCGTGCGCGACCGGATGCCTGGATCGCCTCGACCTGCGCCTGCGGCACGTTTGCTACCGCGCGAAGCGTCGACGGATCGAACCCCGTCATGAGCGGCTTGCCGGGCACTGCCATTTCGCCGAGTTCGACGAGCCGCGCCGCGACCACGCCGCTGTAGGGCGCGACGATGGTGGCGAAACTGCGCTCGGTGGCCGCCTGACCGGCGCCCGCGAGCATCGCGGAAAGGCGCGCCTGCGCCTGCTTGTAGTCGGCCTCGGCCTTGTCGAGCGCCGCCTGGCTGATGAATTTCTGCGCCAGCAGCTGGCGCGAGCGTTCGAACTGGGCGCGCGCGTTGCGTGCCGCCGCGTCCGCCTCGCGCACCTGCGCCTCGCTTGCGGCGACCGCCTGGCCGGCGGCGCGCTCGTCGATGCGCACGATGACCTCGCCCTTCTTTACGTAGTCGCCGACATCGAAGCGCAGTTCCACGATCCGGCCGGAGATCTGCGCCGACACCGTCGACTGGCGCACCGCCTCGATCACGGCTTCGGCGGAGTAGGTCAGGTCGACCTCGCGGATCTCTACCGCTGCCGTCTTGAATTCCGCGGCGGCGGGGGCCTTGGGCGGCGGCGCATCGCCGCAGCCCGCCAGCGCGAGCACCGAAAGCAGGGCCAACGCCGCGTGCCGGCACCAGTCCTGTAGCTGCCTGACGAGTTGCTCGCGCGAGGCCGTGGAGCGGTCCCATACCGCGGCCAGTTCGTGGCGCATCGAATACATGGTCTGCAGCGCGTGCGACTTGGGCAGCACTTCGGCGAGCCGCGCGCGTTCGAGGTCGTGCAGCATCTTGTCTACGGCGGCACGCGCCCGGCGAAAGCGCGACGAAGCGGGGCGCCTAAACTTTCAGGCCCGATTCGGTGATGGTTTTCGGTCATGACGGATCGAGCTCCGGATAGTGGCGGAAGATGCCGTCCTGGTTGAAAGCGATGCGCCGATTCGACGCGAGATACGCGGCGATGCGAGGGCGCGCTGCAACGCGCTCGTGCAGTGCGGCCACCCGCGGGTATCTGCGTTCCCGCTTCGCCATCGCGCGCGGAAACGCATAGCGCAGCCCGGCCGTCATCTGGAACAGCGACAGGTCTGCGTAGGTTATCGATGTTCCGGCGAGCCACCCTGAGCGCGTCGGATTGCGTCTCAGCACCTCCTCGAAATAGCCGAGGAACTTCGGCAGGCGCTGGGTCACGAAATCGGCAGCGCGCCGCTTTGCTTCCCGTTTCTGCTCTTCGTAGTAAAGGCCTGCCGAGATCGGGTGATGGGTGTCGTGTACTTCGACCAGCCAATCGGCGATCGTGAGCTGCAGCTGGTGGACCCAGAGCCGGCCTGCCTCGGCCCTCGGCGCGAGGCCGTGGCGGGCGCCGAGATAAAGCAGGATGTTCGCAGTCTGCCCGATAACGAGCTTGCCGGCCTTCAGAAAAGGCGGCGCGAAAGGCGGCCGTTTCGTCGATCGGTCCTTGAGGAAGCGCTCGAACATTGGCGTGCCTCCCGGCCGGCGCGCGACATCCACGTAGTCCGCGTCGGCATGCTCCAGCGCGAGGCGGACGAATTCCCCGCGCCCGGGGATGGAAGGCCAGTAATAGAGTTCGTAGCGCATGCCCGGATCCTGCTTGAGATTCGCGTTTTCCTCAAGGCGACCCGATTGTATCTTGCGCTATGTGTGCTGGCGCGCAGAGCAAAGCGGTGCGATAGGCCATAATGATAAAATGACTGTTCAGAATCTGCCAGTTCCGACCCATAAACGAATCACGCGATGAGTCAGGTCCTGTTTTCCGGTGTCTTCGACCTGCCCTGGTGGGGCTACGCGGCGGTGGCGTTGGGTTTGACGCACGTCACCATCGTCGCCGTGACGTTGTTCCTGCACCGCCAACAGACGCACCACGCGCTGGACCTGCACCCGGCCATCAGCCACTTTTTCCGGTTGTGGCTGTGGCTGACCACGGGCATGCGAACGAGGGAATGGGTCGCCGTCCACCGCAAGCACCACGCCCGGTGCGAAACCGCCGAGGACCCGCACAGCCCGCAGGTGCTGGGCATCAACCGCGTTCTGTGGGGCGGGGTGCTCCTCTACGTCGAGGAGTCGGCCGATCGCAGCACGATCGAGCGTTACGGCCGGGGAACGCCGGATGACTGGCTCGAGCGCAACATTTATTCGAAGTACGTCGTGTCCGGGCTGACGCTCATGGGTCTGGCCGACGTAACCCTGTTCGGCATCGTCCCCGGCGTGCTGATCTTCATCACGCAGATCGTGTGGATCCCGTTCTGGGCGGCCGGAGTGATCAACGGCGTAGGGCACTATTTTGGCTATCGCAATTGGTCCACCGAAGACGCCAGCACCAACATGCTGCCGCTGGGCGCCCTCATCGGCGGCGAGGAGCTGCACAACAACCACCATGCCCACGCCACGTCGGCCAAGTTCTCGAGCAAGCCCTACGAGTTCGACCTCGGCTGGTTCTACATCAGGGTGCTGGAGGCGCTCGGGCTTGCGCAGGTCAGGCATCTCGCGCCGGTCCCGCGTTTTGTCGCGGCCAGGCCGGTTGCGGACCTGCCGATGCTGCAAGCGGTGATCGAGCATCGCCATGATGTCATCGCGAGCTACCGCGAATCGCTGAAGCGCACTTATGCCGAGGAACTCGGCACGCTGCGGGAGTCCGCGCCCCACGATGCGCGGGTGCTGCGGAACCTGAAGCGCTGGCTGTTTCGCGACGAACGAAACCTCCCGGAATTCCAGCGCATCGAGGTCGAGAAAGGCTTGTTGATTTCCCTGCCGTTGCGCACGGCGTACGTCATGCGCCGCGAACTTGCCGCGCTGTGGATGCGCTCGATGGCCTCGCAGGAGCAGCTTGTCAGGCAACTCCAGGACTGGTGCCAGCGCGCCGAAGCAAGCGGAATCCGGCCGCTGATGGAGTTCTCACATCGCTTGCGTTGCTACTCGTGAGCTGCGAAAACCGCTGAGCCCTCAGTCTTTGCGCTACGCCGCGCGCCGGCCGATCAGCGAGAGGAATTCCTCCCGCGTCGGCAACGAGTCGCGAAATACCCCCAGCACGGACGAGGTCACCATCGTCGAGTTCTGCTTCTCCACTCCGCGCATCATCATGCACAGGTGGCGCGCCTCGATCATCACACCGACGCCTTTGGCGTCGATCGACTCCATGACCACCCGGGAGATCTGTTCGGTCAGGCGCTCCTGCAATTGCAGCCGCCGCGCGTACATGTCCACCAGCCGCGCCAGCTTGCTCACGCCGAACACGCGTCCGCTCGGGATATAACCGATATGGCAGCGGCCAAAGAACGGCAGCATGTGGTGCTCGCACATGCTGTAGACCTCGATGTCCTTGACGATGACCATGCTGCTGGTCTTCTGCGTGAAACACGCGCCATTGATCAACTGCTTGGCATCGGTGCGGTACCCCGAGGTGAGGAAGGTCAATGCTTTCGCGACCCGCTCGGGGGTTTTATCCAGCCCCTCGCGCGCGGGATCTTCGCCGAGTTCGATCAGCAGTTCGCGCACCAGGCGCGCGATGTTCCCGTTGTTCGGTTCCATGCGCCTAGCCCGGCAGCAGCGCGGGCTGCTTGGAGTGCAGGAACCAGCGATCGATGACCACGTTGCGCGCGAACCAGCTCGTCGAGAGCAGCCTCGCCGCCAGGGACTGCTTGAGTCCTTGTGGCAGCCATGCTGCGGCTTCCTGGTCCGGAATCCTCCGGCCGAAGCGCTGCGCCAGGCGGTCGGCGTAAGGCGCGAGTTTCGCGCGCGGGTATTGCCTCGCCGCAGCGAGCACGATCTCGGCTGCCATCAGCGCGGATTCAATCGCAGGACGAATGCCCTCGCCGCTGCGCGAATACGCGAGGCCCGCGGCGTCGCCGATCAGGATCACGCCATCGTCGAAAAGCTTGCGGCGCGAATCCGGGTACAGCAGGTACGCGTGGCCATTGAATTTTCCCGGCAGGTCGCGCGGAATGCCGCCGCGCTGCCGCAGCCAGCCGCGGAACTGCTCGACGTGCTCGGGGAGTCCGCGGCTGTCTTCGCGTCCGAGGCCGACGTTGAGGTAATCGCCTTTCGCAAAGCACCAGCCGTACCCCTTGAGGTCCGCGCAGAAATACAGCTGCACCACGTCCTGCTCGATGCCGCATTCGCTGCGCTCACGCTCCGGCAGCCGGAATTCCGTTTCCTGTGCTACCACGATGGATTGGCTGCCCCCGGGCTCCACGCCGAGCATGCGCGAGACCGGACAGAAATGCCCGCCGGCACCGACCACCAGCGGGGTCCTGATCCTGCCGTTGACCAGCCACGTGCCGCCCTCGCGCTGCATGCTTTTCACCGGCTCGCCGGATTGCAGGCGCGCGCCTGAGCGGCGCAGCAGGTAATCGTCGAACTCGCAGCGCCGGATGCCGAAGCTCACCGGCCCCCCGTAACGGGTTTCGGATTCCGCGCCGCCGATGGTGCCGATGCGAAAGCCGCGGATCGCCTGCATCACGCGCCCCTGCGCGTAGTCGTCCAGGTCGAGCTTGAGCGACTCGACCACCGCCGGGGTGATCCAGCCCGCGCACACCTTGTCGCGCGGAAAAACCTGCTTGTCGATCACCAGCACGTCGAGGCCGGCGCGGCGCAGCTGCCATGCGCAGGTGGAACCCGCGGGACCTCCGCCGACGATCAGGACGTCACAGGTTTCCGCGGCCATTACCTCGTTCTGCCTGCCGGTCGTACAGGTGCGCCCGGGTCCACGGCACCTGGTTGCTGCGTCCGCGCGCGAACAGCACCTGGAACAACTGCATTTCGCCCGCCCTGAACGCGGCCTGCGCCCCGCACAGGTACAGCCGCCAGGTGCGCACGAAGCGCTCGTCGTACATTTCTTTCACGCGCTCGCGCGCATCGTCAAACCGCCGCAGCCAGTGCTCAAGCGTCAGCGCGTAATGCAGGCGCAGGTTCTCCACGTCGAGAACCGAGAAGCTGCAGGGTTCGAGAACTTCCAGCATCTCCCGCAGCGAAGGCGGGTAGGCCCCCGGGAAAATCCGTTTCTCTATCCATGCGTTCAACGGATCCGGCCGCAGGTGGCCGATGCTGTGGATCAGCCCGCGGCCGTCGCGCTGCAGTACCCGGTCGATGAGGCTGCCCAACTCGCGGTAGTTCTCGCGCCCGACGTGCTCGAGCATGCCGACCGAGACGAACGCGTCGAAGCGCCCGCGGATGTTGCGGTAATCGTCCTCGATGAACTCGACGCGCTCCCCGACACCAAGGGCGCGGGCGCGTTCGGTCGCGTAGGCGATCTGCTCGCGTGAAATGTTGAACGCCTTGACCCGGACGCCAAAGTGCGTGGCCATGTGCAGCGCCAGCGCGCCCCAGCCGCAGCCGGCTTCGACGACCGTTTCCTCCGGCCGCAGCCTGAGTTTGCGGCAGACGTGGTCCATCTTGGCGATCTGCGCCTGTTCGAGCGTGATGTCCGGCGCCGGGAAATACGCGCAGGTGTACGACAGTTGCCGATCGAGCCAGAGGTTGTAGAACTCGTTGCCGAGATCGTAGTGGTGCCGGATGTTGTCGCGCGAGACCGTGGGTGTGTTGGCGCGACGCCGCCGGAACCGCTCGATGACGCGGCGCGGCGTGGGGGCCGACGATGCAGTGTCGGACAGCGCGCGGATCAGGATTTCGAGCAACCTGACCAGGTCGCCTTCGACCTCGACCGAGCCGTCGCAGAAGCATTCGCCGAACTGGAACTCCGGGTCGGCCAGCAGCTTCAGCAGGCTCGCGCGGTTCGCGATCCGCACGAGTGCAATTGAGTCGCCGGACCCGGGCGCAAGCGTTTCGCCGTTCCAGAGGCTGACGCGCACCGGCGGGTCGCCGAGCGACTGGAGCATGTAGCGCAACAGCCGGCCGTCGATCGAGGCGGGTGCGGCCTCCGGCGTTGCGCCCGGCGGTGCGGGACGAAGCCCCGCATCGGCAAAGGCTTGGAGATCACGCGGCGTATCGGGATCGCCCTCTGATCTCCTCGGTGACCCCTCTGTGTGCTGCACCGGAACCGTCCTCTCCGTGATCAAACGGAAGCAGGCAGAAAGGAAAAGATTATCACCTCGGATGCGATCGTGCATAGCCTGCGGCGCTTGATCAAGGATTCAGCTGGCCACGGATCTCTCCGCCCTTGCGCAAACCGCTGCAGAGATTACTGTCGGCAGCATGCACCGTATGTGCGCCAGCGTACGGAACGGGTTCGTTGAGACCAGCACAATCTGACCCGAGGTCATTGAAACCACGCGAATTTTCAACCCTGCGACGGAATGCGGTTTCATCGTTGTAGGATGGATCATGAAACTCGGTCGCGAAGACGTGGAGAAAGCCGCCAGCCTCACGCTGGAGCATTACAACCGGAGCGCGGAAGACTTCTGGGAAGGCACGCGCGAGCACAATGTCAGCCAGAACATCGAGGCGCTGTTGCAGCATATCGAGGGCGAGCCGCCGTTCGCGATCCTCGATCTCGGTTGCGGGCCGGGACGCGACCTCAAGGTGTTTACCGAACTAGGTCATCGGGCGACAGGTCTGGAAGGCGCCTGGCGCTTCGCCGTGATGGCGCGCGCGCACAGCGGCTGCGAAGTGTGGCAGCAGGATTTCCTCAAGCTCGATCTGCCCGATCAGCACTTCGATGGCGTGTTCGCCAACGCCGCGCTGTTTCACGTGCCGAGCCAGGAATTGCCGCGCGTGTTGCTGGAACTGCACGCAACCCTGAAACCGCGCGGCGTCCTGTTCGCGTCGAACCCGCACGGCCAAAACGAGGAAGGCTGGAACGGCGGCCGCTACGGCGCGTATTACGATCTCGAAACCTGGCGCGGCTACATGTCGGCCGCCGGATTCGTCGAACTCGACCACTATTACCGTCCCGCGGGGCTGGCGCGGGAACGGCAGCCGTGGCTGGCGAGCGTATGGCGCAGGTAGCGAACCTGCGTAGAATGCACCCTCGCCGATTGAACGGGAAACCCGAGTAATGAAAAAAGCCGACCTGGAAAGAATCAAAGGCTCGAGCATCAATGACCGGATGAGGCTGGCTCCCACGCCCGCCCGCTTCGGCAAGGATTCGGCGGCCATTCCCGACCGGCGTGAGCGGCGCAAGCTCGATCAGGCCCAGGGCCTGGTGTCCTTCGCGGTCAAGCTGAACGGCGAACTGGTGAAACAGATCCACGCCCGGGCGCAGGAAAGCCGGACCGGACTGAACGAGGTGGTGGCGGAACTGCTGAAAAAGGGCTTGGCTGCTTGAGTCGCTGAAAGCCCATGGCACTCAAGGCAACGATCTTCAAGGCCGAACTGCAGATCGCCGACATGGACCGCAACTACTACCAGGATCACGCGCTCACGCTTGCGCGCCATCCTGCGGAGACCGACGAGCGCATGATGGTGCGGCTGCTGGCGTTTGCGCTGAATGCAGGCGAGGCGCTGGCGTTCGGCCACGGATTGAGTGCGGATGACGAACCCGATCTCTGGCAAAAGGATCTGACGGGCGCGATCGAACTGTGGATCGAAGTGGGTCTGCCGGACGAGAAGTCCATCCGCAAAGCCTGCGGTCGCGCTGCAAAAGTGACTGTCTACAGCTATGGCGGTCAGCGCTCGCGACTATGGTGGGACCATGGGCGCGACAAACTCGATCGCGCTGCCAACCTCACCGTGGTGGAAGTGCCGACGGAGTCCAGCCGGGCGATGGCCGGGCTCGCCCAACGCAACATGCGGCTGCAATGCACGATCCAGGACGGGCACGTCTGGCTCACCGACGGGAAGGATGTGGCTCAGGTCGAGCCGGTCTTGCTTAAAGCTCCGCGGATTTCCCGCGGTTCATGATGCTGTCGACGCCTCAGGAGAACTCGAATGCCGAAAGGTCAACAACGAAGCAACCGTGAAGCCAAGAAACCCAAGCAACCGAAGAAGCCCGTTGCTCCACCCGCTTCCGCTATTCGCCCGCCGCCTGCAAAATCCCCGTGATCTGGCGAGCCAGCGTCACCTCGACGTTGTGCTCCCGCCGATCGTCGACCAGAAGTATCGTCGGCTCTGATTGCACAACGCCGTCCACGCTCACGGTCATCCCGGCGTCGGTGCCGGAGGTTTGCCGGACGGTGATGTGATAGGGGGTCTCCCGGAAGCGGTAGTGCAGCCGGAACGCCGGCCAGTCGGCCGGCAGGCAGGGGGCGAAATGCAGTTTGTCCGCCGCCAGTTTCAATCCCAGCAGTGATTCCACGATGAGCCGGTACATCCAGGCGGCCGAACCGGTGTACCAGGTCCAGCCGCCGCGGCCGGTATGCGGCTCGACTGCATAGACGTCGGCTGCGACGACGTAGGGTTCCACCTTGTAGACGGCGATCCGCTCACGCGACGTGCCGTGATTCACCGGATTGATCATCGCGAGCAGTTGCCAGGCGCGCGAAGCGTCGCCCAGGGTCGCGAACGCCATCGTCGCCCAGATCGCCGCATGCGTGTACTGCCCGCCGTTCTCGCGCACGCCCGGCACGTAACCGCGGATATAGCCGGGATTCATCGCGGACTTGTCGAAGGGCGGATCGAGCAGCTGGATCAGCGCGTGATCCCGTCGCACCAAGCGCTGGTCGAGCGCATTCATGGCCAGCCGCGAGCGCTCGCCGGCGCCCGCTCCGGACAACACCGACCAGCTCTGCGCGATGGAATCGATCTGGCATTCGGGATTGGCGGACGAGCCGAGCGGCGTGCCGTCGTCAAAGTAGGCGCGGCGATACCACCCGCCATCCCAGCCGTGCTTCTCGATGTTCGCGCGCAGCCGGGCCGCCTCGGTTTCGCAGCGTTCGGCGAAGGGCGCATCGTCTTCGCGGCGCGCGAGCGTGCCGAACTGGGTCAGCACCTGGTACAGGAAGAACGCGAGCCAGATGCTCTCGCCCTTGCCGTGCATGCCCACCAGGTTCATGCCGTCGTTCCAGTCGCCGGTGCCCATCAGCGGCAAGCCATGCTCGCCGAACCTCAAGCCCAGCAGAATCGCCCGCGCGCAGTGCTGGTAAAGGCTCGCTGTTTCGCCCGAGCGCAGCGGCAGGTCGTAGTACGAATCCTCCTCGGGGCTCACCGCGCGGCCGTCCAGGAACTGAACCTGCTCCTTCAATACGGCGCGGTCGCCGGTGCACAGTACATAGCGGCAGGTCGCCAGCGGCAGCCAAAGGAAATCGTCCGAGCAGTGGGTGCGCACGCCGCGGCCCGAAGGCGGGTGCCACCAGTGCTGCACATCGCCTTCGAGAAACTGGCGCGACGCGCACAGCAGCAGGTGCTCGCGTATCAGTTTCGGATCGGCGTGCACGAGCGCCATGACATCCTGCAGCTGATCGCGAAAACCGAAGGCGCCGCCCGACTGGTAGTAGCCGCTGCGGCCCCACAGGCGGCACGCCATCGTCTGGTAGACGAGCCAGCCGTTGCACAGCACGTTGAGCGACGGGTCCGGTGTCTCGACCTGGACGGCGCCGAGGGTATTGCGCCAGTATTGCCGGACCGCTTCGAGCGCTGCGCGGGCGGTGCCGGATCGGCGCAGGCGCAGCACCAGGCCGCTGGCGTCGTCGGCGCCGCGCCCGACGCCCATGCGAAAGATGATCCTGCGCGACTGCCCGTCGGGGAGTTCGAATGGAACCTGGATCGCCGCGCAGGGGTCCATGGCCGCGCCCAACTTGCCCGAGAGCCGCACCCGCGCGAGCGCGGCCGGGCTGCGCAGCGTGCCGTTGCGCCCGATGAATTCCGTGCGATCGCCGCTGATGCTTCGCGTCACGTCGTCGACGTCGAAGAAGGCGACCTGCTCGGCGAACTCGGGGTTGTAGGCGTTGCGCGCGAGCAGCGCGCCGCTGTTCGGATCGATTTCGGTGACCACGTGCATGCTCGATTTGGGCCGCAGATCACCCAGCACCCATTCCACATAGCCGGTTGCGGAGAGCCGGCGCGAGCGGCCCGAGGCATTGCGCACCTCCAGGACCGCAAACTTGACCGGGAGGTCGAGGGCGACGTAGACCGACAGCTCGGTGCTGATGCCTTCCTCGCTGTGCTCGAACACGCTGTAGCCGAATCCGTGCCGGCTGGTGTAGGGGCCCGCGCCACGGCAGGGCAGCGGGCACGGGGACCAGAAGTACCCGGTCTCTTCGTCGCGCAGGTAGAAGGCCTCGCCGCTCGAATCGCTGACGGCGTCGTTGTGCCACGGCGTGAGGCGGAACTCGTGCGCGTTCTGGCTCCAGGTGTAGGCGGCGCCGCTCTCGGAAAGCACGCAGCCGAAATTCGGATTGGCGAGTACGTTCACCCACGGGGCCGGCGTTGCCTGCTCGTGCGTGGTCGTGATCACATATTCGCGCCCGTCGGCCGTGAAGCCGCCGAGTCCGTTGAACAGGATCAGATCCCGCCGCGGCGGATCGGCAAACTGCGCCGCGACCGGCGCCGGTTCGGCGCTGCGCGTGCGGGTCGCTGTGAAGCGCGCAATGGCCGGTTCGGCCGGGGCGCGGCGCTTGCTCTGTTCCGCGAGGGCTCCCTGGCTGTCGGTGAAGACTGCATGTGCCACCGCTTGCAGCAGGATCCGGTCCTCGTCCGAGATCTGATCGGCCGATCGCACGTAGATTCCGCCCGGCCGATCGATGACATGTGCTTCCACGCCTGCGGCGATCAGCCCCATGATCTGGTCGTGCAGCAGTTGGCGGTAGCTGCCGCGCTCTTCGTTCCAGATCACCAGGTCGACCGCCAATCCCTTCAGGCGCCAGTAGGCATGGGCCTGGACCAGCTGGCGCACCAGTTCGATGTTCGCCGGGTCCTTGATCTGCACCAGCACGATCGGCAAGTCCCCCGAGATCGCGTATCCCCACAAACCGGATTGCCCGCGCCGGTTTTTCGCAATCACGCTCGCCTCGGCGCGCAGCGACGCATTCGCGTAGATGATCGAGCTGGCCAGCCGCCCGAACAGCTGCGCTTCGGCCTCGGTGACATTGATCTGCCGCAGCGCGACCTGGCTGTGCGTCCAGGCCATCTCGAACGCGCGATCGGCGAGCCGCCGATCGTGGTATTTCTCGGCCAGCTGGAGACAGGCGGCGCGGCTGTCGCCGATCCCGGTCACCAGATCGAGCGTGACCGTCTGTTCCGCGTCGAGAGCAATGCGCTGCCGGATCGCGACGATAGGATCGAGCACCGAGCCCTGGCTGCCCGAGAGCGGGGCGGGATCGCGCAGCGCCTGCGGCGCGGCCACGCTGTTGCCGCGGCCGATGAAGCGCGCGCGGTCCGTTTCATACGAAACCGCTTCCACGTCCGCGCCATGCACCGCCATCAGGTGCAACATCCACGGCGTCGGCTCGCCGCGCGAGCGTGGCCGGCGCGTGCACAGGATGGCCTGCCGCGCGGAAACGATCTCGGTTTGCACGAACAGGTTGCTGAATGCCGGGTGCAGGGCGTCCGCGGACGGGGGGGCGAGCACCACCTCCGCATAGCTGGTCACTTCGATCGCCCTGCGCGCGCGGGCGCGGTTGGTGATGTGCACGCGGCGCAGTTCGATGTCATCTTCCGGCGACACCACGATCTCGGTATGCGTTTCGAAATCCCGGTCGCGGCGGCGAAACTCCACCCGCTGCTCGGTGAAGATCGCTTCGTAGCTGTCGGCGCGCGTCAGCGCCGGCTGAAACGCGGTAGACCAGTACTTGCCGCGGGTCACGTCGCGCAGATAGCAGAACGTGCCCCAGTGGTCGCTGGTGCCGTCCTCGCGCCAGCGTGTGACGGCCAGGTCCTTCCACCGGCTGTAGCCGCCGCCGGCGTTGGTGATCATCACGTTATAGCGGCCGTTGGACAGCAGCTGTACGCCCGGTATGCGCGTATCGGGGGTGTTGAAGATGCGCACCGGCATCTCCGGAATGTCTGAAATGGCGCGAAAATCCACCCACTCGGGAATGTTCGAATACAACGCCCTGGCTCTCGGGATCCGTTCCTGCAGCAGCAGCAGGGTCGCCTGAAACAGCGGATCGGAAGCGAAGCGCTGCTGCATCGGCCGGTCGAGCAGCAGATGGGCGAGAGCGAGCAGGCTCATCGCCTGGTGGTGGGCCATGAACGAGCGCACGACGGTGCTCGTTTCGGCGCGGCGCAGACGCGACGGCGTGTAGTCGATCGCCTCGTAAAAGCCGTATCGTCCGAGGATGCCGTCGCGGGCGAGCCGTTGCAGATTCTCGCAGGCCGCTTCGGGCGCCACCATCAGCGCGAGCGCCGTGGCATACGGCGCGATCACCAGGTCCTCGCTCAAGCCGCGTTTGAGGCCGAGGCCGGGCACGCCGAAGGCGCGGTACTGATAGTTGAGCGCCGCATCGACCGTGTTGTACCCGGACTCCGACATGCCCCAGGGCACGCCGCGCTG